>JAIERI010000001.1 GCA_019747015.1 Xanthobacteraceae bacterium
TGAGGCTAATTGGAGTATGGCCAAAGAGCATCTCGCTTGTATCGTCGAACAAGCCGAAGCTCTTGACCCGTTCGATTTGACGAAAGCCGGCCTCATGGAGAAACGATCCAAAAATTTGCGCGTCCAGTCCCGCGAAATGCACATCGTAGGGCGTCTTCCGGCCGCCGAACATCATTCGCATGATGTGAAACTTGCCTTCGGGGTTAACAGCAGGATGTACAAACAGCCTGCACAGCGTATCGAGGTCGGGGACCGCAGCCCTCAGCCTGCCGCCCGGCTTGAGAACGCGATAGACCTGCCTGAGGGAGCCCAGCAGCTCACCGTCGTAAGCCAGATGCTCGAAAACATGGGATGCGTAGACTTCGCTGCAACTTCCATCTTCCAAAAATGACAGGTCGTTGCAGTTTCCAACGTAATCAACGATCGGGCCTGGAATAGCATCGAGGATTTTCCATCCCTCACGATATTCCTGACCTCCGATGTGCAACTTGATACCAGCCGTTGCTGGCTCGGCCATAATGCTCGTTCCGTAAATACGGTGATATTTGAGCGCCACAGAATCGCGACGGATTTCTCCGTAACACACCATCGCAATATCCCATCCGCAAATAAAAACCCCCGGCAGTTTCCTGCCGGGGGTTCTTTTAGATCATCACCCGAGGGTGAAACGATCAGAAGTTACGCTGAACGCGGAGAGCGCCGCTGAACTGATCAACGCTGTGGATGGTGTAGTTACGAGGAGCCTGAGCGTCGATCGTCGGAGTGGCGGTGGTGGTGCCGCTGGACGAAGGATCGACGTGGGTCCACATGCCTTCTGCGTAGAACGCCAGACCCTTAACCGGAGTCCAGATCTGCTGCAGGCCAACCTGGCTGAGCTTGAAGTCTGGATTACAGCTAATGGCACCGAGGGCGGTCAGCATGCCAGTGTTCACACCGTTACCGCTGCAGATAAGGGTCGTGGCGGTACCGTTGTAATCGATCTTGCTGTACGAACCGAACACGCTGGTGGTCCAGTTGGCGTTCCAGTTGTGGTTATACGCACCGCGCATACCATAACCCTTGGTCAGCTGGATCGAAGTGCCGTTGGCGTAAACACCATCGGTGATCGGAGCAACAGCGAAGTTGTTGCCGTCGACGACTGCGATGTTGGTCGGAGCCGCACCCGAGTTACCAACGAGGTACTTCAGAGCGCCTTCGGTGTAGGTACCTTCGACGTTGATGCTGTCACCAGGACCGAACGGCAGGTTCTTGAGCGACAATGCACCGGTCACAGCGAAGCCCCACTTGTCCTGCGGATGACCCGAGGAGGTGTTGCTGCCGTTATAGTAGGTACCAGCCAGATCGTGGCCCGCAGCCGACACCTGGATGAGACCCCAAGCCTGATCGAGCTTCAGGTTGCCGACGATGTCAGCACCCGAGTTGCCCTGATAGAAACCAAAGCCGGGAACGGCCGTGGTGGTCGGGAACGTCTGCGAACCGCTGGCACCGACGCCGGCAGCCGACAGGTTGAAGAGGGTCGCACGGTTGGACGTGCTCTGCTCATCAGCACCGATGCTGGCCGAGAAGCCGTTACCGAACTGCCAGGTGTACTGAACGTTGTTCACGCCCGAGTCATAGGTCGGTCCACCCCAGAGGCCCGAACCGATGTTGCCCGGATAACCGTTCCAAGGCGTCGCGTAAGCCGAGTACGAACGACCGAAGGTGAAGCCAGCGAACTGAACGAACGCGTTTTCAACCTTGATCGCGCCGAGGCCGAGAGCCGAACCACCGCCGCCAGCAGCGCTGGCGTAGGAGTCAGCGGTCGAGAACTGCGGACCGACTGCAGCGAAGGTACGGACAACACCGTATTCAGTCGCGGTGCGGGTGTCGATCTGAAGCATCAGACGCGCGCGGCTGTTGAAGTCGTTCGCGTTGCGGCTCGAGTCACCGCCGGTACCATTGAGGTAAACCGTGTCGATCGGCGTGCCGTTGAAAGTGACTTCGGCGCGCAGATAGCCGCCGAGGCGAATACAGGTGTCGGTGCCCGGGATGTAATAGAAACCGGCGCCGTACAGGGAACAAACCTTCACGTATTCGACCGCTTTGGCCTTGACGGGAAGATCAGCTGCCTGAGCTCCACCGATCGCGACGAGACCCGCCGCCGATCCGAGGATAAGGCTCTTAATCTTGCTCATAAAACCTCCAAGTTGCGTTATATTGGGAAGGTTCCGGTCCGCTGGTGTTAAGTCACACCCGAGGTAGGTTCCCTTTATCCCTGTGGACCGCTCAGTCGCCTCGCGCTTTCGGACACTCCCGCACAAACGCAAGCGACTTAAGCGAAACTTCCAAACGGGACGACCTCGGGATGCCCCCCTCCGTCGCTCCTCAGACAATTACCTAACGGTGCCGCACACGCAACAAAGGACCGCCACATATGCGGGCAAATGGGGCTGTTTTCGGAAATGTGTTGCACAAATGGCACTCGCATACCTGTCATACATCCAATTAAGTGATTGAAATACAATGTATTTCTAATTCATGTCGCCGGCTGCGGCAGAAACAACGCACCGTGCCTTCGGCCGGATGGGCGCGTTCAAGCGGACTGTATTTGCCCGAATCGAGGCGGTTCTTGCTGTCGATGTGGCGAAATGCTGTGCAGCAAGACGCGACCTTTATAACTGGCTCCGCCCGGCTTGCAGGCTGCCTCCGGCTCGGGCATATCGGGGATACGTGGAGACGTGGCCGAGCGGCTGAAGGCACTCGTTTGCTAAATGAGCATACCCTGAAAGGGGTATCGAGGGTTCGAATCCCTCCGTCTCCGCCACCAAATTAGGTAGTTATGATCGAGCAAGCCGTCGCAGCGTTGCAGTCGGGGAACCTGTCGCTCGCGGAACGACTTTGCCGGTCGATTCTCTCAAAGAACCGTGAGCAATTTGGACCCTATCTGCTGTTGGGCGTGATTCACGCGCAGCGTGGAGAACTGACCGACGCCGTCACCGCACTCCGGCGCGCGATCAAGCTCAATCCCCGCTCCGCTGACGCCTACATCAATCTCGGCCGGGTGCAATTCGATCTTGGCGAACAGCAGCGGGCCAGCGAGAGTTACACAAAAGCTCTTTCGCTTGACCCTCGCTCCATCCTGGCACTCTCGAATTACTCGATCATTCATCGAAGCGCCGGCAGGCTGGAAGAAGCTCTCGCTCTTTGCGATCGCGCGATCGCCATCGATCCCGGCTACGGGCCGGCGCACAATAACCGCGCCAACATCCTGTTCGATCTCAAGCGATTCGATGAAGCGTGCGGCGCCTATCAAGCCGCGCTGAAAGCGGACCCCGCCTCGCCTTACACAAGAGGAGACATGCTTTTCGCGATCGCGCATGTCTGCCGCTGGCAGGATTTCGACGCCGAATGGTCCCGCGTTATCAGCGACTTAAAGGCCGGGCGCGGATCGCAGCCCTTCGCCCTGCTCTCAACACCTGCCGGACCTGGCGATCAGCTGTTGTGCGCGAACATCTACGTCAAAGACAAATTTCCGCAAACGAATCATCTTCCGCCGCTCGGAAAACGCCCTTCACATGATCGTATCCGGATCGCCTATGTTTCCGCGGATTTTCACGACCATGCCACAGCTTGCCTGATTGCAGGCCTGTTCGAAGCGCACGACAAGTCGCGCTTCGAAATGAATGCCGTATCGTTCGGGCCGGCTCCTCCTGGAGAGATGCGCGAACGTCTGAAGGCAAGCTTCGATCGTTTTTTCGACGTGCAAAACCAGAGCGATCTGAACGTCGCCCGGCTGCTTCGAACCCATGAAATAGATATTGCCGTGGATCTGAAAGGTTTCACCCAGAACTCACGCCCCGGAATTTTCGCCCATCGCGCAGCACCGGTTCAGGTGAACTATCTGGGCTACCCGGGAACGATGGGCGCCGGCTACATCGACTACCTTGTCGCGGATGGGACAATCATTCCGCAAGAAGACGAAAAATTCTATTCGGAAAAGATCATCCGGCTGCCTCACTCGTATCAGCCCAACGACAGGACACGCGCCATCGCCGGGCACACGCCGTCTCGCACTGAGATGAATCTTCCGGAAGACGGCTTTGTTTTTTGCTCGTTCAACAACAATTACAAAATCACACCTGCGGTGTTCGATGTATGGATGCGCCTGCTGCGTCAGGTCGATGGCAGCGTGCTGTGGCTGCTCGCCGGCAACGGCACCGCTAAGGACAATCTGCGCCGGGAAGCGGCCATTCGCGGCATCGACACTCAGCGGATAGTCTTTGCGCCGCGCACCGAGGTCGCCGATCATCTCGCCCGCCATCGCGCCGCCGATCTTTTTCTGGATACCCTGCCATGTAATGCTCACACCACCGCCAGCGACGCGTTGTGGGCCGGCCTGCCACTGGTGACGTGCATCGGATCCACTTTTGCCGGACGGGTCGCAGCAAGCGTGCTCAATGCGGCCGGCCTTCCTGAACTCGTCACCACATCGCTGGAAGACTATGAGGCGCTGGCCCTCAAGCTAGCGCGCGACCCCGCTCTGCTCGGCTCGATCAAAGCGAAACTCGCCGCAGGACGGCTGACCTCGCCGCTATTTGATACCGCGCGTTACGCCCGGCATATCGAGGCGGCTTACACCACGATGTGGCAGCGCGCGCAAAACGGCGAAGCCCCCTCCTCGTTCACGGTCGAACCGCTACCCTGATAGGTCGCGAACTTGGTACGTTGTTATCCTGGTCCCCTGTCGGGAGTCGAAATTGCAATCTTCCCAAATTTTCGCACAAGCCCTCGCCGCTTTCCAAAGCGGACGCTTCAGTGAGGCCGAACGCGAGTTTAAAAAGTTTCTGCGTGGTGAGCCGCGGCACTTCGGCGCGCTCAATCTGTATGCCGCCCTTCTCATTCAAACCGAACGGTTCGATGAAGCCGAGCCGCTGTTGCGCAAGGCCATTGCCGTCAGTTCGAGTTCGGACAAAACCTTCTACAATTATGGATTGGTGCTGAAAAAACTCAGAAAGTTCGAGCCGGCCCTTGAGGCTTTCAGCAAAGCCGGCGCGATCAATCCTGCCAGCCCCGAAACATGGAACAATCGCGGCACGGTCCTCAACGATCTCAGCCGCTACGATGAGGCGATGGCGAATTTCGATCGCGCCGTTTCACTTGCGCCGAATTATGCGGAAGCTCTTTGCAATAAGGCAAGATCGCTCTTTTCGGCGGGGCGCGTCAGCGAGGCTATCGCCGCTTACGGCGATGCCATCCGGCTCAAACCCGCGCTGGCTGAAGCATGGGTTGGCCGCGGCAACGCATATTTCGATCAAAGAGATTATCCCGACGCGCTTGGCAATTTCGAACAGGCTCTGATTCTCAAGCCTGACAACGTGGAAGCGTTTGTTGGCAGGGGTTTCACTTTTCTCAGTCTGAAGCGATATCAGGATGCCGACGCTGCTTTCGAAGGCGCCTTGAAGATCAATCGTGCTCACGACACCGCCCTGGTTGGCCGAGGGCAGCTCCAGCTCGCGCTGGGCCGCTACGACGAAGCATTGGAGGCCTTCACCACCGCGATTAAACTCAACCCGGACTCGGCCGAAGCCTGGATGTATTTCGGCCAGTTTTACATGCAGTTACACCGATACAACGAAGCGCTGCCACTGTTTCAGAAGGCGCTCAAGCTTAAAGGCGATCTGGCGGGAGCGTGGCTGGGTCTGGGAAATTTTTACGGCGCCGCAGCCAAGTGGGATGCCGCCTTCGACGCGTACGAAAACGCGATCAAGATCAAACCCAATCTGGAATACGTGCCGGGCTCCAGAGTGCATGCCGCAGCTCAAATATGCCGCTGGGACCAAATCGCGGCAGATTGGGCCCGCTGCATTGAGGGTGTGGGCGCGGGTTTGCCCGTCATTGACCCTGCCAAATTGTTCTCGACACCTGCCACGGCCGCTGAACAGCTTGTGTGCGCCCTGAACTATTCGCAACATTTTTATCCGCAAAAAGAAACACCCCTTTGGCAAGGCGAAGCGCGCACGCATGACCGTCTGAACATTGCCTATGTCTCTGGAGATTTTCGCGATCATCCGGTTTCAATGTTGCTGGCGGCGGTGTTGGAAACGCACGACCGGTCGAAATTCCGGATCAGCGGCATATCACTCTCGCCTGAATCGCCGACCCCGATGGGGCAACGCATGAAGGCAGCGTTCGATGACTTTCACGACGTCAGCAAAAAGAATGACACCGAAATCGCCGAATTGCTCTTGTCACTGCAGATCGATGTCGTAATCGACCTCGTAGGCCATACCCATCTCGAACGGCCCGGCATTTTCGCGCACCGCCCGGCCCCGGTTCAGGTCAACTACCTCGGTTATGCCGGCACGGTCGGGACGCCATACCATGACTACATCCTTGCGGATCGTGTTGTAATTCCCGAGGTTGACCACGATCACTATTCGGAACGCACCGCATATCTGCCGGACAGCTTCCTGCCCGCCGACGACACCCGCGCGGTGTCGGATATGCCGATGCGCCGAGCCGATTTCGGCCTGCCCGACGATGGTGTGGTATTCTGCTCCTTCAACAACGCCTACAAGATCACTCCGCTTGTTTTCGATGTGTGGATGAGGCTGCTCAAAAAGGTCGACGGCAGCGTGCTCTGGCTATCGTCCTTGAACGGAACGGCACAGGCGAATCTGCGGCATGAGGCGGAGGCCCGCGGGGTATCGCCGGATCGTCTGATTTTTGCGCAGCGCATGGACAAACCGGAAGATCACCTGGCGCGGCACCGCCTCGCCGACCTTTTCCTCGACACGATCTATTATAACGCCCACACCACCGCGAGCGATGCCCTGTGGGCTGGCCTGCCGCTGATCACCTGCATCGGGTCGACATTTGCTGGGCGTGTCGCTGCCAGCCTGCTGAACACGGCAGGCCTGCCCGAACTCGTTACCACGTCACTGGAAGACTACGAGGCACTCGCCCTGAAGCTTGCAGGCGATCCGGCTCTTCTTGCCTCGATTAAAGCGAAGCTCGCCGCAAACAACCGGCCAGCCTCACCGCTGTTCAATACCGCGCGCTACACCCGCCATCTCGAGGCCGCCTACACCACGATGTGGCGGCGCGCGCAAAACGGGGAAGCTCCCACATCTTTCACGGTTGACCCGCTGCCCTAGCGCGTATTCCGCAAACGGCCTTTAATGCGCGGTCATCCAGGCGCGGGCTTCGCGCTGGGCCATGGCGATTTCGGTCTCCGACATCAACTCGGCCAGTTCGCGGCGATGCGAGAGCGCATCCACCCTGCCCTTGAGCGCGGCAAGGTTGAACCATTTATGCGCGGCGACGAGATCGATCGCACCGCTCCGACCCGTGGAAAACATCAGGCCGAGATCGAACAGCGCATCACCGTTCGCCCCGATCTCCGCCGGCACCGCAGTGCTGGTCTCAATGACTCCCTGAAACATCCCCGTACTCCTTTTTGGTGGTCCCGGCACACCGGCCGCGGCCCCTGTCCAATCGCTTCGACACGCCTGTTGTTTGTTGCGCGTATTCCGCAAATGACGTTCCCGCCTTCTGCGGAATACGCGCTCGCCGTTGACCGGCTTGTTGCAGCCATATGATCCGTAAAATTTGAAGGGCAGTTTAAGTATCGCGATGAATCGAATCTGAACGCGTCTTGCCGCGCTTTTCGCCGCTGCGCGAGAAATCACCGGTTTGCAGGCATTTTTGGCAATCGTGAAAATCGATTCACCTCGCCGCTTGGCGAAGCGATAACCATTACGCAAGGCGAACAGCGAACCGCGACATGAACGCCGCGCGGCGACTGTGAATTTAAAAATCGGGAGGGAACATCGGGAAGCGGATTGTGCAAACGCCCGGCGGGCGGCAACGCTTCAACACCCGATTCGGGCGTTCTAGAAAAGAACGAGGGCGTCGGTGAACACGTCAGGGTCGAGATTCCAACGGGACAACGTTTCCGTTGAAACAGCGGAAACAAAATCCGCAACGAACGAAGAACCTGTAGCCCTTCTGCCGGATACCGCAGCGGGGCGAACCCTGCTGCATTGGCCATCTGGCCGTCTCACCTGATGTCTCGCCGACACCCTCTTTCGTCGACCTGAGCCTTAAGGTCTTAGAGACCATCGGCCCGTGTGACGTTGCCGGCATCAAGTGCCGGCAATTCCATAAGGCAAAGCCTTACTTCTTCTTCTTGGCGACCTTGCGAGTCTTCTTGGCAGTCTTCTTCACTGCCGATTTCGCCTTCTTCGCCTTCTTCGCTTTCTTGGCCATGTTGCCCTCCTAAGTTAGTGAGATGGCTTAATCGCTTCGTGCACTCGGGAATCGAAATGCACTGCATTTGGATTACACCAACACGTTGAAAAAAACATCTTGCCGCTTAAGGAAGTGTTGACGCGAGAACTGCCGCACACGGTGCGCGCACTTTGCTTCAACACCACCATGCCGATCCGGCGACGCGCATCGGCCGCGCGAAATCCAGCAATGCGTTACGATAATTTTTCAAGAAACCACTGCCACGCGTGCATAACTTTCATTGTTGTGCCGATCAATGCATATAGCGGAAGAACGCGCGCACCATGTCTTGAGCCGTGCAAAGTGCGTTTCGCGGACTCTGAGTCGCGAATTTTGGCAATAAAATTATTTTCGGAGATTTTTGGTTTTACCCAGATCTCCGCGCAGACCGGCAAACTTTTTGGTTGTTTTGCGAAAACCGATTCGCAGCTGCGATTCTCGTCCGCATGTTGGCGAGCGCCCGCGCGCCGCTCCAACAGCGCCTCCGCGCCCGCTTCGATGGCGGCAATCAGATGCCGAGTTTGGTCTTCAGGATGTCGTTGACGGCCTGCGGATTGACCTTGCCGCCCGACGATTTCATCACCTGACCGACGAACCAGCCGATCATGGTCGGCTTTGCCTTGGCCTGCGCCACCTTGTCGGGGTTGGCGGCGATGATGTCGTCCACCACCTTCTCGATGGCGCCAAGGTCCGTGACCTGCTTCATGCCGAGTTCGTCAACCAGCGCCTTCGGATCGCCGCCCTTGGTCCAGACGATCTCGAAAAGATCCTTCGCGATCTTGCCGGAGATGGTTTCTTCTCCGATCAGGTCGACAATTCCCGCGATCTGGGCCGCGGAGACCGGTGAGGCGGCGATCTCTTGCCCCTCTTTGTTAAGGCGGCCGAAGAGTTCGTTGATCACCCAATTGGCGGCCTGCTTGCCGTCCCGCGCCTTGTTGGTGAGTTTGGCCAGCACAGCTTCGAAGTAGTCCGCGCTTTCGCGCTCGCTGACCAGCACGCTGGCATCATAAGGCGTCAGGCCCAATTCGGCGATGAAACGGGCGCGCTTCTCGTCCGGCAGCTCCGGCAGCTTCGATTTCAGTTCCTCGACATAGCCGGAGGTGAATTCCAGCGGCAGCAGGTCGGGGTCGGGGAAATAGCGATAGTCGTGCGCCTCTTCCTTGGAGCGCATCGAGCGGGTCTCGCCCTTGCCGGGATCGTACAGCCGGGTTTCCTGGTCGATCTTGCCGCCGTCTTCCAGAATGCCGATCTGGCGGCGGGCCTCATACTCGATGGCCTGGCCGATGAAGCGGATCGAATTGACGTTCTTGATCTCGCAGCGGGTGCCGAGGCCCTCGCCGGGCTTGCGCACCGACACGTTGACGTCGGCGCGCAGGTTGCCCTTCTCCATGTCGCCGTCGCAGGTGCCAAGGTAACGCAGGATGGTCCGCAGCTTGGTGACATAGGCGCGCGCCTCCTCGGAGGAGCGCATGTCGGGCCGGGAGACGATCTCCATCAGCGCCACGCCGGAACGGTTGAGGTCGACGAACGACATGGTCGGGTGCTGGTCGTGCAGCGATTTGCCGGCGTCCTGCTCCAGATGCAGCCGCTCGATGCCCACCGTGATGCTCTCGCCATCGCGCATGTCCACGATCACCGCGCCCTCACCTACGATCGGCTGCTTGAACTGGCTGATCTGGTAGCCCTGCGGCAAATCCGGATAGAAATAGTTCTTCCGGTCGAAAGTCGATTTCAGGTTGATCTGAGCCTTCAGTCCAAGACCCGTGCGGATCGCCTGCGCGACGCATTCCTCATTGATGACCGGCAGCATGCCCGGCATGGCAGCGTCCACCAGAGAGACGTGCTCGTTCGGCTCGCCGCCGAACTGCGTGGAGGCGCCGGAGAACAGCTTGGAGTTCGACGTCACTTGGGCATGGATTTCGAGCCCGATGACGACTTCCCAGTCGCCGGTGACGCCCTTGATGAGTTTTTTCGGATCGATGGGTGCGTTCATGGTTCGAACTCTACAACGATGGCGGGTGTCGGAAAACCCGGCGATTATGATGCCTGACTTAGTGGTGTGTCAGCGTCTCGGCAGATGACCCTCTTCATAGGCAATCGACCATTCGATGAGCCGGCGCCAGAGCAATTCGGCAAGCTCCGGCGGCATACCGGCGGTCTCAGCCTGTGTGCGGACATGAGCCACTACCTCCTCGACCCGCTCGGGAATCGCGGCGGGCAGATTTTCGCGCGTCTTGACCTCGACCACCTTATCGAGACACCGCACACGCTCAGCCAAAAGAGCCACAATTTCGCGATCGATCCGATCGATGGTCGCGCGCAACTCCGACAAAGCGTGCTGACCGGACGACATCAGGCCCACCACTGTTTCGGAATGAAAGACCCGGCGGCCTGCTCGACCACCTCACTGAGCGAGAACAGCGTCTCCTCGTCGAACGGCCGGCCGATCAACTGAAGACCGAGCGGCAGGCCCTGTTTGTCCTTACCCGCCGGCACCGCGATGCCCGGCAGACCGGCCATGTTCACCGTCACCGTGAAAATGTCGTTCAGATACATCTCGACCGGATCGGCTTTGCCCTTCTCGCCGATGCCGAAAGCAGCCGATGGCGTCGCCGGGGTCAGGACTGCGCTCACGCCCTTGGCGAACACATCCTCGAAATCCTTCTTGATCAGGGTGCGGACCTTCTGCGCACGCAAATAATAGGCGTCGTAATATCCGGCGGAGAGCACGTAGGTCCCGATCATGATACGGCGTCGCACTTCGGGGCCGAATCCTGCGGCGCGGGTGTTCTCGTACATCTCGGCGATGTTCTTGCCGTTGACTCGCGCGCCGTAGCGCACGCCGTCGTAACGTGCCAGATTTGACGAGGCTTCGGCAGGCGCGACGACATAATAAGCCGGCAGCGCGTATTTGGTGTGCGGCAGCGACACTTCGACGAGTTCAGCGCCTGCGGCCTTCAGCCAGTCGGCGCCCTGTGTCCATAATTTTTCGATTTCCGCTGACATGCCTTCAATCCGGTATTCCCTGGGAATGCCGATCTTCATGCCTTTGACGGATTTGCCGATCGCCGCTTCATAATCCGGCACCTCGCGGTTGACCGACGTGGTATCCTTCGGATCGTGTCCCGCCATCGAGCGCAGCAGGATCGCGGTGTCGCGCACGGTGCGCGCGAATGGTCCGGCCTGATCCAATGAAGACGCGAAGGCGACAATGCCCCAGCGGGAGCAGCGGCCATAGGTCGGCTTGACGCCGGCGATCCCGGTGAACGCCGCGGGCTGCCTGATCGAGCCGCCGGTGTCGGTGCCGGTCGCTCCGAGACAAAGACTCGCGGCCACTGCCGCCGCCGATCCGCCGGATGAGCCGCCGGGCACAAGATTGACGTCCGAGCCCTCGCGCCGCCACGGATTGACGACAGGACCGAACGCCGAGGTTTCGTTCGACGAGCCCATAGCGAATTCGTCATTGTTGAGCTTGCCGAGCATCACCGCGCCATCGCGCCAGAGTTGGGATGTGACGGTCGATTCATAGGGCGGGATGAAGTCGCCAAGAATCTTCGAACACGCGGTGGTGCGCACGCCCTTGGTGGCGAACAGATCTTTGATCCCGAGCGGGATGCCTTCGAGGTTGCCGCTCGCGCCCTTGGCGATCCTTGCATCGGCTTCCTTTGCCATTGCACGCGCCTGCTCCGGCGTTTCCAGCACATAGGCGTTGAGCACCCGCGCTTTCTCCATCGCGGCAAGATGCGCGTTGGTCAGTTCCAGCGACGTGAAGGATTTTGCCGAGAGGCCTTCCTTGGCATCGGCGAGCGTCAGGGACGTCAGGTCAGTCATTTATCAACCGGGTCACAGAGAAAGGAAGATTTGTTGGATCGTCTGGCCGCTTCCGCGGCGTCGGCGGCTTTCATCGCCGCCGTCATCGCATCCTCGGCATTCGGTGTCTGGCCCTGCCGCTCCATGGCGTCGATGTATTCCATGTAGGCCGTATAGGCGTTTTCGTCGTTGCACAGGATGCACATGACATTTTGTCCTGCCTATTACTCGACAACTTTCGGAACCAGGAAGAAGTGATCCTCGCTCGCCGGCGCGTTGGCAAGAACCTCATCCGCGATCTCGCCGTCATTGACCACATCGTGCCGCTTCTTCATCTCCATCGGCGTCACCGATGTCATCGGTTCGACGCCATCGACGTTGACCTCGGAGAGCTGCTCGACGAAAGCCAGCATGGCATTGAGTTCGCCCTGCAAATGGGAGACCTCGTCATCCTTGACCGCGATCCGCGCAAGATGCGCGATCCGGCGGACGGTGGCGGCATCGACTGACATTTTTGAAAACTCCGGTTAGACAGCGCCGGAAAGGCCGCAAGGCGGTTCCAATTCCGCCTGCCGTATAAAGCATTTTGGGGCGGAGTGGAAACCACCCTGCGGGACGGAATTTTCCCTGCGATTCAGAGGGTCTGGCGTTGGCGCTGCCGGACCATCCAGCGGCGCAGCGCCACGATAGCCCAGATTCCCTCGACGAGACCGAACGGCCATGCGCCCTGCAGAAAACCATAGATCGAGCCGAGAGCGCAGGCGGCGGCGAATCCGAGGATGAACAGCGGATGACGCTCCTCGAGCGCGTAACAAACAAGCATCGCGCTGACCGCGAACAGCCCGAACAGCGTCAATCCATCCATTTGCCCCGCCTCTCCTGCTTTGCATCGCCTTGCGCCCTCATGTTAAGCGAAAGTCATGCCAGCACTGATACTGCCTTTGACCGAAGCCGCGATCCATTGGCCGCCGCGCGGCGCGCTGATTGGCCTCGATCTCGGCACCAAGACCCTTGGTGTCGCGGTATCCGACCCCGACCGCAAGTTAGCCACCGGCGTCGAGACCATCCAGCGCAAGACGTTTACCGTCGACGCCGCGCGGTTGCTTGCCCTCGCCGGCGAGCGCGGCGTTTGCGGATTCGTGCTCGGCCTGCCGATCAACATGGATGGCAGCGAAGGTCCACGCGCGCAATCGACGCGCGCCTTCGCGCGCAATTTCGCAAGGCTTACAGATTTAGCCATCGGCCTGTGGGACGAGCGGCTCTCCACCGTCGCGGTCGAGCGCGAACTGATCGACATGGATATGAGCCGGGCGAAACGCGCCAAGGTGATCGACGAGCACGCCGCGATCTTTATTTTGCAGGGCGCGCTCGACCGGCTGGCGACTTTGCACCGCGACGGCCTATGAACTGGTAAGCCACATGGTCTGAACGGTGGCTGCGAGATTGTTCAGGCCGTGTAGGATCACAGTCAGCCAGATTGAATTGCCGTAATAACGCAGCACGCCGAGCAGCACTCCGATCGAAAACACCTCGCCGAGGAAGAACCAGTCATATTGCAGGTGCATCAGCGTCCACACCAGCGACGACAGCAGGATCGCGCCGACGGGACGCAAAAACGATTCCGACCAGCCGCGATACAGAAATCCGCGGACGAAAAATTCCTCGGTAATCGGCGCCGCCACGCAGAACGCGAGAACTAGAAGCCATAGTGTGTTGTCCGCGCGAGCCGATTTCAAGACTTCGCCCATGAAGCCAGGCGTAACATCGCGTCCCGTGGCCTGCGCCATCAGATCCCAGCCCTCGACCACAACCGCGAGCGCCGCGACGCCGATCAGCAGCAGCTTCCACGGTGGTCGTCGCAAAGCGAGATACTCGGCAAAACCCATGCGCGCTGCTCTGGTCGCGAGCCAGATCGCCGCCAGCACTGCCGGTAGTCCCGCCACCACCGACAGCGAGAGCGTCAGCCCGCCCGCGAGCAGCGTTTTCAGCGTAGCCATATCGAACGATCCATGCTGCCACACCAAAACGCCGACCACGACTGCCTGCCCCAGGAACAAGGCGGCGAAGATCACAAAACCCCAGAGCAGCGTGCCCCAGAATTTCCAAACCCGCGGCGAACGCGGCGTTTTGGTCGGCGCGATGGGCGCGGGAATTTCAATCGAACTCATGGATGAACCTCAGTCAGGTAATGCCCGTTCGAGCAGCTTGCGGATTGCATCTTCGCCAAGATCGACGGTGCCATACAGGCTGCCATGGTCGTTGGCCAATCTCGTTTTTGCAAACAGTGCCGCATGTTGTGACGACATCTCATTCAGCGCGGCGGTCGCAGCGAGCAGCGCGAGTTTTTCGACAGCACACCGCGCGAGCCGCTCGGCATCCGGCTGCCGGAAAATATTTGAGATGACCGCAACGGCCTCGCTGATTCCGGGAAGGCCCTTGGCCGTTGCGGCGAGATTTTGCACCACCGCATCCGCCGCCTCTCTATCATGTGCCAGCGCACGCAGCACGTCGAGGCACATGACATTGCCGGAGCCTTCCCAGATCGCATTGACGGGAGCCTCGCGATAATGGCGGGCGAGAATGCCCTCTTCGACATAACCGTTGCCGCCAAGGCACTCCATCGCCTCGTAAAGGAAACCCGGCGCGCTTTTGCAGATCCAGTATTTCACTGCCGGCGCCAGCAGCCGCATGTACGCGGCCTCCACTTTATCTCGCGGCGCGCGGTCAAAGGATCGACAGAGGCGCATCACCAGCGCCGTCGAGGCTTCGACATGCAAAGCCATGTCCGCGAGCAAGCCGCGCATCAGCGGCTGATCGGCGAGGTGTTTCTGGAACACGGCGCGATGACGCGCGTGATGCAGCGCATGAGCCAATCCCGAGCGCATCAGCCCTGCGGAGGCGATGGCGCAATCCTGCCGCGTCAGCGAGACCATCTGGATGATGGTCGCAATGCCGCGCCCCTCCTCACCCAGCCGCAACGCGTAGGCGTTGTCGAACTCGACCTCGCAGGACGCATTGGAGCGGTTGCCGAGCTTGTCCTTGAGGCGCTGAAAGTGAATCGCGTTGACGTGGCCATCCGGTTTGAAGCGCGGCATGAAAAAACACGTCAGCCCGCCCTCCGCCTGCGCCAGCACCAGAAACGCATCGCACATCGGCGCCGACATGAACCACTTGTGCCCGCTGATGCGGTAGGCGTCGCCGTCTCTCACTGCCTGCGTGGTGTTGGCGCGCACATCGGTGCCGCCCTGCCGCTCGGTCATCCCCATGCCGATGGTCATGCCGCGTTTGCCCCACCATGGTGCGAATATTGGATCGTAGCTGCGGATGCCGAGCACCGGCATCACTTTGGCACGGAGCGCCGGATCGGCTGACAGCGCACCCACAGCCGCGCGCGTCATGGTGATCGGACACAGATGTCCGGTCTCGACCTGCGCCGTCATGAAGAACTTCGCTGCGCGCAGCACTTCTGACGCGCCGCCAGCCGTCTCGCCTTTTTCATTCCATGTGGAATTGTGAAGACCAGCATGCGCGCTGTGCGCCATCAGCTCATGATACGCCGGATGGAATTCGACCTCGTCGCGGCGATTGCCGCGTGCATCGAACAGTTTCAATTTGGGGACATTCTCGTTGGCAAGACGGCCGCGTTCCGCCATCGCCACTGAGCCCCAGTGTTTGCCGAACTCCGACAGCTCCGCCGCATGCGCCGCTCCGCCATTGGCCGCGACCGCGTCCGCCAGCGGCCGGTCCAGCGCGAACAGATCGACGTCCTCGAACGGCGGCGACTGGTTGAAGACCTCTTTGGTATCGCGCGCCTGATTCATCGGCTGGCCGGTCCGTGTTGGGCGAAGGCAGCCTAAGCCGGATTGGTTCTCAAGGATGCCGCGCCACGGGAAAATCATATGCGGTGTCACCCTGCCCCGGCAGCGAGAAGTGCCACCATTCCACCTCGTAGTTGATGAAACCTTGCTTCGCCATCGCCGATACCAGCGTATCGCGCCATTTTCGCTGCTCCGGCGCGATCGCCTTTGATGCGGTGTGCGCCTTCTCGTCCGAACAGTCATAGCCGGTGCCCGTGTCCACACTTGAGTCGGGCGCGCGCAAATCCGCCGCCTGCGTGCAATCGGCATAATCAGCGCTCGGATCGAACGGCGGCACCTTCGGCTCCGGCAATCGCACCAGTGTCAGGTCCACGGCCTTGCCTGTCGAATGGCCGGAATGCCGCGCGACATAGCCGAGCCGGAACAGATCCCGCTTGCGCAGCTTCGGATTGTAAAGCTGCTGCGCCCTTACCTCGCGGCCATCCTGAGCCCAGGCGTACATGTCGTTCACCGCACGCTGCGGACGATAGCAGTCATACATTTTCAGCGAGAGACCGCGCGGCGCGAGATCGCGCTGCACCCGCGCCAGCGCATTCCCGACGCTGCGCGTGACGATGCACTCGCCTGCCTGGTAGCCATTGAGGACGTGTCCGACGAAATTATTGGCCGTGGCGTAGCGCATGTCCTGAATGATGGTGGGATCGATGTCGCGCAGATAGACGAAATCGCCGGGGGGTTTCGGCGACTGCGCGAAACAGCATGTGACCGCGGCCATTAGGGCCGGAATCCAGCCCGGAGCCGTGACGATTATTTTCATGTTCCAGCCCGACATTGCCGTCCCGTTTACCCTCCCCGGACTTCAGCGGGGGGAAAACCCGCAAGTCCCCGAATCCGCCTTGCCCCGTCATGAATCTCTGCCTATAGCTTTGACTTTAATGACATTCGCATCGAAATCGAGTTTCGTCCTCGGACACCGGCATCTGCTGGGCATCGAGGGCCTTTCCGTGGCCGACATTACCGGCCTTTTGGACCTTTCCGAGG
Organism: Xanthobacteraceae bacterium; assembly: GCA_019747015.1. Taxonomy (GTDB): domain Bacteria; phylum Pseudomonadota; class Alphaproteobacteria; order Rhizobiales; family Xanthobacteraceae; genus Afipia. Next base: position 16,941 of record JAIERI010000001.1, read on the forward strand.
AGTTCGTCGAACTCAACCGCCAGGTCGATAAGAAGCGATCCAACCTGAGGGGCCGCACCCAGGTCAATCTGTTCTTCGAAGCCTCCACCCGCACCCAGTCCTCGTTCGAAATCGCCGGCAAGCGGCTCGGCGCCGACGTCATGAACATGTCAGTATCCTCCTCCTCGATCCGCAAGGGCGAGACGCTGATGGACACGGCGGTGACGCTGAACGCCATGCACCCGGACATTCTGGTGGTGCGCCATCATGCCTCTGGTGCGGTCGAATTGCTGGCTCATAAAGTGGATGGCTCGGTCATCAATGCCGGCGACGGCGCCCATGAACATCCGACCCAGGCCCTGCTCGACGCACTGACGATCAGGCGCAACAAGGGCCGGCTCGAGGGCCTTCTGGTCGCGATCTGCGGCGACGTGCTGCACTCGCGCGTGGCGCGCTCCAACATCATCCTGCTGAACGCGATGGGCGCAAGGGTGCGCGTCGTCGGGCCCTCCACCCTGCTGCCGCCCGGCATCGAGCGCATGGGTGTCGAGGTCGCACGCGACATGCGCGAAGGTCTCAACGGCGCCGACATCGTGATGATGCTGCGGCTGCAGCGTGAGCGCATGAACGGCTCGTTCGTCCCCTCGTCCCAGGAGTATTTCCATTATTTCGGGCTCGATCAGAAGAAGCTGGCCTACGCCAAGCCCGACGCGCTGGTGATGCATCCGGGGCCGATGAACCGGGGCGTCGAGATCGACTCCATCGTGGCGGACGGCGCGCAGTCGCTGATCCGCGAACAGGTCGAAATGGGAGTGGCGGTGCGCATGGCGGTGCTCGAAGCACTCGCCCGCAACCTGCCGAACGCTTGATCATGCTGAGTGATCGCCGCCATCCGATCCTGCTCGCCAATGCGCGGATCATCGACCCCTCGCGTGACATCGACGAGCCCGGCGACGTGCTGATTGCCGATGGCGTCATTAAAGACGCGCGGCGCGGCATCGGCGCGGCCGGCGTGCCGGAGGGCACCGACATCATCAACTGCGCCGGCAAGGTGGTCGCCCCCGGCCTGATCGACATGCGCGCCTTCGTCGGCGAGCCAGGCGCGGGCCATCGCGAGACCTTTGCATCGGCGAGCCAGGCTGCGGCGGCCGGCGGCATCACCACCATCGTCTGCCAGCCCGACACCAGACCCGTGATCGACAATTCCGCCACCGTCGATTTCATTTTGCGCCGCGCCCGCGACACCGCCATCGTCAATATCCATCCCATGGCTGCGCTGACCAAGGGAATGACCGGCGAAGAAATGACCGAGTTCGGTCTGCTCAAGGCCGCCGGCGCCGTCGCCTTCACCGACGGCAACCGCAGCGTGATGAACGCGCTGGTGATGCGCCGCGCACTGATGTATGCGCGTGATTTCGGCGCGCTGATCGTGCATCACACCGAAGACCCGCACCTCGTCGGCGAAGGCGTGATGAATGAAGGCGAATTCGCGACCCGCCTCGGCCTGATGGGCATTCCCAATGCGGCGGAGGCCGTGGTGCTGGAGCGCGACATGCGCCTCGTCGCGCTGACCGGCGGGCGCTACCACGCTGCTTCCATCACCTGCATCGAGTCGCTGGACATCCTCAAGCGCGCGAAAGACGCAGGCCTCGCGGTGAGCGCATCCGCCTCGATCAATCATCTGACCCTGAATGAAAACGACATTGGCCCCTATCGCACCTTCCTCAAGCTGTCGCCGCCGCTGCGCACCGAGGACGACCGCAAGGCACTGGTCGAAGCCGTAGCGTCGGGTCTCATCGATGTCATTATGTCGGACCACAATCCACAGGACGTCGAGGTCAAGCGGCTGCCTTTCGCCGAGGCCGAGCCCGGTGCCATTGGACTTGAGACCATGCTGCCCGCGGGATTGCGCCTGGTTCATTCGGGCGAGATCAATCTGAAGACCTTGATCCGCGCCATGTCGACACGCCCCGCCGAACTGCTCGGCCTGCCCGGCGGCTCACTGCGCGCGGGCGCGCCGGCGGACCTCGTGGTGATCGATCTTGATGCACCCTGGGTGCTTGACCGGGACGATCTGAAATCGCAATGCAAGAACACGCCGTTCGACGAGGCTCGGTTCTCGGGCCGCGCGGTTCGCACCATCGTCGGCGGCCGCAGCGTTTATCAGTGAGCGCGCTACATTTCGTCGCGCTCGTCTATTAAAGTGTGAGATCACATGACGATCTATCTTCTGATGCTTTTCATCGCGTTGATCTGGGGCTACGCCTTCGGCTCGATCCCGTTCGGCCTGCTCATCACACAGCTTGCCGGCACGAAGGATCTGCGTTCGATCGGCTCCGGCAATATCGGCGCGACCAACGTGCTGCGCACCGGACGCAAGGATCTGGCGGCGGCGACGCTGCTGCTGGATATGCTCAAGGGCACCGTGATCGTGGCGCTTGCGGGCTATTATGTCGGACGTGACGCTGCGATGGCCGCGGCGCTGGGCGCGTTTCTCGGCCACCTGTTTCCGGTGTGGCTGAAGTTCAAGGGCGGCAAAGGCGTCGCGGTCTATATCGGCGTGCTGCTCGGACTGTTCTGGCCGGCGGCGCTCGCGTTCTGTGTGATCTGGCTCGGTGTGGCTTTCGTCACCCGCTACTCATCACTGGCAGCGCTGGTCGCGAGCGCGGTGGTCCCGGTGATGTTGCTGTGGTCAGGCTATCTGCCGCTCGCCGCGCTGTTCGCGATTTTGTCGGCGATGCTGTGGTACATGCACCGCGCCAACATCCAGCGCCTGCGCGACGGGACGGAAGGAAAGATCGGAAGCAAGGGGTAATTTCCCCTGTTCCGCGCATTGCCCCCTTCCCCAACTTGCGCAAAACTCCGCCCGCTCCGGGGGACGGCTTGGACACGCAAACGCACAGAAACACGCAAACGCTCTCCGACGCGCAGCGGGTCGACTGGCTGCGCCTGATCCGTTCCGACAATGTCGGGCCGCGCACCTTCCGCTCGCTGGTCAATCATTATGGCAGCGCCCGTGCCGCGCTGGTGCGCCTGCCCGATTTGGCGAAGCGCGGCGGCGCAAGCAATCCCGGACGCATCACCACGACTGAGGATGCGGAGCGCGAAATCGAAATCGGCGGCAGGATGGGCGTCGCGCTGCGCGCGCCCGGCGAATACGGCTATCCCTCACGTCTCGCATTGATCGACGATGCGCCGCCGCTGCTCGGGGTGCGCGGTACGTTCGAGGTGCAGATGCGGCCGATGATCAGCATTGTCGGCTCGCGCAACGCTTCGGGCGCCGGACTGAAATTCGCGCAAAATCTTGCACGCGGCCTTGGCGAATCCTCCTTTGTGATTGCATCGGGTCTGGCGCGCGGCATCGATCAGGCCGCCCATCGCGCCTCGATGGCGAGCGGCACGGTCGCGGTGCTGGCAGGCGGCCATGACCGGATCTATCCGCCGGAGCATCAGGATCTGCTGCTGCATATCATCGAGCACGGCGGCGGCGCGATTTCGGAAATGCCGATGGGTCACGCCCCGCGCGCGCGGGATTTTCCCCGCCGCAACCGCCTGATCTCCGGAGTTGCATTCGGTGTCATCATCGTCGAGGCAGCCTATCGTTCCGGCTCGCTGATCACCGCGCGCTTTGCCAACGAACAGGGCCGCGAGGTGTTCGCGGTGCCGGGCTCCCCGCTCGATCCTCGCGCGGCGGGCACCAACGATCTCATCAAGCAGGGCGCGACGCTGGTGACCGAAGCCGCCGACGTCATCAGCGCATTGCAGCCGATCATGGGACGTCCCATCGAGTTGCCGATTAGCGAGCGCGACGACGAGCCGATCGAGGACGAACCGCAGGCGGACGAGCGCGCGCGTATCGTCAGCCTGCTCGGTCCCTCGCCGCTTGGTCTCGACGATCTGGTGCGCATGGCGGTCTCCTCGCCGGCGGTGGTGCGAACCGTGCTGCTGGAGCTAGAACTTGCAGGACGGCTGGAGCGCCACGGCGGCGGGATGGTGTCGCTGCTTTAAAGGCTAGCCCCGAAACATCAGGTGCACTGATGCTGCTCATTTTTACAACTTTAAGTATATATAAATTTACAACTCAACCAGTCTCTAAGGGACGGTCACGACGCGGCGATTTGACAGGACGTGGCTCTTTACCCATGTATCGGGCTAGGCAGGCGGCGCCGAACCAGTGATTCCGGTCCGTTTTCTCCCCACAAGTCATTGGAAACAAATGAATCTCGTCATTGTCGAGTCGCCTGCAAAGGCCAAGACGATCAACAAATACCTGGGTTCCTCCTACGAGGTCCTGGCCTCCTATGGTCATGTCCGCGACCTGCCGGCCAAGAACGGATCGGTGAATCCCGACGACAATTTCCAGATGATCTGGGAAAATGATCCTAAGGCCGCCGGCCGCCTCAACGACATCGCCAAGGCACTGAAGACTGCTGACAAGCTGATCCTTGCCACCGACCCTGATCGCGAGGGTGAAGCCATCTCCTGGCATGTGCTGGAGATCATGAAACAGAAGCGCGCGCTGAAGGATCAGATCATCGAGCGCGTGGTGTTCAACGCCATCACCAAGCAGGCCGTCACCGAGGCGATGAAAAATCCGCGCCAGATCGATGGCGCGCTGGTCGATGCGTATCTGGCGCGCCGCGCGCTGGATTATCTGGTCGGCTTCACACTCTCTCCGGTGCTGTGGCGCAAGCTGCCAGGCGCACGCTCCGCTGGCCGCGTGCAATCCGTTGCGCTGAGACTGGTCTGCGACCGCGAACTCGAGATCGAAAAATTCGTGCCGCGCGAGTACTGGTCGCTGCTGGCGACGCTGGCGACCCCGCGCGGCGAAAATTTCGAAGCGCGTCTTGTCGGCGCGGACGGAAAGAAAATCCAGCGCCTTGACATCGGCACCGGCGCGGAAGCCGAGGACTTCAAGAAGGCCCTCGAAGTGGCGAATTTCATCGTCACCACGGTGGAAGCCAAGCCCGCGCGGCGCAATCCGCAATCGCCTTTCACCACCTCGACGCTGCAGCAGGAAGCCAGCCGCAAGCTCGGCTTTGCGCCCTCGCACACCATGCGCATCGCGCAGCGGCTTTACGAGGGCATCGATATCGGCGGCGAGACCACCGGCCTGATCACCTATATGCGAACCGACGGCGTCTCGATCGATCCGTCTGCGATCACGCAGGTGCGCAAGGTGATCGGCGAGGATTACGGCAACGCCTACGTGCCGGACGCGCCGCGCCAGTATATCTCGAAAGCCAAGAACGCGCAGGAAGCGCACGAAGCGATCCGCCCGACCGATCTGTCGCGCCGCCCTGCCGACATGAAGCGCAAACTGGATAACGACCAGGCGCGGCTTTATGAGTTGATCTGGATGCGCACCGTCGCGAGCCAGATGGAATCGGCCGAGATGGAACGCACCACCGTCGATATCACGGCCAAGGCAGGCGCGCGCACGCTGGAACTGCGCGCCACCGGCCAGGTCATCAAGTTCGACGGTTTCCTCGCGGTCTATCAGGAAGGCCGTGACGACGATCCGGAAGACGAGGACAGCCGTCGTCTTCCTGCGATGAGCGAAGGCGAAGCCCTCAAGCGCGAGAACCTCGACGTCAGCCAGCATTTCACCGAGCCGCCGCCGCGCTTCTCGGAAGCCTCGCTGGTCAAGCGCATGGAGGAACTCGGCATCGGCCGGCCTTCCACCTACGCGTCGATCCTTCAAGTGCTGAAGGATCGCGGCTACGTGAAGCTCGACAAGAAGCGCATGCACGCCGAGGACAAGGGCCGCGTCGTCGTGGCGTTTCTCGAGAACTATTTCGCGCGCTATGTGGAATTCGATTTCACCGCCGATCTCGAAGAGAAGCTCGACAGGATTTCGAACAACGAAATCTCGTGGAAGCAGGTGCTGACGGATTTCTGGAAAGACTTCATCGGCGCGGTCAACGAGATCAAGGATGTACGTGTCACCGAAGTGCTCGACGTGCTCGACGCCATGCTCGGCGAGCACATCTATGAGCCGCGCGCCGATGGCGGCGACCCGCGCCAGTGCCCGAGCTGCGGCACCGGCAAGCTCAATCTGAAGGCCGGCAAGTTCGGCGCCTTTGTCGGCTGCTCGAACTATCCCGAATGCCGTTATACCCGTCCGCTCGCCGCCGGCAGCGGATCGAACGACCGCGTGCTTGGCCAGGATCCGGAGACCGGACTTGATGTCGCGGTGAAAGCCGGACGCTTCGGCCCCTACATCCAGCTCGGCGATGTGAAGGATTACGCCGAGGGCGAGAAGCCGAAACGCGCCGGCATTCCGAAAAACATGTCGCCTGGCGACGTCGAACTCGAGCTTGCGTTGAAGCTGCTGTCGTTGCCGCGCGACATCGGCCCGCATCCCGAGGATGGCGAGATGATTACCGCCGGCATCGGCCGGTTCGGCCCATTCGTGCGGCACGGAAAGACTTATGCCAGCCTTGAGGCAGGTGACGAAGTTTACACCGTCGGTCTCAACCGCGCGGTGACGCTGATCGCGGAAAAGATCGCCAAAGGCCCGAGCCGGCGTTTTGGCGCAGACCCCGGCAAGCCGGTCGGCGAGTACCCGGCGCGCGGCGGAACTATCATGGTCAAGACCGGACGCTACGGCGCCTACGTCACCATCGATGGCATCAACGCCACCATTCCGAACGACAAGACGCCAGAGACCATTACGCTGCCCGAAGCCATCGCGCTGATCGAGGAACGCGCGGCCAAGGGCGGCGGCAAGCCGAAGCGCGCTGCCAAGAAGACCGCGAAACCGGCCGCGAAGGCGAAAGCTGCTGAAGCGGGGACAGGTAAAGCTGCGGTCAAGCCCGCGAAAAAAACTGCCAAGAAGGCGGCGGCAAAACCATCCGCGAAGACCAATGGCGCGGAGACTGTCATCAAGGCAACGCCAGCGAAGGCTAAAGCCAAAGCCGCACCTGCAAAAGTCGCCGCCGCGAAAGCCGCACCACCGGCGGCCAAGAAGAGCGCCGGCAAAGCACGTGGATAATGAAAAACAAACGTGACGCGCAACATGCTTTTCCTGACCGGCAGAGCATTGTTGCGTTCGTGCGCGAGCATCCCAGTGACGCCGGCACGCGCGAACTCGCCCGCCATTTCGGACTGAAGAACGAGGATCGCGCCGCGCTGCGCCGGATTCTGGCCGAACTCGTGGATGAAGGCGTCATCGCCAGGCGCGGCAAGAAAGTCGCCGAGCCCAAATCGCTGCCGCCGACAGTGGTTGCCGACATCACTGGACACGACAAGGATGGCGAACTGATCGCCGCGCCCGCCGAATGGCTGGTGGAGACCGACGGCCCTGCCCCCGTCATCCGCATTCACGTTCCGCGCCGCCCCAAGCCCGGCACCGTCGCCGGCATCGGCGACCGCGCGCTGCTGCGGGTCGAGAAACCCGAGCGTGGCGATCGCAACGCCGCCTATAGCGGCCGCGTCATCAAGCTTCTGGAGAAGACCAGAAACCGCGTGCTTGGAATCTACCGCGTACTACCGAATGGCGCCGGGCGTCTGATCCCGATCGACAAAAAACAGGTCGGCCGCGAACTGGCGATCGCCGCAGGCGATTCCGGCGGCGCACAGGACGGCGACCTCATCAGCGTCGAATTGATGCGCGCGCGCGGCTACGGCCTGCCTTCGGGCAAGGTGAAGGAACGGCTCGGATCGATGAAGACCGAGAAAGCGGTCAGCCTGATCGCAATCCACGCCCACGAGATCCCGCAGGAGTTTCCCGCCGAGGTCATCGCCGAATCGGAGGCCGCAAAGCCCGCGACGCTCGCCGGACGCGAGGACTGGCGCGACGTGCCGCTGGTCACCATCGATCCGCCTGACGCGAAAGACCATGACGACGCCGTGCATGCGCAGCCGGACGGCGATCCGAACAACAAAGGTGGCTATATCGTCAACGTCGCCATCGCCGATGTCGCGTTCTATGTAAGGCCGCAGTCGGCGCTTGACCGCGAAGCCCTCAAGCGCGGCAACTCGGTCTATTTCCCCGACCGCGTGGTGCCGATGCTGCCCGAGCGCATCTCCAACGATCTGTGTTCGCTGATTCCGCACGCGCCGCGCGGCGCCTTGGCCGTGCGCATGGTGATCGGACCGGACGGACGCAAGCGCTCGCACACGTTTCATCGCATCCTGATGCGCTCGGCGGCGAAGCTGCATTACGTGCAGGCGCAGGCCGCGATCGACGGCCATCCCGACGACACCACCGGCCCCCTGCTCGATCCCATTCTCAAACCGCTTTACGACGCCTATGCGCTGGTGAAACGCGCGCGCACCGAGCGTGATCCGCTCGATCTGGATCTGCCCGAACGCAAGATTCTCTTGAAGCCCGACGGCACGGTGGATCGCATCGTGACACCGGAGCGGCGCGACGCGCACCGGCTGATCGAGGAGTTTATGATCCTCGCCAACGTCGCCGCCGCCGAGACGCTGGAGAAGAAATCGCTGCCGCTGATCTATCGCGTCCACGACGAGCCGACGGTGGAGAAGCTTCATAACCTGCGCGAATTCCTCAAAACGCTGGACATGCCATTTTCTGCGACCGGTGCACTGCGGCCCGCGGTATTCAACCGCATTCTGGCGCAGGTGAAGGGCCGCGACGCCGAACCCCTGGTTAACGAGGTGGTGCTGCGCTCGCAGGCGCAGGCCGAATACGCCGCCGAGAATTACGGGCATTTCGGTCTCAACCTGCGCCGCTATGCTCATTTCACCTCGCCTATCAGGCGATACGCCGACCTGATCGTGCATCGCGCTTTGATCCGGGCGCTTGGCCTTGGCGAAGGCGCGCTACCGGAAACCGAGACCTTTGAAACATTGAGCGAAGTCGCTGCCGCGATCTCGCTCACCGAACGTCGCGCCATGAAAGCCGAACGCGAGACCGCCGACCGGCTGATCGCGCATTTCCTCGCCGACCGCATCGGCGCGACCTTCACGGGACGGATTTCTGGCGTTACCCGCGCCGGATTGTTCGTGAAGCTGAACGACACCGGCGCGGACGGCCTGATCCCGGTGCGGACGCTGGGCAGCGAATATTACAATTACGACGAGACCCGCCACGCGTTGATCGGCTCGCGCAGCGGTGCCATGCACAGATTGGGTGACGTGGTGGAGGTTCGTCTGGTAGAAGCAGCACCGGTGGCTGGCGCGCTCCGGTTCGAGCTCTTATCTGAAGGCTCAATCGCCCCGCGTCATCACCGCAGGCGGGACGATCAACGAGGATCGGCGTCGCATACCCCGCAGGATCGTATCCGCCAGGAACATGGCGGCAAGGCACGCCCCGGCCGGGATAAAAAGAAATCGCGCAAACCTTCGCGAAACAAGCCTTTGCGAAACAAGTCTTCTCGAAACAAAGCCTCGAAGACCAAGGCGCGCAAACCAAAATAGGACTGACCGTCAAACCGGCGCGGTCCTGACAGGAGACAATGATGGACAGCCTTAGCGTGACCCCTGCCCCCGCAAAGAGCGTGACATCCGCAACGACCTGGGTTTCCGACCGCGCCGCCTTACCCAAGCGCGATGTCTGGACCGCGATGGCGCGCGGCTTCAAGAGCCGCTGCCCGCGATGCGGTGAAGGCAAGATTTTTTGCGCGTATCTGAAAGTTGCCAATTCCTGTTCGGTGTGCGGCCAGGATTTCAGCGGCCATCGCGCCGACGATCTTCCGGCCTATCTCGTCATCGTGATCGTCGGCCATATCGTGGTGCCGGTCGCGCTCATGATCGAGACCAATTATTCACCCCCGGTCGCCTTGCAGCTTGCGATCTATTTGCCATTGACCCTGATCGCCTCGCTGTTGTTGCTTCAGCCGGTCAAGGGCGCAGTGGTCGGCTTGCAATGGGCATTCCGGATGCACGGATTCGACGACAGCGCGACCCCTGGCAAGACATACGGCGATTCTTAAGAACGCACTGGCTTTTGCATGAACGAGGCCTTCAACGCCGATAAGGATGATCTTCGTCATCCCTATCGCCGGCCGAGGGATGCCGCGGCGCTGATCCTGGTCGATCGCAGTGGGCGGGCGCCGAAGGTTCTGGTTGGAAAGCGGCACCATGGACTCGTGTTTATGCCCGGCAAATTGGTATTTCCCGGCGGGCGTGTCGACCCCGGCGACAACCGCGTCCCGCTCGCCAGTCCCTTGCCGAAAGCACTTGAAAAAACCCTGACCGGTGGACGCCCGCGAATTGAAGCATCTCGCGCACGCGCTCTTGCCGTTGCCGCCATTCGCGAGGTCTGCGAGGAGACCGGTCTTTGCCTTGGAAAGAAAGCCGTCTCGAAACCGGCCATCGCGCAAGCCGCGCGGCTGGCCGGCACATGGAAGCCGTTCGCCGAAGCGGGTCTGCTGCCCGATCCCTCGCAATTATTTCTGGTGGCTCGCGCGATTACGCCGCCCGGGAAAATCCGGCGATACGACACCCGATTCTTCACCGCCGACGCGTCCGCCATCGCACATGAAGTGAAGGGCATCGTCCACGCCGACGCCGAACTCATCGAACTGGTCTGGTTCGAGCTTGGCTCCTCGCCACTGGTCGACATGCACCTGATCACCCGGCAGGTGCTCGACGAACTGGAAGCACGGCTGGCCGCTGGACCGTTGTCACACCGCGTCACAGTGCCGTTTTTCCATTTTCGGCGTGGCACGATGCAGCGCGAAACAGCCTAGATCGCTCAAAAACGCCGTGCCGGTGCCGCGCATTTTGCTATGTTGCGGCCGTCATGGATATGAATGAGCCAACCGAAGCGATCAGATCACGGCTGCTCACCCGCGCGGGGATCGGCTCTTCTATCGCCGTCCATATCGTCATTCTGGCGTGGATCGTTTTCGGCACCGGCGTTCGACCATTCAACCCTTCGCCCACCGAGGCGATCGCGGTCGAACTCGTCACGCCAGAACAGGTGCAGCAGGCAAGCGACAAGGCAAAGGAGAAGAAAAAGGACACGCTGACCCAACTCGATTTGACGATTCCGAAGCCGACGATGCAGGATGACTCGACAACAAAGACGGCATCCGCCCAACAGACGCAGGCTGCATCCGCAAAGCCGCCGGCCGCCTCAAAACAGCCGCCGCCCGCGCAGCAACAGGCCGCCGCGCAACAACCGCCCGCGCCTCCCCCTCAGCCAGCAGCACCCGCCGCGCAATCGCCACCGCCTCAACAAGCGACGACATTCGCGCTGAATGCACCTCCCGTCGCCCAGCCGGACATTACCGAGAAATACGGGACCATGTTCAGCCTCTCGGACACCGGCTTCAGCGCCGATACGACAGCGGCGAAAATCGAGCCCAGCGTCGTCGACACCTTTCGCGAGCATTTGAGGAAATGCTCGCAAATGCCGGCCAGCGTCACGGCCGCCGACAAGGTCAAGATCGTGCTGCGCATTGCGCTATCGCCCGCCGGCAATTTGATGGCCGCTCCGGCACTGATCGAGGCCAGCGCCTCGCCCAAGGGACCATTGCTGATGCAAGGCGCGATCAAGGCGCTGCAAGCCTGCCAGCCTTACGACATGCTGCCGGCGGACAAGTATAAGGAATGGCGGATTCTGGACCTCAGCTTCACGCCGCAAGATTTCAGGGCTGGCTAGCCGGGCCGGTTCCAAGCCAAAATCGCGCATAAACTCAAGAAAAACGAGGTTTTTAAAGTCCATCGCCCCGTATTGTAGGGCTGCTTTGAGCCTTAAATCTTGACTTTGGAGCATTCGAAGCTAGTTTGCCGCCAAATGCGGGTCGGCCTGCTCCGGCCCGCTTTCGATTCCCGATATTCGAGGTTCTGAACATGGCCAAAGCGGTCACCATCAAGGTCAAGCTCGTCTCTAGCGCTGACACCGGCTTCTATTACGTCGCGAAGAAGAACTCGCGCACGATGACCGACAAGCTCGTGAAGAAGAAGTACGACCCGGTCGCGAAGAAGCACGTCGAATTCCGCGAAGCCAAGATCAAGTAATTTCTTCCCGCACATTGCTAATAAAAACGGAGCCGAGCGGCTCCGTTTTGCGTTTAAGCGATGATTCGAACGA
>JAIERI010000181.1 GCA_019747015.1 Xanthobacteraceae bacterium
GGCTTCGACATAATCGGCAAGGCCAAGTGTGTGATCGCGCGATAACTTCACGGCGCGCTCGGTGTCGCGCTTCTCGTTGGCGTCGATGATAGCAAGATGATCGATGATCGAACGCGAGGCGCGATCGTCGCGGCCGATGGTGATACGGCGGATGCCGCGCACGTGCAGCAGCACCTGCTCGGTCATGTCGACCAGAACCTGCGAGCCGCTCAGTTTGACGATGCTTTGGTGAAACTGGATATTCGCGGTCGAATATTCGCTGAGATGATCGGCGGGCTTGTGGCCTTCGTTGAAGCCTTCGAACAGTTTGCGCAGGCCGGAGATGGCTTCATCGCTCGCGTGCAAGGTGGCGAGGCGCGCCGCCATGCTTTCCAGCGCGGCCCACGCCTGGATCATGTCGATGACCTCGCGGCGGGTCTTTTTCAGTACCATCACGCCCTTGCGCGCGACAGATTTAACCAGCCCCTCATGCTCGAGCATGACGATGGCCTCGCGCACCGGGGTGCGGCTGACGCCGAGCTGTTCGGACAACTGACGTTCGTCGATCCAGGTCGGCTCTGCTGAAGAGTAAATGTCCATCTCGAGGATGGCGTGCTTGAGCGCCTCATAGGCGCGGGTCTTGAAGGTCTGCTCGGGGGCGAACCGTCCGACCACCAGTTCCGGGGCCGCCTTCGATCCCTTGGCCGGCGCTTTCGCTGCAGGTGCTCGCTGGATCTGGGGTTTCACGGCTGCAATCTCTTTGGTCTGGTCGGGCGTTTGCGGCATATCTTGGCTCGACCGGTTTTACGAGGTTTCCAAGCGTCTTATCCGGTCTGGTATACAAAACCAAGGCCCCGGATGGGGCCTTGGTTATGACTTTGTGGTTATTAAAGCAGTTATGCAGACCGCTTTTCGGGCTTAACGCCCTTGAGCAGGTCCACCAGCGAGCTTCCGAGTCGCGCCGGTGAAGGCGAAACCGAGATCCCGGCCGATTCCATGGCCGCGATCTTCGATTCAGCATCACCCTTGCCGCCGGCCACAATGGCGCCGGCATGGCCCATGCGCCGTCCCGGAGGGGCGGTGCGGCCAGCGATGAAGCCGACCATCGGTTTTTTGCGGCCGCGCTTGGCCTCGTCCTTGAGGAACTGGGCGGCATCTTCCTCGGCGGAACCGCCGATTTCACCGATCATGATGATCGAGTGGGTCTTGTCGTCGGCCAGGAACATCTCCAGCACGTCGATAAACTCGGTGCCCTTGACCGGGTCGCCGCCAATGCCGACCGCCGTGGTCTGGCCGAAGCCCACCTGCGAGGTTTGGAACACGGCTTCATAGGTCAGCGTGCCGGAGCGCGACACGATACCGACATTGCCGGGCTTGAAGATATTGGCCGGCATGATGCCGATCTTCGATTCACCAGCCGTGACCACGCCGGGGCAATTCGGCCCGAGCAGGCGCGACTTCGAACCGGAGAGGGAGCGCTTCACCCGCACCATGTCGAGCACAGGAATGCCCTCGGTAATGCAGACGATCAGCGGCACCTGCGCGTCGATCGCTTCGCAGATCGCGTCCGCGGCGCCCGGAGGCGGCACGTAGACGACGCTGGCGTCGGCGCGGGTCTTTTCCATCGCTTCGCCGACAGTGTCGAACACCGGCAGGCCGAGATGGGTGGAGCCGCCTTTGCCCGGCGAAGTTCCGCCGACCATCTTGGTGCCGTAGGCGATCGCCGCCTCGGAGTGGAAGGTGCCATTCTTGCCGGTGAAGCCCTGGCAAATGACCTTCGTGTTCTTATCGATCATGACTGACATTTACGCGGTCCCCTTCACGGCTTTGACGATCTTCTGCGCCGCGTCGTCCAGATCGTTCGCGGACAGGACGTTGAGACCGGATTCATTGATGATCTTCTTGCCTTCCTCGACATTGGTGCCTTCCAGGCGCACCACCAGAGGCACCTTCAGCCCGACAGCCTTCACCGCGGCAATGACGCCGCGCGCGATGACGTCGCACTTCATGATGCCGCCGAAGATGTTGACCAGAATGCCTTTCACGTTCGGATCGGACGTGATGATCTTGAACGCCGCCGTCACCTTTTCTTCGGTTGCGCCGCCGCCGACGTCGAGGAAGTTGGCGGGGGATTCACCGTAGAGCTTGATGATGTCGAGCGTCGCCATCGCAAGGCCCGCGCCGTTCACCATGCAACCGATGGTGCCGTCGAGAGCGATGTAGGCGAGGTCGTATTTCGACGCCTCGATTTCCTTGGCGTCTTCCTCGGTCTCGTCGCGCAGCTGCATCACGTCGGGATGACGGTACAGAGCGTTGGAGTCGAACGACACCTTGGCGTCGAGACATTTCAGCTCACCCTGCTTGGACAGGATCAGCGGGTTGATCTCCAGCATCGCCATGTCCTTGGCGACGAAGGCGTTGTAGAGCTGGGTGACCAGCTTTTCCGCCTGCTTGGCCTGATCGCCTTTCAGGTTTAGCGCCTTGGCGACGGTGCGGCCATGATGCGGCATGATGCCGGTGGCCGGATCGACCGAGAAGGTAACGATCTTCTCGGGCGTGTCATGGGCCACGGTCTCGATGTCCATGCCGCCTTCGGTGGAGACCACGAACGCGACTTCCGAGCTTTCACGGTCGACCAGCGCCGACAGATAGAACTCCTTGTCGATGTCCGCGCCTTCCTCGATGTAGAGGCGGTTGACCTGCTTGCCGGTCGGGCCGGTCTGGATCGTGACCAGCGTGTTGCCCAGCATCTGCTGGGCAAACGCCTTCACTTCGTCGATCGACTTGGCAAGGCGAACGCCGCCTTTGTCGCCGGCGGCGGCTTCCTTGAACTTGCCCTTGCCGCGGCCACCGGCGTGGATCTGGCTCTTCACCACCCACACCGGACCGCCGAGCTGCTTGGCAGCTGCTTCCGCTTCCGCGGCCTTGAAGATAGGGACGCCCTTGGAAACGGGGACGCCGAATTCCTTCAAGACCGCTTTTGCCTGATACTCATGAATGTTCATTAGGTGAAACCCTTACTTGATGAGGCCTGCGCCGCGCGCCCATTTGTACTTCGCTCCAAGGACTTCCACCGGAAGCTCGGTCGAGTAGGCGTAAGCCGGGATGCCGTTCTGGTAAAGATATTCAGCGGCTTCCTCAACCTCGACGTCACCCGCGAGCGAGGCGACGATCGGCTTTTCGATACCCTTGGCCTTCATCTCGTTCTTCACTTCGACCATGTTGCGGGCGAAGACCATCGGCGGAGTGACGATCGTGTGCCAGTAGCCGAGAATCAAGGCATGGATACGGTCGTCGGTGAGGCCGAGCTTGACGGTATTGACGTAAGTGATCGGAGGCTCACCGCCGGTGATGTCCACCGGGTTACCAGCGGCACCGAAGGGCGGAATGAACTTGCGGAAGGCCGCGTCGAGATCGGCCGGCATGGTCATCAGCGACATGTCGTTGTCGACCACTGCGTCCGACAACAGCACGCCAGAACCGCCGGCGCCCGTGATGATGAGGACATTCTCACCCTTAGGGGTCGGCATCACTGGAATGCCGCGTGCGAACTCGAGGAGCTGACGCAGCGAACGGGCGCGGATCACGCCCGACTGCTTCAGCACGTCCTCGTAGATCTTGTCGTTGCCGGCCAGAGCGCCGGTGTGCGAGGACGCGGCCTTGGCGCCAGCCGAGGTGCGGCCCGCCTTCAAAACGACAACCGGCTTCTTCTTGGAGACGCGCTTGGCGGCTTCCGCGAACGCACGGCCGTCCTTCAGATCCTCGCAATGCTGCGCGATGATCTTGGTGTTCGGATCCTGTTCGAAGAAGGCGAGCAGATCGTCCTCGTCGATGTCCGACTTGTTGCCGAGACCGACGATCGCGGACACGCCCATCTTTGCGGAGCGCGAGAAGCCGATGATCGCCATGCCGATGCCGCCGGACTGCGACGACAGCGCCGCCGAACCCTTCACGTCATAGGCCGTGCAGAACGTCGCGCAGAGGTCGGCAGGAGTGTAGTAGAAGCCGTAAATGTTCGGCCCCATCAGGCGGATGTTGTACTTCTTGCCGATCTCGACAATTTCTTCCTGCAAGGCAGGCTCGTTTGCTTCGGCGAAGCCCGACGGGATCAGAACCGCACCTTGAATCTTCTTCTCGCCGCACTCCTTGAGCGCACCAGCCACGAGCTTGGCAGGAATTGCGAACACCGCGGTGTCGATCTCGCCTTCGACGTCCTTGACGCTCTTGTACGCCTTGTAGCCGAGGATTTCGGTGGCCTTCGGGTGGATCGGATAGATCTTGCCCTTGTAGCCGCCGTTGATGAGGTTCTTCATCACCGAGTTGCCGATCTTGCCGTCTTCGGCCGATGCGCCGATCACGGCGAGCGCCTTGGGCATCATGATGCGGTTCATCTGGGTGACGATTTCCGCGTTCGAACGCGGAGCGGGCTTCGGCTTGTAATCGAAGTCGACGACGATACGCACGTCGGCGGCAATCGCGTCCTTCTTGGTGGCGAACACCGGATTGAGATCGAGTTCGATGATCTCAGGGAAGTCGGTGACGAGCTGCGAGACGTTGACGATGATAGCTGCCAGCGCATCGCGGTTGACCGGATCGCCGCCGCGTACGCCGTGCAGCATTTCCTTGGCCTGAATGCCATCGAGCATCGACAGGGCGTCTTCCTTCGTCGCGGGGGCGAGGCGGAAAGTAATGTCCTTGAGAATTTCAACCAGAACGCCGCCGAGGCCGAAGGCCACAAGCTTGCCGAACGAGCCATCGGTGATCGAACCGATGATGACTTCAGTGCCGCCCATCAGCATCTGCTGAACCTGGATGCCTTCGATCTTGGCGTCGGCCTTGTACTTCTTGGCATTCGCCAGAATGGTGTCATAAGCGGCCTTCGCGGCTGCATCGTCCTTGACGCCGACGATCACACCGCCGGCTTCGGTCTTGTGGAGAATGTCGGGCGAGACGATCTTCATCACGACCGGATAACCCATGCCGGATGCGAGTTTGGTTGCATCGGCGGCGGACTTTGCAACGCCTTCGCCGGGAACGGCGATGCCATACGCATCGCAAACCAGCTTGCCTTCGGGGGCGGTGAGGCTGGTGCGGCCGTCGGCTTTGACAGCGTCGAGAATTTTGCGGACGGAAGCTTTATCGGTAGCCATAAGTCAAACTCCAATGTTTCAGCGTTAAGCCGTGATACCGGACATGTTCCGGGGATACTTCTGTTATCAAACGCGGCAACCGGGCCGGTTTAGATTGTTTTCGAAATCCTGATCGGCGCCGGCAGCATCCGTCACGCTGCGGGGGATCAGGTTTTGATTTTCGTGCTGCCAGCTAATCGAGCGAGCTGCGGTCGAGGGTCGTTGGTGCGCGGTCTTCGGTAATTTAAGGCTTTCTCTTAAAGGCAACGGGCCCGCCGGTGTTGCCGGCGGGCCCGCTGATATTGCTATTAAGTCGCGTACTGGCCGGCCGCGTTCATGACCTGCCCTTTTTCAACAACCGACTTGCGCCATGGCTTGAGTACCGCGATGGCCAGCACCGACGCCAGAATGTTGGCGGCGGCGGCAATCAGGAACACCTGGTCCCAGCTGCCGGTCGCTTGCTGCATGTAGTTGCCGAACGGCACCAGAAGCGCCGCCGTTCCCTTCGCGGTGTAGAGCATGCCGGCGTTCGTTGCGGCGAACTTGGAGCCGAACGTATCCGTGCAGGTCGACGGGAAGAGGCTGTAGATTTCACCCCATGCGAAGAACACGAAGCCGCTGAGGATGACGAACCAAACCGGGTTCTGGCCCCAGAGGTAGAGCATGTAGATGCCGATGCCTTCGAGACCGAATGCGATGAACATCGTATTCTCGCGGCCGATCCGGTCGGAAATCCAGCCGAAGAACGGTCTCGTCAATCCGTTCAGCACGCGATCGATGGTCGCGGCAAACGTCACCGCAGTCATCGTCATGCCGATCAGCGTCACCGGAATGGCGTCGATCTTCCAGTCGGCTGCGATCGGCTTGAGGTTGGCGGTCACCAGCAGGCCGCCGGCGCCGACGATCACGAACATGAAGTACATCAGCCAGAACACCGGCTGCTTTGCCACTTCGCCCGGGCTGTAATCGCGACGGGTCTGCTGGATGTTCACGTTGTGCACCGGGGCAGGAACCTGACCCTTTTTCGGAGCAGCCAAGAACAACGCCAAGATCACGCAGATAATTCCCTGTCCGATGCCGAAGTTGAAGAACGCGGCTTGGAAGCCGGAGTCCTTGATCATAGCCTGGATCGGAGCAACGGTGAGGGCCGAACCCGCGCCGAAGCCTGCCGCAGTGATGCCGGCCGCAAGACCGCGCTTGTCGGGAAACCACTTCAACGCGTTGCCGACGCACGTTCCGTAAACCGCGCCAGCACCGATACCTGCGATGACCTGACCGAAGTAGAAGCCGTTCAGCGACGTGGCATAGGAGTTGATGACCCAGCCGATGCCGCAAAGAACGCCGCCGAAAACGATGACCAGGCGCGGACCGTATTTGTCCACGAACCAGCCTTCGACTGGCACGAGCCAGGTTTCGAACAGCACGAACAAAGTGAAGGCCCATTGGATCGCAGCGCGATCGAAGCCGAACTTTTTCTGAATGTCGGGGACGAAGAATGTCCATCCGTATTGTAGGTTAGCAATCATCACCATGCAGCCGACACCGATGGCCAATTGTGCCCATCGATATCCGTCGCTTACACGTGTAGCGTCATTACCCGCCGATACCGTCATATCGTTCCTCCCAATCGCACTCTCTTATGGAGCACGTAGGGAAGGATTTTGGTATATGATATGCCAATAGGCAAGAGGGAAAAGACAGATCGCAAAAAACCACCCTCAAAAAACCGCCCTGATGGATAGGCCTGTTAGCAGGTGACTTAATAATAGCTGCGTTCATGCGTCCGAATGATGAGGCGGCAAGAATTTCGCCGCGTTTGTGGAAATGATTTTTTGCCTTTCGGCCGCAAGCTGCATTGCACCAAAAACGGTCGCGGCCGGCGCGCCTTGTTAAGCCGCGATCAATGCAAGTCCATTTCATTTGCATTCATTGGCGGTGAGCGGAGAGAGCGTTTTTTCGTTGCGGTGCAGCGATAACTTGGCGTTTGAAGAATTATTGACAGTTGGTATTTGGTATGCCAATCACGTTCGCCATGATGCTTTTACGCTGAAAAGCGCGAGAGCAATTCATAGCGCGTCTGTTTGCCGCAACCTGTTTTTCGCAGTGACTGTCTCGAGGCGACCGATGAAATTCAAGCGTATCCATTTCGTCTGTGCCGCGAAAGCCGGCAGCGAGGGGTGCGCTTTGCAAGCTCCGGTTACTGAAGCGGGCGCACCAGCCAGTCATTACGTCTTAGTGTCGCGTTAGAGGAATCCTTGAGCCTGCTCGCCGATGCATTTGCGAGCGGGTCATTTTGAATAGAAAGCCGCAGCAAGCGGTAACCTCCTGGGAGAGCACGTATGTCAATAGCAGCAGTCGCAAAGAGCATTGATGCAACCGCCACCGAGCAGGAACTGACGGATGGCTTTCATCTCGTCATCGACGCGCTCAAGCTCAATGGTATCGAGACTATCTATAATGTACCGGGCATTCCGATCACCGACCTTGGCCGTCTTGCACAGGCAGCTGGCCTGCGCGTCGTCTCATTTCGCCACGAACAGCATGCAGGCAATGCCGCTGCGATCGCTGGCTTCCTGACCAAGAAACCCGGCATCTGTCTGACGGTGTCGGCTCCGGGCTTTCTCAACGGCCTGACCGCCCTGGCGAACGCCACCACCAATTGCTTTCCGATGATCCTGATTTCCGGCTCTTCCGAGCGCGAGATCGTCGATCTTCAGCAGGGCGACTATGAAGAGATGGATCAGCTCGCGATCGCCAAGCCGCTCTGCAAGGCCGCGTTCCGCGTGCTGCATGCGCAGGACATCGGCATCGCCGTCGCACGCGCGATCCGTGCCGCCGTCTCCGGCCGTCCGGGCGGCGTTTATCTCGATCTGCCCGCGAAACTGTTCTCGCAGGTGATGACTGCCGACGCCGGTGCCAAGTCGCTGGTGAAGGTTATCGACGCGGCGCCCGCGCAGCTTCCGGCGCCTGACGCTGTCAAGCGCGCGCTTGACGTGCTCAAGAGCGCCAAGCGCCCGCTGATCCTGCTCGGCAAGGGCGCAGCCTACGCGCAGGCCGATGACGCGATCCGCACCCTTATTGAAAAGACCGGCATTCCGTTCCTGCCGATGAGCATGGCCAAGGGCCTTCTGCCAGACACCCATCCGCAATGCGCGGGCGCGGCTCGCTCCACCGTGCTGAAGGATTCCGATGTCGTGCTTTTGATCGGCGCACGGCTGAACTGGCTGCTGTCGCACGGCAAGGGCAAGACCTGGGGCGACGCTCCGAAGAAGTTCATCCAGATCGACATCGAGCCGAAGGAAATGGATTCCAACGTCGAGATCGTCGCGCCCGTCGTCGGTGACATCGGTTCGTGCGTTTCCGCGCTGCTCGCTGGCATCGATGCCAAGTGGCCGACAGCGCCGGCGGACTGGGTTAATTCGGTCAAGACCAAGCGCGAAGAAAACATCGCCAAGATGGCGCCGAAGCTGATGAAGAACACGGCGCCGATGGACTTCCATGGTGCGCTCGGCGCGCTGCGCACCGTCATCAAGGAGCGTCCGGACGCTATCCTGGTCAACGAAGGTGCCAACACGCTCGATCTCGCGCGCGGTGTCATCGATATGTACAAGCCGCGCAAGCGCCTTGACGTTGGCACTTGGGGTATCATGGGCATCGGCATGGGCTTTGCCGTCGCCGCCGCCATCGAAACCGGCAAGCCGGTGCTCGCAGTTGAAGGCGACAGCGCCTTCGGTTTTTCCGGCATGGAGGTGGAGACGATCTGCCGTTACAACCTGCCGGTCTGCATCGTTATCTTCAACAATAACGGCATCTATCGCGGCCTCGACACCGATCCGACCGGACGCGACCCCGGCACCACGGTGTTCGTGAAGGACGCCCGCTACGACAAGATGATGGAAGCTTTCGGCGGCGTCGGCGTGAACGCCACCACGCCGGACGAGCTGAAGCGCGCCGTCGACGCGGCGATGGACTCCGGCAAGCCGACCCTCATCAACGCCGTGATCGATCCGGCAGCGGGCACCGAGAGCGGCCGCATCGGCAACCTCAATCCGCAAAGCGTGGTGAAGAAGAAGTAATTCGGCGATATCGCCACCCGCGCAACGGGTGGCGATGTCAAAGCAGACGGGAAATACAAGAAACAATTGGAGGGAAGTTATGACCAAGGCGCTACAGGGTGTTCGTATCCTCGACTTCACGCATGTTCAATCCGGTCCGACCTGCACCCAGTTGCTGGCGTGGTTCGGAGCTGACGTCATCAAGGTTGAGCGTCCAGGGGTTGGCGACATCACCCGCGGTCAGTTGCAGGACGTCCCCAATGCGGACAGCCTCTATTTCACGATGCTCAACCACAACAAGCGTTCGATCACGCTCGACACCAAGAACACCAAGGGCAAGGAAGTTCTTACCGCCCTCATCAAGTCGTGCGACGTGCTGGTGGAGAATTTCGGTCCCGGCGTGCTCGACCGCATGGGTTTCCCCTGGGAGACCATCCAGAAGATCAACCCGAAGATGATCGTCGCTTCGATCAAGGGATTCGGTCCCGGTCCGTTCGAGGATTGCAAGGTTTACGAGAACGTCGCGCAGTGCACCGGCGGCGCTGCCTCGACCACGGGCTTCCGTGACGGGCTTCCGTTGGTCACCGGCGCGCAGATTGGCGACAGCGGCACCGGCCTGCATCTGGCGCTCGGCATCGTCACCGCGCTCTACCAGCGCACCATGACCGGCAAGGGCCAGAAGGTCACCGCCGCGATGCAGGACGGCGTACTCAATCTGTGCCGCGTCAAGCTGCGCGACCAGCAGCGCCTCAGCCACGGTCCGCTCAAGGAATACAGCCAGTTCGGCGAAGGCATTCCGTTCGGCGACGCGACCCCGCGCGCGGGCAACGATTCCGGCGGCGGCCAGCCCGGCCGTATTCTCAAGTGCAAGGGCTGGGAAACCGACCCGAACGCTTACCTCTATTTCATCACCCAGGCTCCGGTTTGGGAGAAGATCTGCGATGTGATCGGCGAACCGACCTGGAAGACCGATCCGAACTACGCCAAGCCGGCGGCCCGTCTGCCCAAGCTGAACGAGATCTTCGGACGCATCGAACAGTGGACGATGACCAAGACCAAGTTCGAGGCGATGGACATCCTCAACAAGGACGACATTCCTTGCGGCCCGATCCTGTCGCTCAAGGAAATCTCCGAGGACAAGTCGCTGTACGCCACCGGCACGCTGGTCGAGGTCGATCATCCGGTGCGTGGCAAGTACATCTCTGTCGGCAATCCGATCAAGTTGTCGGACTCACCGACTGTTGTGGAGCGTTCGCCGCTGCTTGGCGAGCACACCGAAGAAATCCTGCGCGATGTATTGAAGTTCAACGATGGACAAATCGGTGAAATTCGTGCGTCGGGTGCGATCGGCGACCAGCCTTTGGCCGCTGCTGAGTAACTTCCTAGTCTCCCCCGAGGATGACCTTGGGCCGGGGCAGTAGCCCCGGCCTTTTTTTATCTGCGTTTCGCGGCAGGTTTAATCCGGCACCGGCACGTCGAATGTGTTCAGCGTGACCGAGACGAGGCAATACAGGCCCACGAGATAGGACAGCTCGGCTGCGCCATGCTGGCCGAATTGCTCGACCGCCGCGCGATAGGTCAGTTCGGGCAGCACGCCGCCATTGACCAGCGCGGAGGCAAAATCATAGGCGACGGCTTCCTGCCGCGTCAGATCGGCCGGGCGCTGACCGGCGACGATCGTGGCCAGTTTCTCGTCGGACAGGCCGCGATGCTCGGCGACGATCACATGGGCGTAAAGCTCATAGGCCGATTTGAAGTGCGCGCCCGTCACCAGAATGGCCACCTCCCTGACCGGAGCCGGAAGCGAGGGCTTGGAGACCATCGCCTTTGTCAGCTCCCAGACCGGCTTTCCGAATGCTGGCTCGTGAATCCACGGATTCCACGGGCCGAGCAGGGCGCCATCGTCCCGGATATTGACGAAGCCCTGAAAATTGGCGGCGATGCCCTGACGCATATCGTCGTAAAGCGGCTTCTGCTCCGCGTTCAGATTCGCAGGAGGAATGATCGGCAGGCGCATTTTGAAGGCTCCGTTCTTTGACCAATGTGACGATCATTGGCTGTTGCATGAACGCCGGCAAATGAATTGCGCGTGTCGGGCGGAGACGTCATACCTCTGGTGTAGCGGGCACAAATGTCCGCAGTCGATGCGGCGTGAGGCATGACCCGGAATTTCTTGTGGTGGCAGAGCGGCGTACTCTATCAGGTCTATCCGCGCTCGTTTCAGGACACGGATGGCGATGGCGTCGGCGATCTTCGCGGCATCGCCGCGCGGCTGTCTTATTTGCGCGATCTCGGCGTCGATGCGCTGTGGTTGTCGCCGGTCTTTCCCTCTCCGATGGCCGATTTCGGCTACGACATTTCCGACTACACCGGCATCGATCCGCTGTTCGGCACGCTTTCGGATTTTGACGCGCTGGCCGCTGCCGCGCACGCGCACGGCTTGAAAGTCATTCTCGATCTCGTTCCCAATCACACCTCGGACCGGCATCCGTGGTTTGTCGAAAGCCGCAGCTCGAGGAACAATCCGAAGCGGGACTGGTACATCTGGCGCGATCCCCACGATGGCGGCGCGCCGAACAACTGGCTGTCCGAGTTCGGCGGCCGCGCGTGGGAGTTCGACGCGCACACCGGACAATATTATTACCACGCCTTCCTGCGATCGCAGCCCGATCTAAACTGGCGCAATCCCGCCGTGCGCGAAGCGATGCATGAGGTGATGCGCTTTTGGCTGCGACGCGGTGTCGATGGTTTCCGTGTCGATGTGATGTGGCATCTCATCAAGGACGATCTGTTTCGTGACGATCCATCCAATCCCGATGCTGCGCCTGGCCAGTCGCCTTATCAGCGGCTGCTTCATGTGTATTCGACCGACCGGCCGGAGGTTCATGACGTCGTCGCCGGAATGCGCCGTGTGATGGACGAGTTCAACGAGCGCGTGCTGATCGGGGAGATTTATCTGCCGCCGGAAAAGCTCGTGGCTTACTACGGGCGTCACCTTGAAGGCGCGCAGTTGCCGTTTAACTTTGCGCTGATCTCCACGCCATGGGCTGCAAGCGTGGTCTCAAACCTCATCGCGCAATATGAAGCGGCGTTGCCTCCGGGCGCCTGGCCGAACTGGGTGCTCGGCAATCATGATCGTCAGCGTCTCGCCAGCCGGATCGGCGAGGCGCAGGCGCGCGCCGCCGCGATGCTGCTGCTGACGCTGCGCGGCACGCCGACACTGTATTACGGCGACGAGATCGGGATGCTGCAGGGGAGAATTGCGCCTGATCAGGTGCGCGATCCGTGGGGGATCAATCAGCCGGGTACAGGTGTGGGACGCGACGGTTGCCGCACGCCGATGCAGTGGGATTCATCGCCGTATGCGGGCTTCACCACCGGCACGCCGTGGCTGCCCCTCGCTACGGACGCCGCCGTCCGCAACGTCGCCGTGGAGCGTGAGGACAGTATGTCGATGCTGAACCTGTATCGCGCGCTGATCGAGCTGCGCCGTGTGAGATCCGAGCTGGCGGTTGGCTCTTATTCGTGGGTTGCTTTGAGCGGTGATATTTTGGTCTATCAGCGCGAACATCAGGGCAGGCGGCTTCTGGTCGTGCTGAATTTCGGCAGCACGCCTGTGCCGCTGCCGGCAGCGGTTGGACCGAACGGACGCATCTTGCTGTCCACGTTTATGGACCGGGGACAGCAGCCTGTGGACGCGGAATTCGTTTTGCGCGGTGCCGAGGGGATCGTGATCGAGCCTCTTGGTTAAAGGCTCAAAATTCAAAAGCCGCGGGTGGACAGACAAGGTGCAAAACCACTACATCTGGCCCATGGAACGGAACGCCCACAACTCCGACCGGTTTTCGGTTGCCCCCATGATGGACTGGACCGACCGGCATTGCCGCGTCTTCCACCGTCTGCTGACGCGCCATGCGAAACTCTATACCGAGATGCTGACCACCGGCGCGGTGATCCATGGTGATCGCGCGCGACTGCTTGGCTTCAATGCCGCCGAGCATCCAGTCGCACTGCAGCTTGGCGGTTCGAATCCGCAGGATCTCGCTACAGCTGCGAAGATTGGCGAGGAGTTCGGCTATGACGAAATCAACCTGAACGTCGGCTGCCCGTCGGACCGGGTGCAGGATGGCCGCTTCGGCGCATGCCTGATGGCGGAGCCGCAACTCGTTGCAGATTGCGTCGCCGCGATGAAGCACGCGGTCAATGTTCCCGTGACGGTGAAGTGCCGCATCGGCATCGACCATCAGGATCCGGAAGTGGCGCTCGATGTTCTGGCGCGCGCGGTCGTTGCCGC
The DNA here is from genome assembly GCA_019747015.1 of Xanthobacteraceae bacterium. Taxonomy (GTDB): domain Bacteria; phylum Pseudomonadota; class Alphaproteobacteria; order Rhizobiales; family Xanthobacteraceae; genus Afipia. The sequence goes on from JAIERI010000181.1 coordinate 13,458, forward strand.
CGGCGCCGACGGCCTGATCGTGCATGCGCGCAAGGCGTGGCTCGATGGACTGTCGCCGAAACAGAATCGCGACATCCCGCCGCTCGACTATGACCGGGTCTACCGCCTGAAAACGGCAATGCCAGATGTGCCGATCGCAATCAATGGCGGCGTCGCCAGCGTCGAGCAAGCGAAGGCGCATCTCGACCATGTTGATGGTGTTATGCTGGGCCGCGCGGCCTATCAGGAGCCATGGCGTCTTTTGGCTGTCGATCCGCAGATTTTCGGCGTGCCTGCGCCTTATGTCTCCATGCATGAGGTGCTGGAGGCGTTGATTTCCTATATCGAGACGCAGCGTGCGCAGGGCGTGCGGCTGCATGCCATCACGCGGCATCTGGTCGGTGCATTTCACGGCGTGCCGGGTGCGCGTGCGTTCCGGCGGGTGCTGGCGGAAAACTGCACGAGGTTCGATGCCGGGGTGGATACGCTGCGCGATGCGATGGACCGCGTCGGTCACGGCGTCGTCGAGTCGGCGGCCGCATGAGTTGTTTTACGGATAGCCGTGCAGCAGTAATTTGTCGGGGCGCACTTCCCAGCTTTCCAGCCGGTTGAGGAAGCTCATGCCGAGCAGGTTGGCCTTCATCTGGCCGCGTGGCACCACCAGCGCCGGCACTGACAATTCCTCGAGCTTGCCGACCGCGAGGCGGTCGAGTGTCAGCCGCGCCGCCTTGACCCGGCCGCCGGCTGTCTCGACATCGACATCGTAATTCGCGATCTCGAGTGGCAGCCCTGCGGCCTTCGCGGTTTCATAAGTCAAAACGACGGATGTCGCGCCGGTGTCGATCACCATCGGTGCGGTGACGCCGTTGACTTTCGCATGCAGCGCGAATTCGCCATTCGGGGCGCGGGTGATTTCAACCGCGCGCGGGCTGTTGCGGTTCAGATGCAGGCTGATGGTTTTGAGCATCGAACGCGCCGCGCTATGGAACGCCGCAGGCTCCTGCACCGCGAAGATCGAGCCCGCGGTCGCCACCAAAATCGCTATCGCCATCAACAAACGTGTCACGCCACACCAGTCGCTCTGTCTGTGCGCTCTCGCATTCCCGTCTTACAAACCAGTGCCCGCGCTCATGATCGGCTTGTGGCGCGGCCGGCTTTTCTCGTTTGCCGTCGGCTCCGGCTGCAATGGCGGCGCTTGTTCCGCCATCGGTGCCAGCGCACTCATTACGCGCTCCGGCGGGAAGGTGATGATGACCTCGGTACCGATCCGTAGTTTCGATTTCAGCGTGAAGGTGCCGCCATGCATGTCGATCAAGCTCTTGGCGATGGGCAGGCCAAGGCCCGCACCCTGTTCCGCGGATTTGATCGAGTTCGAACCTTGTCCGAACGAGGCCAGCACGATCGGGATTTCATCCTCGGGAATTCCGGGGCCGTTGTCTTTAACGCTGAGATACTGTCCGCCGGATGCGGTCCATCCGGCCTTGAGCCAGATCTCGCCGCCCTGCGGCGTGAACTTGATCGAATTCGACAGCAGATTGAGAACGATCTGGCGCATCGCGCGCTCGTCGCCCCATAGCTTGGGCATCTCCTGCTCGAACACTTCATGGATGGTGATGCCGCGGCTGGATGCGCGGAGCTTCAGAAGGTGATGGCAATCGGCGACAACATGCACCAGCGACACCGGCTCCTCATTCAGTTCGTAGCGGCCGGCCTCGATGCGCGACAGATCGAGGATTTCGTTGATGAGATTGAGCAGATGCACGCCGGAATTATGAATATCGGCGGAATAGTCCTTATAAACTGCCACCGCATGCGCGCCGAAAATCTCGCTTTTCATCACTTCGGAAAATCCGAGAATGGCGTTCAGCGGCGTGCGAAGTTCATGGCTCATCTGCGCGAGGAAGCGCGATTTGGACACGTTGGCGGCCTCGGCGCGGTGACGTGCTTCATCCGAGATCGCCTTGGCCTGTTCGAGTTCGCCGATCAGCGCGTCTTTCTCGGCGCGCGCTTCCAGTGTCGCCAGCGTGGTCGAATGCAGCCGGTGCGCGAGCAGGGCGAAATAGCACTCCGCTGTGACCGCGAGTGCTGCGAGAATGTAATCGTCGAGCGTGCCACGTATCACGAAGTTCATTGCGATCGCCGCCGTTACCGGAATGGTCGCCGCGAACGCCGCGATCGGCAAACTTGCCGCCAGCATGCTGGAGACCGCAACCACCAGCAACATCACGAACAGCATCAGCGTGTTCGAGACCACGTCGACGCCGGAGGGATGGACCAGAATCAGAGTCCAGGCGAGTCCGTAAAGCAGATCGAGCAGAACGAAACGCCGCCGCCATTTGCGCGTCGTGCCCGGCGCCGACTGGATAGTCAGGAATTTGGTGCAGAACCGCACTACCACGGCGTGGATCGCAAGGATGCCGCAGGTCCAGATTCCGGCCGTGACAGGAGAAATCCACAGGCTGGAGAGCCCGCCGGTCGCCACCACGAGCAGCATCACCACGAGCGATGCCGACAGGCGCGTCTGTGCGTATTGCCGCAGCAATTCGTGGTCGAAAGCGGGCCGGGTGCCGCTGGTCGATGTCAGCCGGTCGCGGGCTTCGCGTACCCGCTGTGTCGCGGCGCGCCGGTGTCGGGCCGGCGTGATACCAGCAGTGTCCGATGAAAGCGTTGCGGGCTCACTCATGAACGAACAAAAATCCTGGGCGCAATGAAAAGCCGGCTTTTCCGACGGTCTATTTCTGGCGTGAAAACATTAAGAGGTGGCTTAAACCACAAATTAATCAGGTTAACGAAGTGTGAATCCTCCTCCGCCGTCCCTGCGCTTTCAGAAGCCGCCCGCGGCGCTGTCCGTGCCCCTTTTGACCAGATCGACGGTACGGATCGCGCTCAATTCGTTCAGTTTCACCTTGAAGTCGGCGATGTCTTGCGAGGACACCTTGTTCAGGAGCACGAGCAAGTCCTCGCTGCCATCCTCATTTCGTCTTTCGACGACGAATCTCTTGATCTGCGAGACGCGCACATCCAGCGCCCGGCGCAATTCGTCGAGTGTCAGCGCGCCTTGCTCGGCGGAAATTCGAAACTGGCAGGTCTGATTGCGTGCCCGGTAGGCTTCCTCAAGCGGTTTGACGCCGGCGAGGATGATAAGAATGACAATCGTGGAGGCGATGCCCGCGAAATAAAGGCCGCCGCCGATGGCAAGGCCGATTGCGGCGACCGTCCAGATGCTCGCTGCCGTCGTCAGGCCCTTGACGATCTCGCCACGCGCCAGGATCGACCCGGCGCCGAGAAATCCGATGCCGGAGACGACCTGCGCGGCAACACGCGAAGGATCGAGCACGGTGTGCTCCTGGCCCAGCACGTCGGCGAAACCGAATGCGGATACGATCATGATGAGGCAGGAGCCGACGCAGACCAGCATGTGGGTGCGGATTCCGGCCGCCCAGAGCAGGCGTTCGCGTTCAAAGCCGATCAGGCTGCCGAGCGCGGCGGCGGCCATCAGCCTGAGCAGGATTTCCGTGTTTGTGATCATCGCGTCTCCGGCGGTTCTTCAGGCTCAAACGCGGCATTAAAGCGAGACCAGTCGCACTGGACAACAACTGATTGGCAAAGGAGCAGATGACTCACATATATGGAGGGTGATAAATTTCACGGAACCTTATTGTGCGGTGCAGATCGTCTTTTCGACGCATTTGACATCCGCAGGGAGACAACATTTTGAGCGTCACGAAGCAGCAAGTCCTCGACAGCCTCGCCAAAATCCCGACCCCGCGCGGCGTGCCGCTCACCGTCGCCAAGGTGTTGTCGGAAATCACGGCGAACGACGGCAAGGTGTTCTTCTCGATCAACGTCGATGCCACTGAGGCGCGGGTATGGGAAGACATCAGGGCGCGGGCCGAGGAGGCTGTGCGCGCCATTCCCGGTGTGACGACCGTCATGGTGGCGCTGACGGCCGAACGCAAGCCCGGCTCGGCGGCGGCACCTGCGCACAACCACAATCACGGCCATTCGCATTCGCACGGCGTCAAACCCGTTGCCTCTCATCAGCCGGCGACGCCGGCGGATTCGCCAATGGGCAAGCAGGCGCCGATTCCGGGCATCGGCGCGATCATTGCGGTCGCCTCCGGCAAAGGTGGCGTCGGCAAATCGACCACCGCGCTCAACATCGCATTGGCCTTGCGCGATCTCGGTCTGCGGGTGGGATTGCTCGATGCCGATATCTACGGCCCATCGGTACCGCGCCTGACCGGCATTCATGAGAAGCCGGCGCTCAATGACGACAAGAAGATGATCCCGATCCATCGTTTCGGCCTGCCGCTGATGTCGATCGGCTTTCTGGTCGCCGAGGAAACCCCGATGATCTGGCGCGGACCGATGGTGATGTCGGCGATTCGTCAGATGTTGTGGGACGTCGCATGGGGCACGCTCGACGTGCTGATCGTCGACATGCCGCCGGGCACCGGCGACGCGCAGCTCACACTCGCCCAGCAGGTGCCGCTGAAAGGCGCGATCATCGTCTCGACGCCGCAGGATCTTGCATTGATCGACGCACGCCGCGGCATCGCGATGTTCGCCAAGGTCAATGTGCCGACGCTCGGCATTGTCGAGAACATGAGTTATTTCCAGTGCCCGGAATGCGGCACGCGTTCGGATATTTTCGGCCATGGCGGCGCGCGTCACGAGGCCGAGCGGTTAGGGGTGCCGTTCCTCGGCGAAGTGCCGCTGCATATGTCGATCCGTGTCTCTTCGGATGCCGGCACACCGGTGGTGGAGAGCGAACCCAAAGGCGATCACGCCGAAATCTATCGCGCGATCGGCGCGAAGATCAAAGACGGTCTTCAGATTCGCACATCGGCGGCTTGAAGCCCCGTACTGCAAGAAATTGGCACCGCGCAGAACGCGCGGCGCGCCGGTTTTTCCCTTATGCGACTTTGGTTTAGCCCGGGTGCCTGCGTTTTGGCTTGGAAAGTTCCAAGTTAGACCGCACTCTCCGGCCACAAAAAATTCAACTGTGAGGAGATGCCTGAAATGAAACGTCGTGATTTTCTAAAAGTGTCGGCAGCAGGGACAGCGGCGACAGCGGTGGCGTCGCCGGCCATTGCCCAATCGATGCCAGAGATCAAATGGCGTCTGACGTCGAGCTTTCCAAAATCGCTCGACACGATTTACGGCGCGGCGGAAGTCATGGCGAAACAAGTCGCCGAGATGACTGACAACAAATTCCAGATTCAGGTATTTGCGGCGGGTGAAGTCGTCCCTGGTCTACAGGCGCTCGACGCGGCGTCCAACGGTACGGTCGAAATGTGCCACACCGTTGCCTACTACTATGTCGGCAAGGACCCGACCTATGCGATCTACGCGTCGGTGCCGTTCGGTCTGAACGCCCGCATGCAGAATTCATGGTGGTACCAGGGCGGCGGCGAACAGCTCGGCAACGAGTTCTTCAAGAAGGCCGGTGTGATCGGGCACCCCTGCGGCAATACGGGTACGCAGATGGGCGGCTGGTTCCGTAAGGAGATCAAGACAGTCGCAGATCTTTCGGGGCTCAAGATGCGCATCGGCGGCATCGCCGGTCAGGTGCTTGCAAAAGTCGGTGTCGTGCCGCAGCAGCTTGCCGGTGGTGACATCTATCCGGCCCTTGAAAAGGGCACCATCGATGCGGCCGAATGGGTTGGCCCGTACGACGACGAGCGGCTCGGCTTCAACAAGGTCGCACCGTTTTACTATTATCCCGGCTTCTGGGAAGGCGGACCGATGATCCACGCCTTTACCAATCTCGAGAAGTGGAATTCGCTGCCGAAGAATTATCAGGCGATAGTGACCAACGCGATGGCCAACGCCAACACCTACATGGCAGCGCGCTACGACATGCAGAACCCGGCCGCACTCAAGCGCCTCGTCGCCGGCGGCACGCAACTGCGTCCGTTCAGCAATGAGGTGCTGGAAGCGTGTCTGAAAGCCACAAATGAATTGTGGGCGGAAATTTCAGCGAAGAACCCTGACTTCAAGAAGTCCATCGACGCGATGCAGGCGTATCGTTCCGATGAATATCTGTGGTGGCAGGTTGCCGAATACACCTTCGACAGTTTCATGATCCGCTCGCGCACCCGCGGCTGATCCGTTCACACACAATTGTAAAAACCCGGCCTTCGCAAGAGGGCCGGGTTTTTCGTTTGCCATGTGTCGAAGAGCGTCTGCTACTTGATGATCGGCGGACCGAGATCGAGCTGCGGCATGTCCTGTTGTTGAATCTGAAAATCGACCTTGTTGGGATCGACGGTCGAGAGTGTCCCTTTGTAGTGCATGACCATGGCAGGGAATGTGATGACAAGACCAACCATAATAACCTGAATAATTACGAATGGCACGGCACCCCAATAGATTTGCGCCGTGGTGACGAGCTCCATGCGTTTGCCGCTGACACGATCGAGGTAGGATTCCTTGGGAGCGACGGAGCGCAGATAGAACAGCGCGAAGCCGAACGGCGGATGCATGAACGAAGTCTGCATGTTGACGCCCAGCATGACACCGAACCAGATCAGGTCGATCCCGAGTTTTTCGGCGGCAGGACCGAGCAGGGGAATGACAATGAAGGCGAGTTCGAAGAAATCGAGGAAGAACGCCAGGACGAAGACGAATGCGTTGACGAAAATCAGGAATCCGACCTGACCGCCCGGCAGCGATACCAGCAACTCCTCAACCCACCGGTGGCCGTCGACGCCATAGAAGGTCAGAGAAAACACGCGGGCGCCGATCAGAATGAAAATGACAAACGCGGCAAGCTTGGCGGTGGATTCGGCGGCCTGCCGCGTCAGATCCCACGACAGCCGGCGTTTCATCATGGCGAGGATGAGGGCGCCGGCCGCGCCCATCGCGCCGCCCTCCGTAGGCGTCGCCACGCCGATGAAAATCGTTCCCAGCACCAGAAAAATCAACCCAAGTGGCGGGACCATGACGAAAACCACCTGTTCGGCGAGTTTCGACAGTAATTTGATGCCGAGCAGCTTGTTCAGAACCGCAAGAATGAAGGCAACGGCCACGACGATGGACATGGTCAGAACGACGTAGTCGGCGCCGGCCTTGACGCCGGTGTAGCTCATCGCAAGCAGCGCAATAGCTGTCGCGCCGACAAGCGTGAGGTACAGAGACATCGTCATGGTGCGGATGATGCCGATGAACGGTTTCGTGAACAGACCGAACAGAATCAGGAACCAGAAGCCTTGCAAAAGCTGCGGGTTGGCCGACCGCTTGTTGAAGACTGGCGATGTCCAGTCAAACAGGCCAAGCTTGACCACGAAGAAATAGGCTGAGGCAGCGGCTGAGATCGCAGCCAGCGGTAGAATGAGTTTATGTTTCGCAGTTTCCGGCTCGCGCAGCGTTTGCGCTTCAAGCGGCAAACCCGGCACAGCTTTGGGCTTCACCAGGGTGACGAGGAATATATAAAGCGCATACAGGATAGCCAGCACGATGCCGGGGATGAATGCGCCCTCATACATGTCGCCGACGGAGCGGCCGAGCTGATCGGCCATCACGATCAGAACCAGCGAGGGCGGAATGATTTGCGCCAGCGTTCCGGATGCGGCGATCACGCCGGTGGCGACGCGGCGGTCATAGCCATAGCGCAGCATGATGGGGAGCGAGATCAGCCCCATCGAGATAACGGAGGCTGCTACCACGCCGGTGGTTGCCGCCAGCAGCGCGCCAACGAAAACCACGGCGTACGCGATGCCGCCGCGAATGCTGCCGAACAATTGTCCGATAGTCTCCAGCAAATCCTCGGCCATGCCGGATCGTTCAAGTACCAGCCCCATGAATGTGAAGAACGGTATTGCCAACAGCGTTTCATTGTTCATTACGCCATAGACGCGCTCGGGCAGTGCCTGAAGGAAATCGGGGCGGAAGAGGCCAAGTTCGATGCCGATGAAGGCGAACAGCAGGCCATTGGCTGCGAGCGAAAACGCCACCGGATAACCGAGCAGCAAAAACAGCACTAGCGACGCGAACATGATTGGCGCCATGTAGTGGATGAACATAGCGGCCATCTAGGCGTCTTTCCTTCGAATGAATGCGGCGGCGATTGAGGTCACGGCTTGTCCGCCGATATGGCTTCGGCCAGGCGTTCGGCCTCAAGTGCCGCCAGTTCGTGTGCGCTTAGCGCCAGTTCGTTTGGATCCGGCAGCAGGCCCTGCATGACGGTGGCGCGCTTGATGATTTCAGAGATCGCCTGCAGCAGCAGCAAGGACACCCCGATCATGATGAGCGATTTTGCTGGCCATTGCGGCAGGCCCCCAGCGCTGAAAGATTGTTCGTTCTGATGGAATGAGACCAGAAAAAATGGAATCGATGTCCAGATCAGGACTACGCAAAACGGCACAAGAAACAGAAGGTGCCCGATCATGTCGATCCAGCTTCGCACCTTCAGTGGCAACGTATGATTGATGATGTCGATCTTGATGTGTTCGCCGCTGAGAAGCGTCCACGGCGAACAGAAAAGGAAAACAGCGCTGAACAGCACCCATTGCAATTCAAGATAGGCGTTCGACGAGGCGTCGAATACTTTTCGGATGATGGCATTGCCGGCGGAGATTACCACCGCAATGACGATCAACCATGACACCCAGCGTCCGACAAATGTCGTAAACGCGTCAATGCCGCGGCTCAATTTCAGCAGCGCTTGCACTTGATCGTCCCCCTAGACTTCGCCGGCGCCTTTTATCATGCGATCAGCAAATCTCATGCGAACCGTATGTCGGCTTTTCCAGCCGGTCGCGCGACGTTGGCCAGACCAAACCAGCGCCCAAAGCCGTCGTCAATTGGAAGTTTGAGGTTTGTCAGGAAGCGTGCAAGCCAGGTGTCCTGGCTCGCGGGCTGAAGGATACTTCAGCCGCCGGTCACGCTCATGTGGCGGTTCACGCTCGGCCGGTTGTGGCGGCGATCGATGATGAAATCATGGCCCTTCGGCTTGAGACCAATGGCGCGATCGATAGCGGCGGCGAGCAGTTCGTTGCCGGCGGAAGCGCGTAGCGGCTTGCGCAGATCGGCGGCATCCTCATGGCCGAGGCAGGTGTGCAGTGTGCCCGTGCAGGTGATGCGGACGCGGTTGCATGATTCGCAGAAATTGTGGGTCATCGGCGTGATCAGGCCGAGCTTGCCGCCGGTCTCGCTGACGCGAACGTAGCGTGCCGGGCCGCCGGTGGTCTCGTCGATGTCGGTGAGGGTGTATTTCGCGGCGAGGCGCGCGCGCAGCATCGACAGCGGAACATATTGATCGATGCGTCCGCCCGACACGTCGCCCATCGGCATGACCTCGATCAGGGTCAAGTCCATGCCTTTGCCATGCGCCCATTCCATCAGCGAGGGAATTTCGTCCTCGTTGATGTTCTTCAGCGCCACCGCGTTGATCTTCACCTTCATGCCGGCGTCGCGCGCAGCTTCGATGCCGGCGAGCACCTTCGGCAGATCGCCCCAGCGGGTGATGCTGCGAAACTTGTCTGGGTCGAGGGTATCCAGCGAGACATTAATGCGCTTGACGCCGCAGTCGGCGAGCTGGCCGGCGAAGTTCGCAAGCTGCGAACCGTTGGTGGTCAGTGTGAGTTCATCCAGCGCGCCGCTTTGCAAATGACGCGACAGCGAACGGAACAGCGAGATTACGTTACGCCGGACCAGCGGCTCGCCGCCGGTGAGGCGCAGTTTGCGCACGCCCTTGGCGATGAATGCCGAACACAGCCGGTCAAGCTCTTCCAGCGTCAGCAGATCGGCCTTGGGCAGGAAGGTCATATCCTCGGACATGCAATAGAAGCAGCGCAGGTCGCAGCGGTCGGTCACCGAGACGCGTAAATAACTGATGCTGCGCCCGAACGGGTCGGTCATCGCCGGCGCATCGGTCAGGGGCGTATCAAGATATGCGTTCATGCATGAAAACCTTCAAGCGGTCCGCCCGCAGGCCGCTTTCTTACACATTCTATGTAAGCCTTTGAAAGGCCGGGCACAATGCGTAATTGCAGGCCCGGAGTCCGCTATTGCTGCGCAGGCGGAGGCGGGAAGGGCGAGGCCGCATCGTCGGCGGCTGGCTTGGCGGCGCGCGGCTTTTTCTTCGCTGGTTTTTTTGCTGCGGTGGCGGATTTCAGCTCGGCGACCGCGGGATTGGGGTCGAGCACCGGAGGTGAGCCGGACTGCGCCGAGACCGTGACCGGTATGGTCTCAGACTGATATTTCGGCAGCGCATAAGTCACCGTGAAGCTGTCGGCTGTGGCCACTTGGACGGAACATGGGGTTTTGCAGCTCGGGCCGACCGATGTCGTCGCCGTCGCACCGGGAGGCGTCGATTCGAGCTGGAGGGTCACCTCGACCGGCTTGGATTTGAAGAAATCCATGGACGACATGGATGTAGAGGAACACCCGGCGAGCGCAACGCCCGCTGCGACAAACACGAAAACACGCATGACAAACCCGTCGTTTTGACGCGGTACAAACCCGCATTAGTCCCCGTAGCCCCCAGCTCGGACCATACGAGCCGCGCTAAACTGACGCAACCGCAGGGTGGTGTTTCTTAACAAAGGGTTAACGCTCGTCCGGGAAGAGGCGAGAAAATCTTTTATGTAAAATCAAGTGCTTAAATGGAGGTCTTGGCGACCATGATCCGATCGACCGCACCCCTGAGGTCCCGCATATGTGAAATCATCACATCGGGTTCAAGTTCGGTGATCGATACAGGCGCGTAGCCGAAATCGACCCCGATCACTGGAACACCGGCGCGCCGGGCGACGCCAATGTCAGGACCGGAATCCCCGACCATGATGGAAGACGACAATTCGCCACCAGCGCGCGCGATCGTTTGCCGGAGGATGATCGGGTCGGGCTTTTGCACGCCAAACGTATCGGCGCCGCAGATCGCGGCGAAGCGCGAACTTATTGCAAGCTTGTCGAGCAGCAGTTTCGACAGCCATTCGAGCTTGTTGGTGCACACAGCGAACCTGAAACCTCGTGCGGAGAGTTCGTCGAGCGCCACCTCGACGCCCTCGAACGGCCGGGTCTCGTCGGCGATGTGTTTGGCGTAATACGCGATAAAATCATCCGTAAGCTGAGAGACCCGTTCCGGGCTCATGGCACGGCCCTCAAGCTCGAGGCCACGCTCGATCAGCGCGCGGGCGCCGGCACCGACCATTTTCCGCGCCGATTTGACCGGCACCGGCGGCAGACCCTCGCGGCCCAGAACGAAATTAAGCGCACCGATCAGATCGGGAGCGCTGTCGACCAGTGTACCGTCGAGATCGAATACAATAAGCGGGAATGTTGTCATGCCCGCTGGCTATCGCGCCATGAGCAAGGTTGCAAGCGGGGTAGTCACAAATGCGGAAAACCGCGTTTTACGGCCTATTCCTTGGCTTCAATCGACGCTAGATATGCCTCGCCGCACGACCTGCCGCGGCGGATCGAAAGCCCCCAATGTCGATGGATCAGTTGAAACGACAGGCGGCCGCCCGCGCGGTTGAATATGTCGAAGGCGGCATGAAGCTCGGGCTCGGCACCGGCTCGACCGCCAAACATTTCGTCGAACTCCTGGGCGAGCGCGTCCGTGCCGGACTGAAGGTGGTCGGCGTGCCGACATCGGAAGCGACGCGTGTAGATGCGGAGCGCTGCGGTGTTGCACTGACGACGCTCGACGCCATCGACCATCTGGATCTGACTGTGGACGGCGCCGATGAGATTGACGCTAACCTCGATGTTATCAAGGGCGGCGGCGGCGCACTGCTGCGCGAGAAGATCGTCGCCGCAGCCTCGGCGCGAATGATCGTGATCGCCGACGACAGCAAATGGGTGGAGCAGTTGGGACGATTCCCGCTGCCGATCGAGGTCGTTCCATTCGGTCTTGCCGCGACGCGGCGTGCCATCGAAAATTGTTTCACGCAGGCCGACGTGTCGGGGGAAATAAGCGTCCGTAAAGGCAGGGACGGTCATGCTTTCGTCACCGATGGCGGCCACTGGATCGTGGACGCGCATCTTGGGCGCATCCCCGATGGCCCCCGCCTTGCGACGTTGCTGAATGCGATCCCGGGCGTGGTGGAGCACGGGCTATTTATCGGGCTTGCCGGGATAGCGATCCTCGCTGGCTCGCAGGGAATTCGTGTGGTTGATCGGCCTTAAGCGCCGTATTTGAGGAGAAAGAAATGAAGCGACTTGTTGATTCGATTTTGATCGCCGGTTTTGCCGCCGTTCTGATGCTGGCGAGCGCGCAGGCGCAAAGCGCACCGTCGGCGACGGCGATTGGTTATGCCAAGGACATTCTTGCCCTTAAACACGTGTCCCTGATCTACAAGGACGCCGTTCCAAATCTGGTGGAGCGTACCAAGATCACGCTGTTGCAGACCAACCTGAACTATCAGAAGGATCTGAATGAAGTCGCGCTCAAGGTCGCAAAGGATCTGGCCGGCCGTGAGCAGGAGATCGGCGATCAGTTCGCGAAGATCTACGCGACCCAGTTCACCGAGCAGGAATTGAAGGATCTGCTCGCATTCTACCAGTCGCCACTCGGCACCAAATCGATTCAGCAGGAGCCGGCAATATTCGATACGGCCCGTCAGTTCATGGACGGTTGGGCGCAGAAGTTTGCCGAGGAAATCAACGGCAAATTCCGCGGCGAGATGAAAGCCCGAGGCAAGGAAATCTAAGTCCGCGGTGTAAGATCGTCCAGGACGCGGCGTAGTATTCTCAAAGCCGCGGCTGGAGGCAAAAGAAAATGGCTGACACGGACGTCGATCTTTTCGTGATTGGTGGCGGATCCGGCGGTGTACGCGCCGCGCGGATCGCCGCCAGTCATGGTGCCCGTGTCATGATCGCCGAAGAATACCGAATGGGCGGCACCTGCGTCATTCGCGGCTGCGTTCCGAAAAAGCTCATGATGTACGCCTCGCACGTCCATGAGGAAATCAAGGACGCCGCTGGGTTCGGCTGGACGATTCCTGAGGCGACCTTCGACTGGGCGACCTTGATTGCGAACAAGGACAAGGAAATCGCCCGGCTCGAATCCATCTACACATCAAATGTCGAGAAATCCGGCGCGCAGGTCGTCAAGGCGCGCGCCGTGTTCGAAGATCCGCATACGCTGCGTCTGTCCACCGGCGGGATGGTGAAGGCCAAATATGTCCTGATCGCCACCGGCGGCACGCCCAATCATGGCGCGGCGATTCCCGGCATCGAACACGTGATCTCGTCCAATGAAGTCTTTCATCTGAAAAGACAGCCGCGACGCATTGTCATCCAGGGCGGCGGTTATATCGCACTGGAATTCGCTTCCATCTTCGCCGGGCTCGGCTCCGACGTCACCGTGATCTATCGCGGTGACAACGTGCTGCGTGGTTTCGATGAGGACGTGCGTACACATGTGCGCAGCGAGATGGAAAAGGCCGGCATCACCATCATCACCGGATGCACCGTCGAGAAAATCGAGCGCCGCGGCGATGTCGTCACCGCGCATCTGTCCAGCAGGTCGAGCATTGCCGCCGATGAAGTCATGTTCGCTATCGGCCGGCATCCGAGCGTTACCGGTTTTGGGCTGGAGAAAGCCGGTGTCGCGCTCAATCCGATGAACGGTGGTATTGCGGTCGACGATTATTCGCAGACCAACGTCCCGCACATCTATGCCGTCGGCGACGTCACCCATCGCCTGAACCTGACCCCGGTGGCGATCCGCGAAGGCCACGCCTTCGCCGACACCGTGTTCGGCAATCGGCGCGTCAAAGTCGATCATACCGACATTCCGACCGCCGTGTTCTCGCTGCCGCAGGTCGGCACGGTGGGGCTCACCGAGGCGGAGGCGCGGGCGCAGTTTACCCATGTCGATATCTACAAGACCGATTTTCGCCCCATCAAGGCGACCATGTCCGGCAATCCCGGGCGAGTGCTGATGAAGCTGGTGGTCGATGGCGCCACCGACCGTATTCTCGGCTGCCATATCGTCGGGCCGGATGCCGCCGAACTGACCCAGGTGGTGGCCATCGCGGTAAAGCTGAAGGCGACCAAAGCTGATTTCGACGCGACCATGGCGCTGCACCCGACGTCCGCTGAAGAACTGGTGACGATGCGCACTCCCACCGCGCGCCATGTGCGTCAGGCCGCAGAGTAGACCGCAAGACGCCTCCTTCCGGGTCACCGTTGAAATCACGCGGCTGATTAACTAACTGATCCTGTTCGACGAATTGGCGGCTGGCAAGGCAGGGCCGGGCTGTGTATAACCCGCACTTCACAGTGTTTTCAGACGAGTCTTCAGGAGTTCAAGGCCATGTCCGAGCGGTGGACACCCGACAGTTGGCGCGCGAAACCGGTGCTGCAGGTGCCGGCTTATCCCGATGCGAAGGCGCTCGCGGATATCGAAGCGCAGCTTGCGACGTTTCCGCCGCTGGTTTTTGCAGGTGAAGCCCGCAACCTGAAGAAGGCGCTGGCGCGCGTTGCCGCCGGCGAGGCCTTCCTGTTGCAGGGCGGCGACTGCGCCGAGAGTTTCGCCGAGCATGGCGCCAACAATATCCGCGATTTCTTCCGTGTCCTTTTGCAGATGGCGGTGGTGCTGACCTATGCCGGTGCGCTGCCGGTGGTGAAGGTCGGCCGCATCGCCGGCCAGTTCGCCAAGCCACGTTCCTCGCCGACCGAGAAAGTGGGTGGCGTCGAATTGCCGAGCTATCGCGGCGACATCGTCAACGACATCGCGTTCACACCGGAAGCGCGTACGCCAGATCCGCGCCGTCAGTTGTCGGCTTACCGGCAATCGGCGGCGACGCTCAATCTGTTGCGCGCGTTCGCGACCGGCGGCTTCGCCAATCTCGGCAGCGTCCATCAGTGGATGCTCGGTTTCCTGAAGGATTCGCAGCAGTCGCGCCGTTACAAGGAACTGGCGGATCGCATTTCCGACGCGTTGAACTTCATGCGCGCCTGCGGTCTCAATTTGGAAAGCCATCCGGAACTGCGCTCAACCGATATCTACACCAGCCACGAGGCGTTGCTGCTCGGCTACGAGCAGGCTTTCACCCGCGTCGATTCCACGACCGGCGACTGGTACGCGACGTCGGGCCACATGATCTGGATCGGCGATCGCACCCGCCAGCTCGATCACGGCCATGTCGAGTATTTCCGCGGTATCAAGAATCCGATCGGCCTGAAGTGCGGCCCGTCGATGAAGTCGGATGAATTGTTGAAGCTGATCGACGTGCTCAACCCTGAGAATGAGCCGGGCCGGCTGACGTTGATCAACCGTTTCGGCGCCGACAAGGTTGCCGATCATCTGCCGAATCTGGTCCGCGCCGTGAAACGCGAGGGCAAGGTCGTGGTGTGGTCGTGCGATCCGATGCACGGCAACACCATCACCTCGACCTCCGGCTACAAGACCCGGCCGTTCGATCGCATCCTGTCGGAGGTGAAAACCTTCTTCTCCGTTCACGCGGCGGAAGGGACCCATCCGGGCGGCGTGCATCTGGAGATGACCGGGCAGAATGTCACCGAATGCATCGGCGGCGCGCGCGCCATCACCGACGAGGATCTCAACGACCGCTATCATACGGTTTGTGATCCGCGTCTGAACGCCGAGCAGTCGATCGACATGGCATTCCTGATCGCAGAATTGCTCAAGAACGAGCGAGACGGCAAGATCAAGCCGATACCGGCGGTCGCGGGATTCTAAAAAATCCCACGCTCCGTGCGGATGTTGCGAAGAACTCGCGAGGCGGGATAGAACCTTCGCATGGGTGAACCGAGAAGTCTCACGATCACACTGGCGCAGCTCAATCCCGTTGTCGGAGACATTTCCGGCAACGCGAGGAAGGCGCGCGCCGCACGTGCGCAGGCGGCGAAGGACAAAGCCGATCTTCTTGTGCTGTCCGAACTCTTCATCGCCGGCTATCCGCCCGAAGACCTCGTACTCAAGCCCGCATTCCAGGCCGCGTGCCGCGCGGCGATCGAGGAGCTTGCGCGTGAGACGGCGGATGGCGGCCCAGCGGTGCTGATCGGGACGCCGTGGGTCGACGGCGGCAAACTCTACAATGCCTGTGCGCTGCTCGATGGCGGACGCATCGCGGCGCTGCGCTTCAAGGCCAATCTTCCCAATTACGGTGTGTTCGATGAAAAGCGCGTGTTCGCGCGCGGGCCTGCCGCCGGGCCGGTGACTGTGCGCGATGTCCGGATCGGTGTCCCGATCTGCGAAGATACCTGGATGGAAGAATCCAACGACTACGAAAACGTCGTCGAGTGTCTCGCCGAGACTGGCGCGGAAATCCTGATCGTGCCGAATGGCTCGCCCTACACTCGCGAGAAGAACGACATGCGGCTGGCGATCTCGGTCGCGCGCGTGGCGGAAAGCCATCTGCCGCTGATCTATCTCAATCAGGTCGGCGGCCAGGACGAGCTGGTATTCGACGGCTCGTCATTTGCGCTGAATGCGGATCGCTCGCTGGCGTTTCAGTTGCCGGGCTTCGTCGAAAGCATCACGACCGTGCGCTGGACCAAAGGCGAGGGCGGCTGGACCTGCAAGGGACAGGTCGCGCCGGTACTCGACGGCGATCGGGGCGATTATGCC
>JAIERI010000063.1 GCA_019747015.1 Xanthobacteraceae bacterium
GCGGATCAATTTCGAACGGCTGCCACAACTCAGTCTTGGCGATATCAAAGACGATTTCGGAAACCTGCCGCTGCGCGATCCGCCGCAGGAAGGTGAAACACTCGACGGCTTCGCAATTGGCCGCACCATCTATCGCAGCCAGCATACGTTGCTACGGCGTGCCCGCGACACCATCGAGAATCGCGATGTCGTGCTGAAATTTCCCTTGCGAGCGATGCTGCAGGATCAGGTCTTTCAGGCCGGCTTCCTGCGGGAAGTCTGGGTCGGCCGCACAGTGAACAGCGAATGGGTCGCTGAATATCTCACTCTCGCCCCCGGACGGCAAAGTTGCCTTTACATTGCGATGCCGTTCTATCGCGGTGAAACGCTGGAAGAACGTCTGGCGCAGCAACCCATTGGCTTTGCGGAGGGCATCAGCATCGCACTTCGGCTGTGCGAAGCCGTCGACGATCTCAACCAGCTGCAGGTCATCCATCGTGACCTGAAGCCGGAAAACATCGTCCTCCCCGGCAAAGGCGGCTTGCGGCTCATCGATCTTGGGTTGGCCTATCTGCCCGGCATCGACGATCCGGCCGAAGAACGGCTCGGCGGCACCACACGCTATATGGCGCCGGAATTATTCCAGGGCTCGCCGCCGAATGCGCGATCGGAAGTGTTTTCGATTGCCGTCACGCTTTACCGGATGTTTTCCGGGGGAGCTTTTCCGTTCGGCCAATGGGAAAGACAACCGCTCTCCAGAAAACGCCCCGACCTGCCGGCATGGCTCGGCAAATGTCTCGCGCAAGCTTTGGCTTTCGACCCCGCCCTGCGTTTTGCCAACGCTGCAGAGTTTGCCCAGGCTCTTGAAGCGGGCCTCAAAGAGGACAATTCCGATCCGCTTTTGAACCGTTCGTGGCGACTCTGGACCGGTACCCCGGTGTTCTGGCGAATCCTGACAGCTCTTTTCGCCGCGGCCTTTTTCATGGTGCTTTTCATCCTGCATCGGGGATAAAGCAGACTGCGGTCGCCTTTAAAGGAAATAAATTTTCCTCTTGAGAAACTCTGCAAGCTGATGCAGTTTCGGCCCCGCGCGTGCCGGACCAGAAAAACGGCCCGGACATGCGCGCCAAACCGTGGTTGCGCCGGAGCCTGCCTTGCCTCTCGCCTTGTTGAAGTACGGCCTCAATCCGAAGCACCGCGACCCGCCGCAGTTTCACTGGGCGAGAGAACTCAAGAAGAGCTACGACGTCATTATTATCGGCGCCGGCGGCCACGGCCTCGCTACCGCCTACTATCTGGCGACCCGCTATGGCATCACAAACATCGCCGTGCTCGACAAGGCATGGATGGGCGGCGGCAACACCGCGCGCAACACCACCATCATCCGCGCCAACTACCTCACCCCCGAGGGCGTCGCTTTTTATAAAGAGTCGGTCGAACTGTTTCGAGGCCTCTCCGAAGAACTCGACATCAACATCATGTATTCGGAGCGCGGCCATTTCACGCTGGCGCATACCGACGCCGCAATGCGCACCGCGCGCTGGCGCGCCGAGGTCAATAAGCATATGGGCGTCGATTCCGAAGTGATCGACGCCAACGACGTCGCCCGCCTCTGTCCCATCATGAACATGTCGGACCAGGTGCGCTATCCGATCCTCGGTGCGCTGTATCACCCGCCCGGCGCGATCGCGCGGCATGACGCGATTGCGTGGGGTTACGCCAAGGGCGCGATGGCGCGAGGCGTCGAAGTCCATCCCGGCACCGAAGTCACCGGCATTCTTAAAGAGGGCCAGCGCGCCGTCGGCGTGCAGACCAATCGCGGCACGATTCACGCGGGCAAAGTTGTGCAGGCTGTCGCCGGCTCGTCGAGCCGCGTTTCGGCGATGGCGGGTTTTCGTTTGCCGATCAAGACAATCCCGCTGCAAGCCTGCGTGTCGGAACCGGTCAAGCCAATCCTCGACCAGATCGTGGTGTCCGGTTCGCTCCATGTCTATATTTCACAAAGCGCGCGCGGCGAGATGGTGATGGGAGGCGCGGTCGATCCTTACGGGCTTTACACCGGGCGCTCCACGCTCGACTTCAAGGAAGGCATGATGGCTCACATGCTGGAGCTGTTTCCCTTCATGGCGGAACTGCGCGTGCTGCGGCAATGGGCCGGCATTGCCGACATGACACCGGACTTCTCGCCCGTGATGGGGCTGACGCCGGTCGAGAACTACTTCATCGATTCAGGCTGGGGCACTTGGGGTTTCAAGGCGACGCCGGTGTGCGGCTTCCGCATGGCAGAATGCGTCGCCACCGGACGGCAGCCCGATCTTTTGAAACCTTTCGCGCTCGACCGTTTCCACAGTTTCGACCTGGTCGGTGAAAAGGGCGCCGCCTCGGTCGGCCATTGAAGTTATATCCATGAAGATCATGCATTGCCCGCTCAACGGCCCGCGCAACATCCAGGAATTCGTCTGGATGGGCGATGTCAAGCGCACGCCGGATTCGTCCTGTTCGGATCGCGAGTGGACCGACTATCTGTTTATCGAGGATAATTCAGCCGGCGAAGTCGACGAATGGTGGCTGCACGCGCCGAGCAACACATGGCTGATCGCCCGGCGCAATCGCCTCACCGATGAAATTCTCTGGAGCAAAAGTCCGGCGGATTATTTCGCGGATCGCGCGCCATGAACGAACAACGGCTATCCATCGATGGCTTCGGACTGCTGCTCGACCGCAAGCAGAAAGTGCCGTTCACCTTTGACGGCGCACCTTATCAAGGTTTCGCGGGGGATGTGATCGCCAGCGTGCTGATGGCGTCCGGGCGTCATGTGCTGTCGCGCTCGTTCAAATATCATCGTCCGCGCGGCGCACTCACGATGGCAGGCCACGATTCCAATTGCATGGTGCAGGTCGGTCCCGAGCCGAATGTGCGCGGCGACCGCCACAGGATCGCGGCGGACATGGCGGTGACATCGATCAACCGCCTTGGCACGCTCGACCGCGACTGGCTCGCCCTGCTTGGCCTGTTCTCGCGCTTTCTGCCAGTCGGCTTTTATTACAAAACGTTCTTCCGTCCTCGAGGAGCATGGCGCTTTTTCGAAAAGCCGATTCGCACACTGGCGGGATTGGGGTCGCTCGATCCCAATGCGCATCATGGTTATTACGACAAGCAATATCTGTTCTGCGACGTACTGGTGGTCGGCGGCGGACCGGCCGGATTGAGCGCCGCGATTGCGGCCGCGGAAGCCGGCGCGGACACACTGCTGATCGACGAATGGCCGATGCCGGGCGGCGCATTACTTTATGGGCGGCTGAACGGCAGCCGGCACGACGCCGAGATCAAGCGGCTTAGCCTCCTCGCTTATGCGCGCCGCCTGACAAATTTGCGCATCATGAGCAATACGACTGTGACCGGTTTGTTCGCGGACAACTGGGCCTCTGCGCTGAAGGATGACCGGCTCTACAAAATCCGGACGCAACAGACCGTGCTGGCGACCGGCGGTTATGACCAGCCCATTGTGTTCGCGAACAACGACCTGCCCGGCATCATATTCGCCGATGCCGCACAGCGCCTGATGCGGCTCTATGCCGTCAAGCCTGGCACGCGTGCGGTGGTCGCGACCGTCAACCGCTTCGGCTATGAGGCCGCGCTCGATCTCATCGACGCAGGCATCGATGTGATGGCGGTGGCCGATCTTGGTGGCAACTCCAATGGAGCCGCAGCCGCTGCGGTCAAGGCGCTCGGCGTGCGTATCATTCCCCAGGCGACGTTGATCGAAGCCAAAGGCAAACATCGCGTCGAGGCCGTCGCTGTCGCTGAAATTCTTGATCGCGACCAGCGCGGCGTTGCTGAATGGATCGACTGCGATCTTGTCGTGATGAGCGCGGGCTTCACGCCCGCGATCAATCTCGCCTGCCACACCGGCGCGAAAGTCACCTACGATCCGGCGATAGCCATGCATCGCGTCGGCACACTGTCGCCGGGAATCCATCTGGCTGGATCGGTCGCTGGGATATGGTCGGACGCCTTGATAGAAGATCAGGCAACACAGACCGGAAAAGCAGCGGCACAGGCGGCACTCGGCAGCACCGCAGTTCCATCATTAGCGCCGGTCAACGATGCCGCCGCGAAAACGATCACCCATCCGTGGCCGATCACCGAGTCACATCACGGCAAGGATTTCGTCGACTTCGACGAGGATCTGAAGACCCGTGACATTCTCGATACCGTGCATGACGGCTACGACGACATCCAGCTCGTTAAACGCTATTCGACCGCGGGCTTCGGCCCGAGCCAGGGACGCCACGCCAATTTGAACACCATCCGCATCGTGGCCCGCGCCACCGGGCGCGGTATCGAGGATGTCGGCACCACCACATTCCGCCCGCCGCTGGTGCCGGAGAAATTCGGACATCTTGCGGGACGCGGATTTGAGCCGACCCGCCTCACCGCGATGCACGACCGGCATGTCGCTCTAGGTGCACAGATGATGCCGGCGGGGCTATGGTTGCGTCCTGCTTACTACGGAGCGAAAGACCAAAGCGCGGCGGCGATCGACGCCGAGGTCAAGGCGGTGCGCAAAGGCGTGGGCCTGATCGATGTCTCGACTCTCGGCGGCCTTGAGATCAGGGGACCGGATGCGGCGGCGTTTATCGACCGCATCTACACCTTCAATTTCCTCAAGCAACCCGTCGGCCGCACGCGCTACGCGCTGCTCACTGATGAGAGCGGGGTCATCATCGACGATGGCGTCGCCTGCCGGCTGCACGATCAGCACTTCTACGTGACGGCGACGACCGGAGCGGTCGATCAGGTCTATCGCTTGATGGGCTTCTGGAATCAGCAATGGCGGCTCGATGTCGATATCGCCAATGTCACAGCCGCCTATGCCGGCATCAATATCGCCGGACCGCGCGCACGTGACGTCATCGGAAAATTGCAAAGCGATATCGATTTCTCGTCCGAGGCTTTTCCGTATCTTGCGGTTCGCGCCGGGCATCTGGCAGGTATTCCCGTTCGCGTGCTGCGCGTCGGCTTTGTCGGTGAACTTGGATTCGAGATCCATTGTCCGTCGGCGTATGGCGGCGGGCTGTGGGACAGACTGTTCGAGGCAGGACAGCCGTTCGGCATCAAGCCTTTTGGTGTCGAGGCGCAGCGCGTGCTGCGGCTCGAGAAGGGGCATGTTATTATTGGCCAGGACACCGACGGCCTGACCCATCCGGCCGAGGCCGGCATGACATGGGCTCTCTCCAAGACCAAGCCATCTTATCTTGGCAAGCGGTCAGTCGATATGCAGATCGCCAAGGGTGTCGCCCGCACGCTGGTGGGCTTTACTCTGACCAATGCCGCCGCGCCTTGCCCCAAGGAAAATCATCTGGTGATTGAGGGCGGCAACATCACGGGGCGCGTCACCTCGGTCGTGCACTCACTGACACTGAACAAGGTCATCGGCCTTGCCTATGTGCCAGTGAAGCAAAGCGCTATTGGCACCGGATTTAAAATTCGCGCCGATGGTGGGCGAATGATCGAGGCAGAAATCATCCCGACGCCGTTTTACGATCCTGGCAACAAGCGGCAGGAGATGTGAGATGACGCCATCGCTCATCATTTCCGATCTGTCCGAACTGCCGCGTCTTGGCTTCAAGGGCCGCGGCACGCTGGGCGCGATGCAGGCACGCAGGTTACAAATCGAGAACACTCCAAATCGCGCGTTCCGGCAGAGCGACGGGTCGCTGTGCCTGGTGCTGGCTGCGAGCGAGGTATTTCTGCTGAGTGCTTTTGAAGGCGACAAAGGCAGATTTTCGGAGCTTGAAAACGGCTGGCGTATTGAGGATGGCGAGAGAACCTATCCCATGCCGCGCCGCCACAGCCACGCCTGGTTCGCGCTGGATGGCGAGGCCGCACCCGAATTGTTCTCTAAAATCTGCGCCGTCGACCTGCGGCCTCGCATTTTCGGCGATCTTGCCATCGCGCAGACGTCGGTGACGCGCCTGAACGCCATCGTGCTACGTGCGGACGTCGCCGCTCGCCGCATCTACCATCTGTTGGCCGATAGCGCCGCTTCGGCCTACATGCTAGCGTGCCTGAAGGACGCCGCCGAGGAGTTCGGCGGAAAGATTGTCGGCGCACCAGCATTTACCTCGCGCGTGATGGCTGAGACAAGACATGGCAAAGGTGGCGAAGCTGACGAGTAAACGCCGGAAAGAGACCGGACCGGCGGATACGTCCCGGGACGACGTCGCCAACTGGAAACGCTCCGAAGGTGTCAAGGCGCCGCTGGTTGCGCCGAAAATGATCGACGGGCAGGATCCCCATGCGTTGACCGGCGCACGCGACAATATCCTCGAAGTTGCTATCGGCCGCGAGGTCCGCGCCTTCCGCAACAAGCTCGGCATTAACATTTCCGACCTTGCCGCTGCGACCGGCATTTCTGTCGGCATGCTGTCGAAAATTGAGAATGGCATGACATCGCCGTCCCTCACGACGCTACAGGCGTTGTCGCGCGCACTCAGCGTGCCGGTCACGTCGTTCTTCCGGCGCTACGAAGAGCGGCGCTCGGTCACGTTCGTCAAGGCTGGCGAAGGACTGGCGATCGAGCGGCGCGGCACGCGAAACGGCCATCAATACCATCTGCTCGGCTATACCGGCGACCAAAGCTCGCGCGTCGTGGTCGAGCCTTATATGATCACGTTGACCAAGGAGTCGGACGTCTTCCCGCTGTTCCAGCATTCCGGCATGGAGTTTCTCTATATGCTCGAAGGCAAGGTGGTGTATCGGCACGCGGACATGCGTTATACCATGACGCCTGGCGACAGCCTTTTCTTCGACGCCGATGCGCCGCATGGGCCGGAAGAGATGGTCAAGTTGCCGATCCGTTTCCTGTCGATCATCTGCTATCCGCGGGCGGATGACTGATTTTGGCGATGCCCTTGATGGCATCGAGCAACTCTGTCGCGGCGTCCTCGGGCCGTCCAACATTTTCGATAATGATATCCGGCACCGCCGACGCCACGGTCCTGCGAAGCCGGTTGTCGAGCTGGCCATCACTCGCGCGCGAACGCGCCGCCAGCCGACGCGCCAGCGTATCGCGCGGCGCGGTTACCAGAACCGCCGTGACATTGGCGTACGATCTGCGTGCGGAATCGACGATGGCGCGGGATACATTGACAACCACCGCGCGGCCAGCGCGGATATCGTCGACGATGGATTGCGGCAATCCATAACGCAGGCCGTGCGCCTCCCATTGAAAGGCAAAGCTGCCACGCGCCAGCATCTGTCCGAATTGTGCCGGGCTGACGGCCTGGTTGTTCTCAAAGGTCGATGCTTCGCGCGTTACCACGCGCTGTGGAAAGACGACGCCGCCGTCGCCGGCGCAGGCTGCCTGCGCAAGACCGATCAGCGTATCCTTGCCCGCGCCGCTCGGCCCGACGACCAGAACCAGCCGGCCCGGTCCGATCAAATCCGAATCGCCCGATATGGTTTGGCTCTCGCTCACGCCACACGATTCCCTTCACGCCACACGCTGCGCACCACGGGAAGATCCTGTGCCATATGTACACGGATCAGATCGGCGCGTTTTCCGGCGGCGATCTCACCGCGATCGTGAAGGCCAACAGCACCCGCCGCCGTCTTGGTGACGGTCCGTATCGCTGACGCCAGATCGATCGCCGGCGCGTGGTTCGGCAATTGCAGCGCGCCCATCAACAGACTCGATGGCACATAGTCGGACGACAGAATATCCAGCAATCCTTCGCGGGCCAGGTCGACGGCCGCGATGTTGCCGGAGTGCGAGCCACCGCGCACCACATTGGGGGCGCCCATCAGCACGCGGATGCCGGCCTCGTGCAGGCTACGCGCGGCTTCCATCGTGGTCGGAAACTCGGCGACCGAGACACGGTCACGAATCGCGTCGCTGACATTCTCCGGGGTAGTGTCGTCATGACTGGCGAGTGGAATGTCGCGGCTTTGCGCCAGCGCGACGATCTCGCGCAGATTATTGTCCGCATATTTTTTCTGAAACTCAAAGCGCCGTGCGAACATCACATCGAGCTGCGCATCGGTCAGACCACCGGCCTTACCGCGATAATAATCACGCAGCTTGCCTTCATCGCGAAACTGGCGTTGACCCGGCGTGTGGTCCATCAGCGACATGAGCCGCACGTCCGGCCGGTCCACCAGTTCCTTCGCTTCCTGGACCACATCCGGCATCGGAACCTCGCAGCGCAGATGCAGGAAATGGTCGGCACGCAGCAGATTTGCATCTCGCGCCGATGAGATCGCGGCGGCCAGAAGTGCGGCCTGGCCGTCAACATCTTCCGCGCCCTCTTCGCGCCATACCCGCAGCGAATCCAGCACGGTGGTAATGCCGCTGGTGGCAAGCTGACCGTCATAGGAGACGACCGCCGCGACCGGATCCCAATAGACCTTGGGACGCGGCATGTAATGCGCTTCAAGATGATCGGTGTGCAGTTCAATCAGCCCCGGCATCAACAGATCGCCGCCGCAATCCTCGCCGCGCGAAGATGCGTCGCCCTCGCCGATTTCTGCGATGACGCCATCGGCGGTCGCGACCCAGCCGCGCGTAATGATTCGGTCAGAGAGGACCACGCGCGCGTTGCTGAACAGTTTTTCATCGGAACTCATCCTGTCTCCTTCATGCCGCCGCCGCGAACGACGTCACGTCAATAACCCTGTCGGCAATCAGGTTGCGAACCTCGTCGTCGTGAATAATCGCTACCATCGCCACGCCCTGCGTCTTCTTCTCGCTGACCAGATCGATCACGATCTTGCGGTTGACCGCATCGAGCGACGCAGTCGGCTCGTCGAGCAAGAGGATTGGCATGTTTGAGATGAACCCACGCGCGATATTGACGCGCTGCTGCTCACCGCCGGAAAACGTTGACGGCGGTAATGCCCACAGCCGCTCCGCGATATTGAGGCGGCGCAAAAGTGCGGTGGCATGCCCGCGCGCATTTTCACGCGCGATGCCATTGGCGACCAGAGGCTCGGCGACAACATCGATGGCCGGAACGCGCGGCACCGCACGCAGGAACTGGCTGACATAACCGATGGTCTGCCGCCGCACGCGCAGAATATCTTGCGGCCGCGCGGTCGCGATGTCGATGATGCTTTCATCGTGACGAACCGCGATGCGGCCCTGGTCGCAGCGATAATTGCCAAAGATCATTTTCAGAATCGATGATTTGCCCGCACCGGACGGCCCGGCCAGCACGACGCACTCACCGGCATTCACATGCAGCGATACGTTGGAGATCACTGACAGCCGCACGCCGCCCTGCAGATGCATGGTGAAAATCTTTGCGGCGTTGGAAATTTCGATCATCGCGGACATATCGCCCTCACGCCGGCAGGATCGAGGAAACGAGAAGCTGGGTATAGGGCTCGCGCGGATCGTCGAGCACCTGGTCGGTAAGACCGGTTTCGATCACCTCGCCGCCCTTCATCACCATCACCCGGTGCGACAACAGCCGCGCCACCGCAAGATCGTGCGTGACAATCACGACCGCAAGCCCCAGTTCGTTGACCAGCCCGCGCACCAGATCGAGCAGCCGCGCCTGAACCGATACGTCAAGGCCGCCGGTCGGTTCGTCCATGAACACCAGACGCGGCTCGGTGACGAGGTTACGTGCGATCTGAAGCCGCTGCCGCATGCCGCCGGAGTAAGTGTTCGGCGCATCGTCGATGCGGCCGCGCGGGATTTCCACGCGTTCCAGCCAGGACGACGCACTCTCGCGAATCCGGCCATAGTGATTCCAGCCCACCGCCATCAGCCGCTCACCCACATTGGCTCCAGCGGAAACCGCCATCCGCAGACCCGCAGCCGCATCCTGATGCACATAACCCCAGTCGGTGCGGAACAGAAACCGCCGCTCGGCCTCACCGAGCGCAGCGAGATCGCGGGTGACGCCGTCGCGCATCCGGTATTTCACGCGGCCGGCATCGGGTACGAGCTGGGTCGAAAGCATTTGCAGCAGCGTCGATTTGCCAGAGCCCGACTCGCCAACGATGGCGAGTACTTCACCGGGGTAGAGCGAGAACGACACATCGCGGCAAGCGAGCTGACGCCCAAAGGACTTACCGAGGCCTTCGCAGACAAGCAGCGGCTGATTCTCGGTTTCCATCATGTCACCCGATGATCGGCGCCGAAGCCGGCGCCCTGATGGCCGTCGGCGCGGCGCGTCTCGCAATAATCCGTGTCGGAACACACGAACATGCGTCCGCCCTTGTCATCGACCACGACTTCATCGAGATAGGATTCTTCCGAGCCGCACAGCGCGCAAGGCGCACTGAAGCGATAGGTTTCGAATGGATGATCCTCGAAATCGAGCGATTTTACCTGTGTGTGCGGCGGGATCGCATAGATGCGCTTTTCACGTCCCGCGCCGAACAATTGCAGCGCGGCGCAATCGTTCATTTTCGGATTGTCGAATTTCGGCGTCGGAGAAGGGTCCATCACATAACGTCCATCGACCTTCACCGGATAGGCATAAGTGGTCGCGATATGTCCGTGGCGCGCGATGTCCTCATACAGTTTGACGTGCATCAGCCCGTATTCACCAAGCGCATGCATACGCCGTGTCTCGGTCTCGCGCGGCTCAAGAAAACGCAAAGGTTCGGGGATCGGCACCTGATAGACCAGAATTTGATTATCGTTCAGCGCCGTTTCGGGAACGCGATGCCGGGTCTGGATCACGGTGGCGTCGAGGGTGACGGTCGTGGTTTTCACGCCCGCGGTCTTCTCGAAGAATTTGCGGATCGATATCGCATTCGTGGTGTCGTCGGAACCCTGGTCGATCACCTTCAGAGTATCATCGCTGCACAGGATGGCCGCCGTCACCTGCACGCCGCCGGTGCCCCAGCCATAGGGCATCGGCATTTCGCGGCTGGCGAACGGCACCTGATAGCCGGGGATCGCGATCGCTTTCAGGATCGCGCGGCGGATCATCCGCTTGGTCTGTTCGTCGAGATAGGCGAAATTGTAGGCGGGTGCGTTCATTCGGCGGCCTCCGCCAGGTTGTCGCCGCCTTTCGCGGCCTCGAATTCCTTGCGCAATTTGCGCAGCAGCCCGATTTCGGACTGGAAATCGACATAATGCGGCAGTTTGAGATGTTCGACGAAGCCCGTCGCCTGCACATTGTCGGAATGCGACAGCACGAATTCCTCATCCTGCGCCGGCGCCCGCACCTCTTCTCCCAATTCACGCGCGCGGAGCGATCGGTCCACCAGCGCCATCGACATGGTCTTGCGCTCGCTCTGTCCGAAGGCGATACCGTAACCGCGGGTGAAGCACGGCGCTTCAGTGGCCGACCCCTTGAACTGGTTCACCATCTGGCATTCGGTCAGGGTGATCGCGCCGAGCGGCACCGCGAAACCGACGTCTTCCGCGAAGAACTCGACCTCGACTTCGCCAAAACGGATTTCACCGGCAAACGGATGTGTGCGGCCAAAACCGCGCTGCGATGAATAGCCGAGCGCCAGCAGGAAGCCCTCGTCGCCGCGCGCGAGATTTTGCAAACGCAGATCACGATCCGCCGGAAAGCTCAAAGGCTCGCGGGTGAGATCGCCGATCGGCTGTTGTGGATTTTCGGGCGTCGACGGCTCGATCAGGCCGTCGCTACCCAGAATGTCGGTGACGCGCGGCATCGCTGCATCTTCAACCACGTCCTGCTCCAATTCGGGCAGCGCAGCATCTTGCGTCAACGATGGATCGAGCAGCCGGTGCGTGTAATCGAACGTCGGCCCCAGAATCTGTCCGCCGGGCACATCCTTGAAGGTCGACGAAATTCTCCGTCGGACGTCCATCTTGCCTGTATCGAGTGGTTCGGCCGCGCCGAACCGTGGTAGCGTCGCCCGAAACGCACGCAGCAGGAAAATCGCCTCGATCAGATCGCCGCGCGCCTGCTTGATCGCCAGTGCCGCAAGCTCCCGGTCATAGAGCGACCCTTCGGTCATCACGCGGTCGACCGCGAGCATGAGCTGTTCTGAGATCTGCGACAACGACAGATCGGGCACAGCAGTGTCGCCGCGGCGCTCATGCGCCAGCAGATTATGGGCGTTTTCGATGGCGCGCTCGCCGCCTTTCACCGCAACATACATCGCTCATATCTCCTTTGCGGCGACGTGTGTGCTGCGTGGCAGGGCCACGAACTGCGTGCCGCACACCAACACGAGATCGACACCAAGCGGGAACATCGCGCGGTTGGCCTGCATACGCATCGCGAAATCGTGCGGCAACGTGCCGGCGCCCAGCGTGGATGTGCCGCGAATACCGGGTCCGCTTAATGGCAGAGCTGGCCCCTCGCTTAGTGTATCGACCTGAATCACCAGAGTTGTTGAGCGGTCCGGATAATCAGGCGTCCCAAGCGTGAAAGTGTCGAACGGAGGTAAAGCCGCTCCGCTGCCGATGAACGCGAAGGCCGCCTGGCGCGGGTCGCTCAATACCGGCGCGCCGGTCTGAAACCGAAGCCACGCTGCAATACCCGGCTCGCCTGCGAATTTTTCATCAAGCCAGACCGGCGTGTCGTGATCGCACAACGTCAGCGCGAGCGCGGCGGCCGCCGGCATCAGCGGGGCCGGCGCGTTCACATTGTCCGCAACAGTCTCGATCGTGCCGGGCCGAGCCAGCGCGTTCATCACACACCGGAACACCGACTGCGACGATCTCACCGGATCGGCGAAACCATTGCCTTGTGCCGCATCGAGATTAACATGAAGCGTCATATTCAGTTCTCCCCGCGCACGAGCGTATAGAAGTCGACCCGCGTCGCCGCCGTCTGCGCCGCCCGCTGCGCACGCGCCGATGTCTGCTCCTCCCGGAGCAGGGCGACGACCTTTTGCTCGATCTCGTTCCTGAAACGCTCGCTCTGGACCAGTGCGTCGCACAGCGCAATCAGCTTTGCCTTCTCGCCGTCGCGCCCCAGCGTATAGCCAAAGCCGGTCTCACCGGAGTCGATCCGCACCGCCGCACGCGACACCGACGCCTCGCCGAGATTGAATGGCGCGCCATCGCCGCCGATCCGGCCGCGCACCATCACAAGACCGTTCTCGGGCCTGCGCAGCAGTTCATACGCGGGAAGAGCCATCGTTTTAAGACACGCCGCGATCCGTACCGCCTCCGCATGCGCCAGCACCGCCATGGCGTCACGGCGCAGGCCTTGCTCGGCATTTGTTTGCGGTTGGGTCATACCCGGCTCGACATCCCTACTTGCCGATTCTAAGTTGTCTATGTTATTAGACAACTTCGTAAGGCAGCGCCATGACAAAAGGGTGACGGGCGCATGATTTTAACCGCGCGTGAATCAGGTTCCCGCGCGACATGGACATGCACATGAGTCTCACCGGTGAAAGCGGTACCGGCATCGCGCTATGGCGGCGCGTGGCCGATTCCATCGAGCAGGCTATCGCCGACGGCACCTACGCGCGCGACACGCGCCTGCCCGGCGAGACGGAAATTGCGGAGCTTCACCGCGTTAATCGCCACACTGTGCGTCGCGCGCTGGCGGCGCTGGCCGAACGCGGTCTGGTGCGCGCCGAGCGGGGCAGCGGCACATATGTCGAGGCACCGCGCATCGCCTATCCGCTGCGTTCGCGCACGCGATTTTCCGAAATCGTCGGCGCCGGCGGCCTCGATGCCAGCGGGAAACTGCTGGATTCATCCATCGAGTCCGCGCCGCGCGATCTCGCCAAGCGTCTGGGGCTGAAGACCGGCGCGGCGTTGCTGCGGATCGACGCGCTGCGTCTGGCCGACAAAATTCCGGTCTGCGTCGGCACCACATGGCTGGATGCGGAGCGTTTCGAGGACGGCGGGCGTGTCTATGAAAAGCTGCGCTCGACAACCAAGCTGCTGGCGCATTTTGGCGTGCGTGATTATTGCCGCGAATGGACCAACATCACCGCCGCCATCGCCGACGCCACGGACGCGGCACGGCTCGATCTCGCACTTGGCCGCCCCGTGCTGGTGGCCGACAGTCTCGATGCGGAGCCGGACGGCAGACCGCTGCTCACCACGCGCGCGCGCTTCGCCGCCGAACGGGTACAATTCGTGATCGAAAATCAGTAATTCAGTTCAGTGCCGCGCCTGCGCCGCGCCGCCGATGATCGCAAAGCGCAGGCGATTGGATATAAAATCGATCGCGGCGACCGCCGCCAGAATCATCAGCACCAGAGTCGACACCTTCTGCCATTCCAGTACACGGATCTGCTCGGCGAGTTGCAGGCCAATGCCGCCGGCGCCGACGATTCCGATAATGGTGGCCGAACGCGTATTGGACTCGATGAAATACAGAATCTGTCCGGCAAGCACCGGCAGCACCTGTGGTAAGAGACCGAAACGAATCTCGTGCAGCCGTCCGCCACCGGCGGCGCGAATGCCCTCGACCTGCTTGCGGTCTGCGCCCTCGATCGCTTCGGAAAACAATTTTCCGAACGCGCCAAAGTCAGAGGTCGCTATTGCCAGCACGCCCGCGAACGGGCCGAGCCCGACAACGTTGATCCACACCAGCGCCCAGATCAGCGTATCGACGCCGCGGATCGAATCCAGTACGCGCCGAACCGGAAAACGCAGGAAGACCGACGGAATGACGTCGCGTGCCGCCAGTAGGCTGACCGGAAGCGCAAACAGAGCCGCGAGCAGCGTGCCGAGAAACGCGATCGACAACGTTTCCCCCATCGCACGCAGATAAGTCGGGAGCGAACTGCCCGGGTCCGGCGGGATCATCAGCATGATAAACCAGCCAAGCTGATGAAGCCCGGTAATCAGCCGCGTCGGCGAAAATTCGAGATACCAGTAGCCGAATACGAACAGCGCGAGCATCGCCGTGCCTATCGCCAGCGCCCTGATGCGGCTGGCGTGCGAGGCCGCGAATATCTGAGGATATTGCGCTGCCAGTTGCTGCGGCGTGCGCATGTCCGCCATCATGTGCGCCGCTCCGTGCCGAACAGACGCCCGCGCAGCCAGCCGGTGCAGATATCGATGGCGAACACGGTCACGATAATCATCAGCAGGATGGCGCTGACGTCGGAGTAATAGAACTTGCGGACCGCGACCACCAGTTCCTGCCCGATGCCGCCCGCGCCGACAAAGCCCATCACCGATGCCTCGCGCACGTTGATCTCGAAACGCAATAATGTGTAGCTAGCGAATCCCGGCAGCACCTGCGGCAACACGGCGAAACGGATGCAGGATATCCAGCTTCCGCCGGTCGAGCGCAGACCTTCCAGCGGCTTCATATCAATGTTCTCGACTTGCTCGGCATACAGCTTGCCGAGTGCGCCGATACAATGAATAGCGATGGCCAGCACGCCCGCCATCGGCCCGAGACCGAATGCGATCACGAAAATCAGCGCGAACACCACGCTCGGCACGGTACGGCAGAATTCCATCAGGCGGCGCGTGACGAAGCGCAGCAGCGGATGCGGCGAGACATTGGCGGCAGCAAAGAAATTCAGCGCCAGCGCACCGACAGCGCCGATGCCGGTGCCGACATAGCTCATCAGCAGCGTTTCGGCGAGCAGCTTGAGCCAGCCCTTCCAGCCCCAGAACCATTCGACGGGATCGGTCCACACCCGCTTGCCGCTGTCGAGATTGAGGATGCGATCGAAATAGCTGACGAAATTCCCGAATTTTTCAACGAAGGTTTTCGGCGCGACCTCCGCGCCAAGCCCGGCGACGATCAGCAGCGCCATGAACACCGCGAGATAAAAGACGAAGTGCAGCCGCTTGCGCGAGACAGAAGCGTCATACGCCGCCTGCAATGCGGCGATCTGCTGCGGCGGATAACTGGAAAGACTGATCGTCAAATGAAATGAACTTTATAAACGGAGAGAAAAAAGGCCGGATACAGATGTTGCATCCGGCCTTTCATCAATCAGGAGCCTTTCTTCTTGCGAAGGGCGTCGACGAACTGGACGAGTTCGATCGTGCCGTCCCAGTCCTTGGTGGTGGCAGGTGCGAAACCGAGCTTCTGGCCATCGGACAGTTTGTCGAAGGCTTCCTTGTCCTTGGTCGGCGCCTCGAAGAATGCCTTTTCGATCGCGGCTTTCAGATCGGCCGGCATGTCGGTGAGCACGGCATAGGGGCCATTCAAGATCGGCGCCGATTTATGGATGATGCGGAAATCGTCCTTCTTCATCGGCGTGCCGTCGGCGTTCTTCAGCATACCCTTGGTCAGCATCTGGGCCAGCGTGGAATCGTCTTCTGCGGTCCACTGATTGGCCGCGACATCGACGGTGCCCTGCGAGAGCGCCAGCAGCGCGTTTTCGTGGCTGCCGGTAAACACGACCTTGCTGAAATAGGCTTCGGCGTCCGGAATGCCCATCTTGTTCAGTTCGAAACGCGGCACATTGTTGCCCGAGGTTGAATTCGGATCGACGAGGCCGAGGTTCTTGCCCTTGACTTCATCGACGGTCTTGTAGGGGCTCTTCGCCAGCACGAAGAACATCGAGTAGTAGCCTGTGCTGCCGTCCTTATTGCGATCATTGGCGAAGGCTTCGGTGTTGACGCCGGTGATGCGCGCGCGGGAGAACGACGCCGAGCCGTAGCTGGCAATCTGGATAGCGCCGCTGCGCTGGCCTTCGATCACTGCCGCGTAGTCGTTGGCGATGCGCAGGTTCACCTTCACGCCGAGTTCTTTGCTCAGATAACTGATGAAAGGTGCCCAGCGCTCGGTAACGCCCGAGGCGTTCTCGGCCGGCACCACCGCAAAGGTGAGTTCGGGATACTTGGCTTTCCAGTCCTGGGCCGAAGCGGCGGTGGCGCTGAGAGCGAGCGCGGCAACGCCGGCAGCAATGAGGGTGCGACGATTCATCATCATGGTGGTCCTCTGTGGTCGGTTATGGGTGTCTTGAGTTACGCGTACATACGGGTCGGAGACATCAGGCGATCGCGGCATTCCCATAAGCGGGCGCCAATTCCTCGGGCACAAAGTCCGGCGCTGCATCCATCACTTCGCCGGCCTCGAGATCGTAAAGCTCGCGCGCGATCGTGTCGGTGAGCGCGGCAGGCGCGCCTTCGAACACCACACGGCCCGCCGACATGCCGATCAGGCGGTCGCAATAGGTCCGCGCCAGATCCAACGAGTGAAGATTGCAGATCACGGTGATGCCGAAATGCTTGTTGATGCGCAAAAGCGCGTCCATGACGATGCGGGTGTTGCGTGGATCCAGTGAGGCGATCGGCTCATCGGCAAGAATGATGTCGGGCTGCTGAACCAGAGCGCGGGCAATCGCGACGCGTTGCTGCTGACCGCCGGAGAGCTGGTCGGCGCGCTGCGCCGCCATCGGCATCATGTCGAACTGCTCGAGCGCGGAGATCGCAATCGCCTTGTCGTCCTGCGGCCACAACTGGGTCAGCGAGCGCCACATCGGCACGGTGGCAAGACGGCCCATCAGCACATTGGTCAGAACATCGAGCCGTCCGATCAGATTGAACTGCTGGAAGATCATCGCCGAGCGCGAGCGCCAGCGGCGCAGGTCCCGGCCTTTCAGCGCGGTGACATCCACGCCTTCGAACAGGATGCGGCCCGCGGTTGGATTTTCCAGCCGGTTGATCATCCGCAGCAGCGTCGATTTTCCCGCACCCGAGCGGCCGATCACACCGATGAAACGTCCGGGCTCGACCGAGAATGAGGCATTGTCGACAGCGGTCTTCGCGCCGAACCGGCACGTCAGTCCATCCACCACAAGCATGCGTCGGCTCCGTCAGGCTATCCGACCTCACCGCTAGCGCGCACCTCATACAGTTATGTGACAGAAGCGATTTTACATGCCGCAATGCACTCACGAAATCGCGTTTGCCCACATCTTCATCCGTCATCAAATTTTGATGCGACAGTCATAAAAAAGCGGAGGTGTTCGCACCAAGATCGCCTGTTTAAATCCGCAAATTCAAACATCAGAGTTCCATGGCCGGCAAAGTCCTTTCCGTTCAGCCGCTGATCGACCCCACCGCCACGCTGCGCGACAGTCGCGCGGGGGCCTATTGCGAGGTCGGTGCACGCACCATCTTGCAGGAAGTTACGCTCGGGGATTATTCCTACGTCGTGAATGATAGCCAGATCACCTACGCCACCATCGGAAAATTCTGCTCGATCGCGGCGATGACACGCATCAATCCCGGCAATCACCCAATGCATCGTGCCGCACAGGCGCATCTCACCTATCGCGCCAGCGCTTATTTTCCCGGCGAGCCCGATGAGAAAGAATTTTTCGACTGGCGGCGCGGCTATCACGTCACTATTGGTCACGATATTTGGATCGGGCATGGCGCCATTGTGCTGCCGGGACGCAGCATCGGCACCGGCGCGGTGATCGCAGCAGGCGCTGTCGTCACCAAGGACGTGCCGGGTTACACCATCGTCGGCGGCAATCCGGCCAAACCGATCCGGCGGCGGTTTTCACATGACATCGCCAAACGCCTTATTGCACTGGCGTGGTGGGACTGGAGTCACGAAGAACTTCGTGTCGCGCTGCCGGATTTCAGACATATGCCGGTTGAAGAATTCCTGGGAAAATACGAAAGCAGGGCCTTGGCCCAGCCTCTGATCGGAGCATCGCAGACATGACGGACATCCTGATCGAAGGCGGCAATGCATTGATCGGAAACGCGCTCGTTGGAGCGTCGATCCACATCACCGGCGACACCATCACGGAAACCTCCTCCCGCAGCGGAACGGCTGCGCTGCGCGTCGATACCGGCGGGCTGGTCGCCCTCCCCGGCATTGTGGACATGCATGGCGATGCATTCGAACGACAGATGATGCCGCGTCCAGGCGTTGATTTTCCGATCGATGTCGCGCTGGTCGACAGCGACCGGCAAGCCATCGCCAACGGCATCACCACCATCTTCCATGCCACGACATGGTCGTGGGAGCCGGGCCTGCGCGGTAGTGAAAACGCACATCGCCTGATCGACGCCATCGACGATCTGCGGCCGCGGCTTGCCGCCGATACCCGTTTCCATCTTCGTCAGGAAACATTCAATCTGGATGCCGAGCCGACCATCGCTGAATGGCTCGCAGCCGGCCGCGTCGATCTGCTCGCCTTCAACGACCATATGCACATGACTGAGTCCCTGATGGCCAACCCGAAGAAGCGCGCCCGTATGGTGGAACGCTCCGGTGTCAGCGAAGCGGAATTTGACAAGATCGTGATGCGCGTGTCAGCACGCAAAAGCGAGGTTCAGGGATCGATCGAACGCCTCGCCGCGCTGGGCCGGGAACACAATGTGCCGCTACTGTCTCATGACGACGAAAGCCCGAAGCAGCGGCAGGAATTTCGCGATCTCGGCGTGAAGATCGCCGAATTTCCGGTCAATGAGGAAACCGCGCGGGCGGCGAATGCGAACGGCGATTTCACGGTTTTCGGTGCGCCAAATGTGGTGCGCGGCGGCAGTCATACCGGCTGGACCAGCGCCGCCGAGATGGTGGGCAAAGGCCTGTGCTCGATCCTCGCGTCCGACTATTATTATCCAGCGCAGCTGCTCGCCGCCTTCCTGCTAGCCGCCGATAATATCCTGCCCTTGCCGCAAGCCTGGGAGTTGGTGTCCGGCGCGCCCGCTGCCGCGACCGGCCTGCACGATCGCGGCCACATCGCCGGCGGAAAACGCGCCGACATTATATTGGTGGATGCGTTCAATCCGATGCGGCCCCGCATTGTCGCGGCAATCGCCGGCGGTCACATGGTGCATATTACCGAACCGCGACGTATTCGTCTTGCCACATCCGCCGTTCGCAGGGTTGAACCGGCCTGAACGGACGGCTAGTCAGGGCGCATGCCGCAATATCCCCGCTACGCGATCTATTTTGTGCCGTCCGCCACTGGCGCGCTTTATCGCTTCGGCGCCGGCCTGATCGGCTATGACGCGTTTTCAGATGTGCCGCTGCCATTCTCTGACGGCATCGAAGCGCAGGTCGGCGGCTGGAGAGAAATCACAAACGATCCGCGCAAATACGGTTTCCACGCCACGCTGAAAGCACCGATATCGCTGACGCCGGGCCGGACCGAGACCGAACTGACAAATGAAGTGCAAGCCTTCGCGCGCACGCCGCGCAAAATACCGGTCATTGCACCCGCGGTCCGCGCACTCGGCAGTTTCATTGCTGTTGTGCCGGATGTGTCCTCGCCTGCCTTGGAGCAGCTTGCCGGGGATTGCGTCACATCGTTCGACGCGTTTCGCGCACCGCTGACGGCTGAGGATCGTGCCCGGCGTAACGTTTCAGCGCTGACAGACAAGCAGATCGAATATCTCGACCGCTGGGGCTATCCTTACGTGTTCGACGAATTCCGTTTCCACATGACGCTGACTGGATCGCTTCCTACAGAGCGCCGCGAAACCATACTCAGTATCTTGCAGGCGCGGTTCGCTGCGCTGGACATCCGCTCGCTGGCAATCGGCGAGATCGCGCTCTTGCGCCAGAAGGACACCGGGTCCAATTTTACCGTCATCCATCACGAGCCGCTGCTAGCCCTCGATTAAACGAATTGCAGGCATACCGTAAGTGATATGCCGTATTATATGGATTGGCTGCAGGATGACGTTAAATGCGGGC
Organism: Xanthobacteraceae bacterium; assembly: GCA_019747015.1. Taxonomy (GTDB): domain Bacteria; phylum Pseudomonadota; class Alphaproteobacteria; order Rhizobiales; family Xanthobacteraceae; genus Afipia. The sequence continues at coordinate 20,536 of JAIERI010000063.1, forward strand.
ATCTACCCGCATCATAGAGTACCAGATCGAGGAACATCCCATGAGCACCCCGGATCCCGTCGTCATCGTTTCCGCGGCACGCACGCCGCTCGGCCGCTTTCAGGGCGAACTGTCGTCGATCAGCGGACACAAGCTGGGCAGCCGTGCGATCGCTGCCGCAGTCGCGCGCGCCGGGCTCGCACCTGAGCGGATCGACGAGGTGTTCATGGGCTGCGTGCTTCCGGCGGGGCAAGGTCAGGCGCCGGCCCGGCAGGCCGCGCGCGAAGCGAAGCTGCCCGATGCCACCGGCGCCACCACCGTCAATAAGGTCTGCGGCTCGGGCATGAAGGCGACCATGCTGGCGCACGACATCATCAATGCCGGCTCTGCGAACATCGTGGTGTCGGGCGGCATGGAGAGCATGACAAATGCGCCATATCTGCTGGCGAAGGCGCGCGGCGGTTATCGCGCCGGCCACGACCGGATCATCGACCACATGCTGATGGATGGCCTCGAGGATGCCTATGAGGTCGGTCGCTCGATGGGCGATTTCGGCGAGGCGACCGCGGAGGCCTATCAGTTCACCCGCAAGGATCAGGACGTCTATGCCATGGAGACACTGACCCGCGCGCGACATGCTGTGGAAAGCGGAGCGTTCAAGGCCGAGATCGTACCCGTGACCATCGTGGAAAAAACCGGACCGCGCGACATCGCCAATGACGAGCATCCGCTCAAGGTCGATCCGAACAAGATTCCCGGCCTGAAACCGGCATTCCGTGCGAACGGCACGATCACGCCGGCGGCCTCTTCCGCCAACGCCGATGGCGCGGCGGCCTTGATTCTTGCCAAGCGCTCGCTGGCGGACCGTGAAGACCTGCCATCATTGGCTATCATCAAGGGGCACGCCACGCACAGTCAGGAACCGGCATGGTTCACCACCGCGCCGATCCCTGCGATCCGCAAGCTGCTCGATAAGGTCGGCTGGGGTGTCGGTGACGTCGATCTGTTCGAAATCAACGAGGCCTTCGCGGTGGTGCCGATGGCGGCGGCGCGCGATCTCGGCATTCCCCGCGAGAAGCTGAACGTCAATGGCGGCGCGTGTGCGCTCGGTCATCCGATCGGCGCGACCGGCGCACGGCTGATCGTGACGCTGCTGCATGCGCTCGAAGCGCGGGGCCTGAAGCGCGGCGTCGCGGCGCTGTGCATCGGCGGCGGCGAAGCGACCGCGATCGCAATCGAGCGCACGAGCTAGCGGTGAATACCCATCGCTCAGTGGCGGCGGCTGTAAAAGTCAGCCCATATCACCGGGCCGGCGAAAAGCACGAACACGCATACGACGGCAATCACGACGATAATTGAATCTGTTGGCATTTGTGTCTCCCCCCTTGTTGCGGAGAGACGTTTATCGCGTACGGTCATGCAGCGGTTTGATCCTGGTCAAACGCGATGCGGAATCAAGAAAGAGAGATTACGCGGCGGTGAGATGATCGAGCCACTCGGTACTGAGCAGCCTCACGCCATCCGGCACGACCAGAATGATTTTCTCGCGCGCGAGCTTTGTTAGCGTTCGGCTCACCGTCTCAATGGTAAGGCCAAGATAATCGGCAATGTCCTGGCGGCTCATCGGCAGCGGCACCGTCACCGATGTCGGACCGATCCTGCCATAGCGGCTTTGCAGATTGATGAGGAAAGCGGCGACCTTTTCCTCCGCCGTCTTGCGCCCCAGCAGCAACATCTGGTCCTGCGCGAGGCTGAGTTCGTGACCGGCGAATTCGTGCAGGCGCCTGAGCAGATGCGGCTTGTCATCGACATAAGTAAGAAACGACGATCGGACGAACCGACATACCCGCACCTGAGTGACGGCTTCCGCCGTCACACCGTAACGGTCCATCAGCGCGAGGCCGAGAAAATCACCGGGCAGCGCGAAACCCATGATCTGGCGACGGCCGTCCGGTAGCGACTTGTAAAGCCGCACCACGCCTTCGGTCATATTGAACACGCTGCCCGCAGGTGCGCCCTGTTCGAACAGCATGGACTTCGACGCGAATATCGTGACGTGGCTGATCCGTTCGAGCTCTTCCAGTTCACTCAGTTCGAGGGAACCGCACACGCTGACCAAGCGCACGCTGCATTCAGCGCATCCGCTTTCGTTGTTATGCTTGCAGGCTTGGGCGGCAGAGCCCGAGCATTGTCCGGTGGTACCCATGAGCGCCCGTCTGTCGTGCCAGATTCATCATACCTGAACCCATTTTATTTTGACCTAGATCAACGCGCCGGGCGTTGATTCAAATCAATGCGAAAAAGGCATTCACAGGCCAGTTTCCCGCTCCGGTGGGAATCGGCAATGAACCAGCATTTTCATGCACTTCCGATGGGCGTCCGGGATGCCAAAGAAGCCTATCCGCTCATCTATTTGCATGATGCCAGCATCTCTCTGGCGGAATGGCTCAATTTCGCCCGCCGCCGCTGCCGGCAACCGGCCGGCCGCACCGGCATGATCGGTATTCGCGACCGGCGCGGAGTTATTCACGCCGTGTTCGTCTATCGAATCGATATCGACCTGCACGCCCGCAAGCAGCTCTGTCTCAAAAATCTCGTGGTGGCGCGGACGCCCGGCTCAACCATCGACGAGGCCATCCTCACAAGCGCGAGTGCCTTGGCGGCGCGGCATGCCTGCAAGACCATTAGCCTGGAACAACCTTTCAGCCGTCGCGTCGGCCTTCCGGGTGCTTGCCCGACAGCGCTCGATCTTTTTCTCAATCGAGCAAGCCAGTTTGCAAGCACAAGCCGTCACTGACGTGTTAAAGCGGTAATGTTTGATCTAGGTCAGTGTTTCACACAGCCATTTTACATAATTAAACTATGGTCAGGCAGCAGCTCAAGCGCGACATCGCCGTCATCGTCTCGATCAAGATTTTGATCGTGATCGGTGCGGCGTTGTTCGTGTTCGGACCGCGGCAACGTCCTCACATCGACAGCGGCACCGTGCGCGGCCAGATGTTGAACGAATCCATTCCAGACTCGAATAACAGGAGCCTCTCCCAATGACATCGATGGACATCGTCCACCTCTCGCGTCTGCAATTCGGTCTGACGGCGCTGTATCACTTTCTGTTTGTTCCGCTGACGCTCGGCTTGGCGGTGTTGCTCGGGATCATGGAAAGTGTCTACGTCATGACCGGCCGCAAGATCTGGCTGCAGATGACGAAATTCTGGGGCTTGTTATTCGGCATCAATTTCGCGATGGGGGTCGCGACCGGCATCACCATGGAATTTCAGTTCGGCATGAACTGGGCCTATTACAGTCACTATGTCGGCGACGTGTTCGGCGCGCCGCTCGCCATCGAAGGGCTGATGGCGTTTTTCCTTGAGGCTACTTTCATCGGCCTGTTCTTTTTCGGCTGGGACAAATTGTCCAAAGTCCAGCATCTGTGCGTGACATGGCTGGTCGCGCTTGGCTCCAACCTGTCGGCGCTATGGATCCTGATCGCCAATGGCTGGATGCAGTTTCCGGTTGGCGCCAGATTCAATCCCGACACCATGCGCATGGAAGTCACCGACTTCATGGCGGTGCTGTTCAATCCGGTGGCGCAGTCGAAATTCGTGCATACCGTCAGCGCCGGATACGTCACCGGCGCGATGTTCGTGCTGTCGATCAGCGCGTTTTATCTAATCAGGGGACGGCACGTCGAATTCGCCAAGCGGTCTATGACCGTCGCGGCGAGTTTCGGCCTTGCCGCAGCACTGTCGGTCGTGGTGCTCGGTGACGAGAGCGGATACACCGCTGGCGAAAACCAGAAAATGAAAATCGCCGCGATCGAGGGCATGTGGGAGACCCAGCCTGCGCCGGCGTCCTTCACAATCTTCGGCCTGCCGGACATGGAGGCGCACGCAACGCACTACGAGGTGAAAGTGCCGTGGATGCTCGGCCTGATTGCTACGCGTTCGATCGACAAGCAGCTTCCCGGCATCAAGGATCTGGTGAAGGCAGCAGAGATACGAATTCGCATTGGTCTTGCAGCCTATAACGCCTTGCAGCAGTTACGCGAAAATCCGAAGGACGCCGGTCAACGCGCCGTCGTCGAGACCACCGCGAAAGATCTCGGCTATGCGCTGCTGTTGAAGAAAATCAGGCCCGACATTCTCAACGCGACGCCCGAGGAAATCTCGCAGGCGGCATGGAGTACAGTGCCGGCGGTCTCGCCGTTGTTCTGGAGCTTCCGGATCATGGTCGGGCTCGGCTTCTACTTCATCCTCCTTTTTGTCATCGCTTTCGTTCTCGCCAGCAAACGGCGATTGCAGAACTATCGTGTCTTCTTGTGGTTCGCGTTTCTCAGCCTGCCGCTGCCTTGGATCGCGGCTGAACTCGGCTGGATCGTTGCCGAAGTCGGCCGCCAGCCTTGGGTAATCGAAGGCGTACTGCCAACCTTCCTCGCGGTTTCCAGCATTTCGGCGACCAACGTCTGGATCACGCTCATCGGCTTCGTCGTCTTCTATTCTACGCTGGCTGTGGTGGACATCTTCCTGATGCTCAAGACCGTCAAGGCCGGACCGAATCTCGACGGCCCTGATCTATACGCTGCGCCCCGTAACGCATTTGCACCCGCCGAATAAGGAAGATCATTATGCTCGATTATGAAATTCTCAGACTTCTGTGGTGGGCGCTGCTGGGCACGCTGCTGATTGGCATCGCGGTGATGGATGGCTTCGACCTCGGCGTCGCCGTACTTTTGCCGTTCGTCGCCAAGACCGACACCGAACGCCGGATCGCGATCAATACCGTCGGCCCGGTGTGGGAAGGCAATCAGGTCTGGCTCATTCTGGGCGGCGGCGCGATCTTCGCGGCGTGGCCTGCGCTCTACGCCGCGGCTTTCTCCGGCTTTTATCTTGCGATGTTTCTGGTTCTTGCAGCGCTGATCCTGCGCCCGGTCGCGTTCAAGTTCAGAAGCAAGATCGAGGATCGACGCTGGCGTAATGTCTGGGACTGGGCGCTGTTCATCGCCGGTCTCGTCCCGGCGCTGATCTTCGGCGTCGCGTTCGGCAACGTCATTATCGGCGCGCCGTTCCGTTTCGACGACACCTTGCGGATGACCTATGAGGGAAATCTATTCGGCCTGCTCAATCCGTTTTCGCTCCTTTGCGGCCTTGTCAGTGTCGCCATGCTGGTGGCCCATGGTGGGACCTATCTCACCCTCAAGGGGAGTGGCATGGTTGCCAGTCGCGCCGCGACGGCGGGACGTTTGGCCTCGCTCCTCGCCATCGTGCTGTTCGTTCTGGCAGGCTTGTGGGTCGCTTATGGCATTGACGGATACGTTATCACCTCCACCCTGGCCCACGATGGACCATCGAATCCGCTTGGCAAGGTGGTGGCGCGGCAGGCCGGTGCGTGGCTGAACAATTACAAGATTTACCCGTGGACCAAAGTGGCGCCGATCATTGCGATCGTCGCATTGCTGTTCGCTAGCGCCCTAATCGGAACCAAACGTAAGGGCCTCGCCTTTATTTTCAGCGGCCTTGGCGTTGCGAGCATCATCGCGACAGCGGGATTGAGCTTGTTCCCCTTCATGCTGCCGTCTTCGCTGGACCCGAATGCCAGCCTGACGGTCTGGGATTCCTCGTCGAGCCGCCTGACGCTGATGATCATGTTGGTCGTCACCGCGATCTTTCTGCCGATCATCATCGCCTATACCAGCTGGGTCTATCGCGTGCTGCGCGGCCCGGTCACTGCGGATTACGTCGAACGAAGCGGTTCGCACCTTTACTGAACGGGAGACGACAATGTGGTATTTCGCTTGGGTTCTCGGTGTTGGTTTTGCCTGCGCTTTCGCGATTCTGAATGCGATGTGGCTTGAACTCAACGTCGACCGTGAAGAGAGCAATGCAGCGCGCTAGGGAGCAGACGGGCGCATGGTCGCAGGCTATGCGCTATGTCTCCTTTGCAATCGGGCTCGTCGCCAGCGTGATGCTGATGCTATTCCCGTTTTTGCTGCATCAAGTCTCTAGCTCGCGGCTCCATACGGGATTGCCCATTCTGATGCTCGGCGTCGCAGGCACTTTCGTGCATGGCGTCGGATACGTGCCCGACAACAAATTCCTTCGTATCCTGTTTGGACCGTTTTGCTCGTGGACACTGATCCTGATCGGCGGCCTGCTGCTGTCGGTTCGAAACTAAAAAATAAGCCCGCGCCGGGAGCAACGGCGCGGGCTTTCAGTTGGCTGCGACTATCTATTACGATTTGCCGCGCCTCAGGAGGTTTGCTTGGAGAGTTGCGGCGCAGCGCCCTCGGTTTCCTGAAGTTGTTCAAGACTGCGGTTGCGCGGCTCGATGCCAAGCGTCCAGACCGTAACGATCTGCACCACCAGCAACCCGATCATCAGCGACATCACGCCGGCAATGCCACGTGCCTCGAACAACATGACGACGAGGAACGGAGTGATGATGGTTGCACCGCGTCCCAGCGTGTTGACGATGCCGGAGGCACGCAGACGTACTTCGGTCGGGAACAGTTCGGGAATGTAGATTCCGAACAGCAGCGCTACCAGAACGTAGATCGGAACGGTGAGCATGAAGCCGACCACAGGCAGCATTACCGGATCGGAAATCATTGGATAAATGATGCCGAGCACCACCGCGATGGCGGAGGCGCCGATGATGGTGGGTTTGCGGCCCCAGCGGTCGGCGGTCAGCGCGCCGATGGCGGATCCGATCGGTGCGCCGAGTCCCATGATTAGCGAGTAGCTGAACGAGGTGGCGACCGTCAGGCCCTGCTTGATGAAGAATACCGGCAGCCATGTCACAAAGCCATAAAGCAGCGTGTTGATGGTGATGAGGCATATCGAGCCGACGATCATGCGCGACAGCAGCGGCGGTGTGAACAATGTGGAAAAATCCACAAGCGCAGGCGTCGCGACGACGCCGACCGGCGGCAGCGGCTTGCCCTGCGCCGCTTCCTTCTCGATGCTCTGCATCAGGGCTTCAGCCTCGTCCTTGCGGCCGACCGCCTCCAGCCAGCGCGGCGATTCCGGCAGATTCTTGCGCAGATACCACACGATCAGCGCGCCAATGCCTCCGGCGATGAACATCGCACGCCAGCCGAACATCGGAACGATGATCGATGCAAGCAGCAGGGCAGCCGGCAGACCGGTCACCACGCACACCGCCGTCAATCCGAGCCAGCGTCCGCGCGATTTCGCCGGAACGAATTCGGTCATCGTCGAATAGCCGACGACGTTTTCCGCGCCGAGACCGACGCCCATGAAGAAGCGGCAGATGATCAGGATTGTCATGTTCGGCGCGAACGCCGCCGCGAGCGATGCAATGCCGAACAGCAAAAGGTTGAACTGATAAGTGAACCTGCGGCCAAACCTGTCGCCGAGGAATCCAGTGCCGAACGAGCCGAGCATCATGCCGACGAAGGTCGCCGAGATGAAGATCGCGTTCTCGCTCAACGTCGAGAATCCAGTCTTCAGCGTGACGCCGAGAACCGTGCCCGCAAGATAGATATCGAAGCCGTCGAAGAACATTCCAATGCCGATCAGGGTCGCGATGCGGTAGTGGAACGGTCCAATCGGAAGCCGGTCAAGCCGGGCTCCGGCGTTAACTGATGTAGGCATACTCTTTCCTCCCAGAGACAAATGATAAGCGGCGCCGACCGCTATTGGCTGTTTTCAGCGCCGCTGTATGTTTCAGTTCAGGCGCTTCTGGCCCGCAGTGTCCTTGTACCAATCGAATGGTTTGTCAGCGGTCGCCACCATCACGCTCTTCACGTTGAAATGGTCGTCGAAGCTTTCGGTGCCGAATTCACGGCCGATGCCGCTGTCGTCGACGCCGCCCCAAGGAGAAGCGGGATCGAGACGGTGATGATCGTTCACCCAGACGATGCCCGCCTTCACGCCAGATGCGACACGGTGCGCGCGGGCGACGTCGCGGGTACGGATCGCGGCGGCGAGACCGAACGGTGAATCGTTGGCCAGGCGTAGTGCATCGGCCTCGTCCTCGAAGCGTGTCACCGATGTGAACGGGCCGAACACCTCTTCCTGGAAGATACGCATGGTGGATTTGACATCGGCGAACACCGTCGGCTCGACGAAATAGCCGTTTTCATGACCGGCAACCTTGGCGGCGACGCCGCCCGTCATAAGTTTCGCGCCGTCTTCATGGCCGTACTTCGAATAGGCCAGGACGCGGTCGCGCTGACGCGCCGAAATCACCGGGCCAAGCTGGGTGGCCGCGTCGAACGGATCGCCGATGCGAATGGTTTCGGTCTTTGCCTTGAGCTTCTCGACGAACTCGTCATAGACCGTCGCCTGCACGATGTGGCGCGACGCGCACACACATGTCTGACCGGCGCCGATGAACGCACCGAACGCCGCATAGTTCACCGCCTGATCGACATCGAAATCATCGAACACCATCACCGGCGTCTTGCCACCAAGCTCCATGGTCTGATGTGCGAACACTTTCGCCGCCGAGCCGCCGGCGATGCGACCGGCCTCGGTGCCGCCGGTCAGCACCAGCTTGTTGATGTCCTTGTGTTCGGACAGCATCTTACCGGCGCTCTGGCCGAGACCGAGCACGATGTTGAACACACCGTTCGGTAATCCTGCCTCGGTGAAAATCTGCGCCAGCTTCAAGGTCGTCAGCGGCGTGTATTCGGACGGCTTCACCACGGTGACGCAGCCGGTCGCCAGCACCGCGGCGAGCGACTTGCACAGGATCATCAGCGGATGATTGAATGGCGTGCAGTTGGCGACGATGCCGATTGGTGTGCGCAGCGTATAGTTCAGATACGAGCCCTCCACGGGGATCACCGAGTCGCGGCGCGCCAAAGCAAGGCCGGCGAAGTAACGGAAAAAATCCGGCAGGCGCGAGAGCTGCGCGCGGGTCTCGTTGAGCGGACGGCCGTTGTTGAGGGTCTCGAGGCGATACAGCGTATCGAGATTGGCCTCGAACGCGTCGGCCAGCTTGTTGACCAGACGGGCGCGGCTACGAATGTCCATGCCGCCCCATTCGCGGCTTTCGAACGCCACGCGCGCGCTTTTCATCGCACGGTCGATGTCGGCCTGCGTCGAATTCGGAATCCGAGCGATGACATCGCCGGTCGCGGGATTGCGGACATCGAGAAGCGCGCCCTCGCCTGCCTCGATCTCGCGGCCATCGACGAAATTGCCACGGGTTTCGACCTTGATGGTGGCCGGGTTGATTGGATTGTTCATGACTCTCTCCCGTCGATAACAACCGCGTTGCGCGCTAGCGCGGGCAACACGCGTTTCTCAGTGTTGATGATGTGAGCGCGAATGATGCGCGTGGCGTTGCGCGTATTGCGTTCCTGCATGGCGTCGATCAGGCTGACATGCTCGCGCACAAGCTGGGTGTGATCGCGCCCGCTTTTAACGTTGGTGATGCTGACGCGCACAAGCCGGTCAGCCTGCTCGATCAGGTCACAGGTCGCGATCGCGAGGCGGCGATTACCGGAGGCGTAGGCCAGCGCCGAGTGAAAGGCGCGGTTGTATTCGATGAAGGCCTTGGCGGAGCCCTCAAACGTGCGGAATCCGTCGAGCGCATCAAGCGTGGCATCGGACGCACGCTCGATGGCCTCGGACACGCAGGCGGGCTCAAGTGCAAGGCGAAAGCGCAGCAGATCGCGCGCGTCGGACAGGGAAATCGGATTGATGCGGTAACCCTGACGCGGCAGCACAGTGACCAGATGCTCGCGGGCAAGGCGCAATAGCGCCTCGCGA
>JAIERI010000117.1 GCA_019747015.1 Xanthobacteraceae bacterium
GGTAAGGCTCGGCCGGCGAACTTGTGGTGTCGACCAGAAACACCACCGACGCTTCAAGGCCCTTGGCGCCGTGCACCGTCATCACCCGCACTTCGTCGCGTTTGATTTCCATGTCTCGTTTGACGTCGGTATCGGCGGCGCGCAGCCACGCTACAAAGCCCTGCAGCGAGGCGGGAGCCTTGCGCTCGTAGTTCAGCGCAAGTTCCAGAAACTCATCGAGCGCATCGTTCGCCTCGGGCCCGAGCCGTGACAGGATGCGTGCACGGCCGCCGTCTCCCCCGAGCAGCCACGCACAGAATGTGAAGGGAGTGTCGCGTGCAAAACGTTGTTCGCAGCGTTGCAGCCGTTTGAGGGCTTCACTCAGCTTCGTATCTTTCGGGGCATGGGTGGCGAGCGCCTCGCGCAACGTTCCCTCTCGCAATGGCGCGATTTTGAGAAGATCGTCATCGTCGAGACCGAACAGCGGAGATTTCAGCGCAACGGCGAGCGCGAGATCATCGCGCGGCAATAAAAGCGCATCGGCGAGATTCATAAGGTCGATGATCGCGATATGCTCGGTGAGCTTCAGCCGGTCTGCACCCGCGACCGGAATGCCGGCATGCTTGAGCGCCTGAATCACGGCGTCGAACGCCCGGCCGCGCCGGCGCACCAGCACCAGCACATCGCCATAGGACAGCGGACGGTGTTTCGTGCCAACGCCCGTCGTCTCGCGGCGGTCGATCAGGTCCTTGATCGCCTGCTGGACACGGCGCGCCAGCCGCACGTCGGGACTAGTCTCGGACACTGCATCGAACGGCGCGCGCCAGCCCTCGATGTCTTGTCCGTCGTCCGGCGTCTCAAGCTCCCACAGCTCGACCATGCCGGGGGCTGCGTCCGCGAGCGCCATATGAGGCGGCATGCCGCGCTCGTCAGTGGTGATGCTTTTGAAAATATCCTGCGTCTTGAAAGTCGCGGCGACCGATTCCAGTACGCTTTCGCCGGAGCGGAACGAATAATCGAACGAGACTTTCTCGAAGTTCAGCTTGGCGGCCTGGAATTTCCGGCTCAGCTCGCCGCGCCGGTTGTCGAATTCACGCGGCGCAGCACCCTGAAACGAGAAGATCGACTGCTTTTCATCACCGACCGCGAATATCGTGCGCTTGACGCCGTCGCGCGCGCCCTTGCCGGTGGTGAATTCGGCGACGAGGCGCTCGATGATGTCCCACTGGCGCGGGCTGGTGTCCTGCGCCTCGTCGATCAGAACATGGTCGACACCGCGATCGAGTTTGAAATGCACCCAGCCGGAAGAAACGCTATCCAGCATCGCCAGTGTCTTGTCGATCAGATCGTCATAGTCCAGCAGGCCGCGCGCCTGTTTCTCGCGCCGATAGTTTGCCGCGACGGCCGTTGCGATCACCAGGAGCGAGCTTGTGCGGTCGCGCGCCGCGACGGCACGGCGTTTTTCGATCAGCGCCAGTATGCGCGGCTGTTCCCTGTCGAGTAGCGATGCCAGCGCGGGCTGTGCGCCGGCAAGCGCCTTGGTGTAGAGCCGCGTGCGCGGCTCGCTGCCCGAATCCAGAAACACTTTGAGATAACCATCGACACGCGCGCCACCGGTTTGCGCCAGTGCCTCGTGCAGCCGCTCGCTTTGTGCCGCGTCGGTCTTGCTGCCGGCTTCGAACTGCGCCGCCAGCGTTTCCCACTGTGACGATGGCATCAGCGGTCCATCGACGATCTCATGTTCGACGGCTTCGATCCGGTCATCGACCGTAAGGCTGAGGGCGCTGTCAAGCCGCGCCAGTGCGGCCTCTGTGCTGCCGGCACTGTCCGCCCACGCCATGAAATGATCGCGGCTCAAACACGCTTCATGCACGACGTCCTGAAACGTCGCATCCGCCGCGCTCGCCATCGCGGTATCGAGTGCGCGCCCCGTTGCGCTTTGCGGATCGGCGGAGGCCGCGAGCAGCACCACCATGTTGGCGCGCTCCATCATCTCGGCCTGATCGCGTTCGTCGAGCACGGCGAACCGCGCCGGCACATTGGCCTCGAACGGAAACTGCTGAAGCAGACGGGTGCACAGCGCGTGAATGGTCTGCACCTTCAGTCCGCCCGGTGTTTCCAGCGCGCAGGCGAACAGTTCGCGCGCTCGCTGCCGCAGCTTGGAGTCAGGCTGCGCGCCGGCGTCGCGGATTGCGTCGTCGAGTGCGGAATCGTCGAGTGTGACCCAATGGCCAAGGGTGGTGAACACGCGCTCGGCCATGTTGGCGGCGGCGGCCTTGGTGAAGGTGATGCAGAGAATCTTTTCCGGCGGCACGCCGCCCAGCAACAGCCGGATGACGCGGTTAACCAGCACATGGGTCTTGCCCGAGCCAGCGTTGGCGGCGACGAACACCGAGCTATCGGGATTCGACGCCCTGGCCTGCGCGTCACGCACGGCATCCGGAATGTTGGGGCGCGGCGCGCTCACTCGTCGCCTCCGCCGCTGCCGGTCGCCGACCATTCCTTGATACGCGCGAGGTCGTCGTAATCGCCGTAGCGGTTCGACCACATCGACAGGTTCAGTGAATTGTAGGGCTGCTCTTCGTTTTCGAAGGCGCGGATCAGTATCTCCAGTTTCCGGCGCGCCTCGATCGCAGCATCGTCGGGCGATTGCGCCTCATCGGAGCGATTGAGCTTGAGTTCGAGCAATCGCTCTTCGCCGGGCGGCGTGTTGCCGCTGAGCTTGACGTAGACGATTTCGCTGACCGAGTGGCCTGCTGGAATGTCCTCGAAACCGCCTTCGCGCAGAATCGCCGATTCCAAGGTCAATTGCGGCGACAGGCCCATGCGCACCTGCTTGCCTGTCGGTGGCTGCCCGGTCTTGTAATCGACGATGGCGAAGGTTTTGTCCCTGCGATGCTCAATGCGGTCGGCACGCGCGGACAGGATAAATTCACGCTTGTTGCCGAGCGGAATCGAAATCTTGCCGTATGTTTCCGCATCGATGCTGGCGACGTTGATCCGCCGCCCGGTTTCCCACCCGCCGAACCATGCCGCGATACGAAGAAAGCGCGGCCACCACAATGCGCGCGCTTCGGGGCGTTCCATCAGCGGCGCGAAATGCTTTGCGCCGGTCTCGATCAATGCACGCGCCGGATCGGCGGGTAACGTGTCCGGATAGCGCTGCGCGAATTCGCCAAGCGCGGCATGGATCGCCGAGCCGCGATCCGCGGCCGACAGCGGCATATCGACGGGATCGAGTGGTGCAAGTCCGAGAATACGGCGTGCATAGATCGTATAAGGATCGCGGAGCCAGTCCTCGATCTCGGTCACCGACATTTTCAGCGGGCGCAGCGCGCGCGCCGGTTTCGGCTGCGGTGCCGACTGCGGGGAGACATGCAGGGGGCTATCCAGCGTGCCGGCATAACGAATGTACGTATCGCCACGCTCTTTCATGTCCCGCCAGCGATACTCGCCCGCGACGGCTTCCAGCCTATGCAGGAAGCGCGAGGCGACTGCGGGCGCGCCGCCGACCTTTGTCGCATGCGTGAGAATGACTTCATTCGCACCGAGCAATTGCGCGAAATCATGCGCGGACAGGCCGATGCGGCGCTCCGGCAGATCGAGGCCGAGATCGTGGCGCATTGGGCGGCTGAGCCAGGGGTCGACGCGAGGTGCGGGTGGCCAGACGCCCTCGACAAGGCCGCCGAGAATCACACGGTCGGTCTGCGTCAGGCGCGCCTCCAGCGGGCCGTAGATGCGAAGCTTTGCCTCGGCATTTTGCGGCCGTCGCACGGTGCGCTCGGCGAACGCCGTCTTGAACACATCCGGATAATCGTCGCGCGTAACCGCCAGGCCGCTCGGCGCGCTCGTGCCGATCAGATCCTCGAACGCTTCGGCAAGTGCCTCACCACCATCACTTTCGAAGGCCGCGACAAGATCATTATCGTCGCGTGACAGTTCTTCGAGAACCTTTCGGTGCAGCGCCGCGAGGCTGGAAAAATCGTGGGCGGCGCCATGTTTGATATCGTCGAACGGTTTGAGAGCCTTGCAAAGCGAATCGATAAATCCCTGCACCTCAATGAGACGCTCGGCCTTGAGTGCCGCGCGGGGTTCGGACCGATGCAGCGCCGATATTTCCTGACGATGAAGCTTCGCATGTTCCTCGCAAAAGCGCGCGAAGTCGCGTGTCAGGCCCGCGCAGCCACCGGCCGGGCGCGTACCGCGCAGGAGTGTGATTTCAAGATCGGCAATGGTTTGCGCATGCGCGCCGGCGGCCCTGCCCAGACGAAACAGCGGATGCTTGATCAGCGCCAGCAAGGTCGCGGGAGCAAGGTCATCGGCGGAAGCCTGCGCGGCAAGCCGTGCAAAGATTCCAGCTTGCGTGTCCATCAGCGAATCGCCGCCGGAATCGTCGAATGAAAGATTCCAGCGGCCGAGCGCTGCCATCACTCGCCGCGCCAGCGCGCGGTCCGGCGTCACCAGCGCCACCGAAATATTTTTCTCGCGCGCCTCGCGCATTGTCACCGCAATGGCCAGCGCCTCCATCTCCGGATTGGCGGCCTCAACGACGGACAGATTATTCACGCCCGCCGCGATCTTCGCTGCAATCGCGGGTTCGGCGAGGCGCGTATGCCACCGCGCGCTGGCAGTCGCCGGACGCATCGCTTCCGATGCCAGAGTTTCACGGCCATGCGATGCAGGTGTGCCCAACTCAATGACATCCTTGCGCGCGATGCCGAACCGCGCGAGCAGGGCATGCAGCGCGAATTGCGGATGACTCGACAGCGGCGCGGAATCTCCGCCGCCTATCGATTGCCACGACTCGTCATCGAGATCGGTGTCGAGGCCGGGCAGCACAACGGCGCCCCGTTTCAGCTTCGCCACTGCATCGAGGAATTTTGCCGTCGCCGGCATCGAGCCGGTCGAGCCTGCGGCGATCACCGGACCCTCATGATGTGCGATCAGCCGCGCGGCTTCAGCTTCAATGAGCCGGTCGCGGCGTAGCGCCGGCTCGATAGTGCCGGTGGCTTTCAAGACATCGGGCCATGTGTCTTTCGCGATCCGCAAAAATCTCAGCGTCAATTGCCAGTATTGGTCGAGATCGTCCGGCACCAGCCCGTCGAGCGCGTTCCAGTCCACACTGCGCGTCGCCATGTCGTCCATCAGCCGCGCCAGATCGTCCGCCAGCGCCAGCGTCGCGGCCTGTCCACCCGTCACCAGAGGCGCGGCCGAAGGGTCGGCTGGCTTCAGTTGCCTGGTCCACGCCGTCACCAATTGCGCGAGCATCAGACGCCGTTGCAGGGCATTGAGCGCCGGGGGAATGTCGAGAGCGGCAAGGTCCGCGCCGGATTGGACCCGCGAAAATTCAAGCTCGTCTTCATCGACGTCGCCGAGCGCGGCGATACGCGGCGGCAACACGGCATCGGTCTTCAGCACATCGAGGAAAATCTCGCGCGCCATGCGGCAGGCGCGCTGGGTCGGCAGATACAGCGTGGCCGTCGTCAGATTTTCAGGATTTGCACGTGCCGAAAAGCCGTCGATCAGCGCGCCATCGACCAGAGCCGTGATGACGGTGCGCAGAAACGGTGCGGAGGCGGGAACATTGAAGACGCGCATGGATGCCCGATTCGGAAGCCAGGGCCATCATGCCATGACCAGCGCGGCCGAAGGGAGATGATTAAGCCACGCTGGCGAGGAACGCCTCTTCCGCGGCATGCACCGCGTCCGGTGTTCCGACATGCATCCACATGCCCTCAAGCCGTAAGCCGAACAGACGGTCCTGCTCGGCGGCGGCGTCGAACTGTTTGATCAGCGAGAATTCGCCGGCGGGGGCGTTCTCGAAGATGGCCGGCGAAAGGATGGCGGCACCGGCATACACAAACGGCACCACCTGATGCTCCTTGCGTTTGCGCAGGCTGCCGTCGGTCATCATCATATAGTCGCCGGCGCCATCGTAACCGATGCTACTCGCCGTCGGCGCCATCAGCAGCAGGATGTCCATGCGTGTCGGATCGAAGGCTGCGGCGAGCCGATCCAGATTCGGCTGCACGCCGTCGATCCACATCGTGTCGGCGTTCATATGAAAAAACGGCTCGTTGCCGAGCAGCGGCAGCGCCTTGACCACTCCGCCGCCAGTGCCGAGCGCCTTGCTGCGCTCGTCGGAAATAATGACTTGCGGCTGGGCGCGCGACGCGACGTGGTCGATGATCTGCTGGCCGCGGTAATGCACGTTCACCACGGCTTTGGTGACGCCGGCCTGTTTCAGACGATCGAGCACATGGTCGAGCAGCGTTTTGCCAGCGACTTCGACCAGCGGCTTGGGCATATGGTCGGTCAGCGGCCGCATCCGCACGCCAAGTCCGGCGGCGAGAACCATCGCTGTTTTAGGTCTGGTCGGCATCTTCAAAATTGGAGCCATAATTCCCGAACGCCTCGCGGTCACGCGCGCATCAGACTAGCACCGGGAACGACCCGACGCAGCGGTTGTACCGCTCTAATCATCCAATGTGACGAGCATGCGACTCCGGGCCGGGACGGGGAGACGTCAGACTTCGACCACATGCGTGGGTGATTTGCGCATTGGCTTCTTCTTGACGTCGGGCTTCAGGAAGGCGACGCCGATCTGCTCGCCATTGACCCAGGACAATTCGCAGCGGCGATAGGCAAGACCGGTCGAGGACAACAGAAGAAAGAATTCTTTGAGGGCGAGGCCGGTGACCGAGCCTTCGACCGTGAGCTTGGCGCCGGTTTCGGAGATGTCTTCCACCAGGCAATCCCGCCGCCATGTGCCGTCGATGCCCATCATGTGCGCTGAAAAGCCGCGCTCGAAAACCACGCGCTCACCTTTGCGCCGTTCTGAGGCCATGACCGGAATCTCCGTCTTTCATTTTCGATGGGCGGCCGATGTGACCGCTCCGACATTCATGACCAAATTAATGGCAAGATCGCTAACAAGCAGTAAATCGCGGTTTTTAGGCGATACCGGGGGGCGACGGAACGTTTGCGGCGCACCATTGCTTGACACCGGCCAGCGCCGGATGGGCAAAAGCGCGGTTCAGATACCGCCAGATTCGCGGCTGGTGGCGCAGATAATGCGGCTTGCCGTCGCGTCGGTTGAGGCGGGCGAAGGTGCCGAGCAGCCGCGTATTCCGCTGCGCCGACATGATGGCGTATTGCTCGACGAAGGCTGCGGGATCGAACGCCGGATTGGCGGCGCGCCTCGCACCGACATAGCGCGCCAGCATCGCGATTTCGACATCGTCCGGCACGTCGATGCGGGCATCCTGCAGCAGCGAGACGAGATCATAGGCGGCGGGGCCTATCACAGCGTCCTGAAAATCCAGAAGACCGACCCGGCCGGTATCGGCCCGTTGCTCGAGCCAGATCAGATTGGGCGAATGGAAATCGCGCAGCACCCAGGTAGAGGGCACACCGTCGAGCCTGCCGAGTAATTGCTGCCACACCAAAATGAAATCGGCATGCACCATGCCGGTCAATGCCACGCCGCGATCGGGCAGATACCATTCAAGCATCAGGCCGATCTCGACCATCATGGCCTCGAAGTCGAAACGCGGAATCCGGTAATCGACCTTCGGCGCGAGCGCGACGGTCTCGGGCAGCTCCTCGTGATGCAGCGAGGCCAGCATGTCGACGGCCACCTGGTAGCGCTCGGCGATCGGAGCCGGAGGATCGCCCTGCACGAAAGACGCGTTGCCGAAATCCTCGATGACAAGGAATCCCGTGTCGAGATCGGCGTGATAGATCGCCGGGGCCGAATAGCCGCGTTCGCGCAGAGCCCCGGCCATGGCGACGAACGGCTTGACGTCCTCGGCCAGATGGACGGCGGCGCTGTAAGATTTGCCGTCATAGAGCGCGGGGCCATCGGGACGCGGCGGCGCATTCATCAGGATCGTGGACTTGCCGTCGCGGATGAGCCGCATGTAGGACCGTGTCGATGCATCGCCGGCGACGCGCTGACGTTTGGCGTCGGCGTTGCCGGATATGTCCAGGAAGCGCCGCAGCGCCACCAGACGGGCGATACTCGGCGCGCAATTGCCATAGCCGGTGATCTCCGCAGCACGGGCGGAGGTACCGAGCGATGGGCGGTGGCTCAGCGCGATATCGATGCGGTCGGCGGGCATCGCGGCCGGCGCGCGTTCCGGCCATTCGATCACCACCACTGTGCCCTCGGGCAGCGGTGACAGCCCGATCTCCTCAAGCTCGGCCGGATCGTTGATACGATAAAGATCGGCGTGCACCAGCGGGTAGGGCGGAAGATCGTAGGTTTGCGCCAGCGTGAAGGTCGGGCTCGGCACCTCGAAATCGTCGTCACCGGCGAGATAACGGATCAGCGCGCGTGCCGCCGAGGTCTTGCCCGCGCCAAGATCGCCCGACAGCGTGACGGTGTCGCCGGGCCGCAGCAGCAGTGCGAGATCGCCCATCAATCGCGCCGTAGCCGTCTCGTTGGCCAGTGCAACCGAGAAGGTCGAAGGCTCGTTCAAAGGCTCGCTCATTCGGCGGCGCTGCGGTGCGCCGTGTGGTCGGCCGGGAACTCGCAGGTCACGACGGTGCCGCTGCCGGGCGCGGAATCGACGCGAACGGTGCCGCCATGGAGTTCAACAAAGGATCGCACCAGCGATAATCCAAGTCCGGCGCCGCGATGGCGCGAACCGTTGGCGTGGCTCTCGAACCAGTCGAACACCTTGTCCTTGACCTCTGCGGGAATACCGGGGCCGGAATCGGCGACCGAGAAGACGATGTTGTCACGGCTGCGTCGCGCGGCGATGACGACGGTACCGCTCTGCGGCGAAAACCCGATGGCGTTGGCGAGCAGATTATAGAGCACCTGGACGATGCGGCGCTCGTCGGCGACAAAATATCCGATCGATGGATCGATGTCGACTTGAAGACGGATGTTATCGCGTGCCAGCCGGTCCTGAAGTCCGGCGGTCGCCTCCTCGACAGTCTTGCGCAGATCGACCGGACCGAGATCGAGGGTCATCGCGCCGGCGTCGATGGTGGCGAGATCGAGGATGTTGTTGATGATCGCCAAGAGCGCGTTGGTCGAAGTGGTGATGTAGCCGAGATATTCGCTCTGCTTCAGAGTCATCGGCCCGGTGGCCGGATCGTTGAGGAAATGCGCGAAGCCGATGATGGTCGTCAGCGGCGAGCGCAGCTCATAAGATACGTGATGGACGAAGTCGACCTTCATCTGATCGGCGGCTTCCAGCGCCTCGTTGCGCTCGCGCAAGGCGCGCTCGACATTCACGCTGTCGGTGACGTCCTGGAACGTCAGCATGGTGGCGCCGTCGGGCAGCGGAATGGTCATGCAGTCGAGCACGCTGCCATCCTGACGCTCCAGCCGCAATTGCACCGATGAGCGGTTGTCGATGCCGGTAATCGCGCCGCGCAGCGCCTGCCATACCTCGTCGTCGTCATAGAGCGGCCTGCACCATTGCTCGATGGCCTCGATATGGGGCTGTTGCGCCAGCGCGGTGGGCGAGAGTTTCCAGAGCCGCGCGAAGGGCGGGTTGAACAACTGGGCGCGGCCATTGCCGCCGAACACCGCGACGGCTTCGGCGAGGTTATCCAGTGTTTCGCGCTGGACGCGGATCAGCCCGTCGTTCTGGCGTTGAAGTTTGAGGCTTTCGGTGACGTCGTCGAACAGATAGGTGACGCCGCCTTCGGGGTTCGGCGTGGTGACGATGCTGATGGCGCGGCCGTCGGGCAGATACCACGTATCTTTCTCCGGCTCCACGGCGCGATAGGCTTCATGCAGCTTGTTTTTCCACGCGCGAAAATCCGGCTGTTCGGAAATTTTTCGCGCGGCGCGCAGCTTTTCCAGAACGCTGGAATCGTCGGGACCGGAATCGAGGAAGGCGCGGTCGAGATCCCACAACCGGCGATAGGAGTCGTTGTAGAAGGTCAGGCGCTTGCCAGCATCGAACACCGCGACGCCCGACGACAATTGATCGAGCATGCGCCGGTGCGCATCCGCCATGCGTTCCAGCGCTGCGGTCAGTTCGGCGGCTTCGCTGGAGTCGATGGCAATCCCGGCGCTGCCGTCGCCGACATTGAGCGCGTAGACATCGAAAATGCGCCGCCGCCCGCCGATGGCGACCGGCACGCGGGCGTTGAATCCCTGTCCGTGCGCCAGCGCGCGGGTCATGTCGGCTCGGTCGGCGCTGTCGAGAAGCTCAAGATTGTGTTCGACGGCGTCAACGGGATTGGCCGCTTCCGCCGCTCTGGCATAGGCAGCATTGGCGAAACTGAGTGTGCCGTTGGCGCGCCGTGCCCAGACCGGCTGCGGTATCGCGGCGGCGAAAGTGCGCAGCGCGTCGGTTTCTTCCGCGAGCTGGCGATGACGGATCGATACTTCCGCCAGTTCCTTGCGCACGCCGGACAGCTCACGGATTCGCACGATCGCCTGTCCGCCGATGGCGCGGCCCATCGCCTCGATGGTGCGGCCGTTGGCGGTGGCCAGATTGAGCAGAAAGCCTTCGCCGGATTCACGCAGGGCATCGACCGCGTGATCCATTTCCAGCGCCTGTTCGGGATGCAGCCAGGTGCCGAACGCCAGAATGCGTTGAGAGGCGTGATGCTGATTTCCTTGCGGCAGCAATGGCGCGACATCGCCGCTGATCTCGGGCCGGTCATCGCCGGCAGCCCATGAAATCAGCACCTGCGGCTCGGCGAACAGCAGCGCGCGATAACGATCCGCTTCGTTTTGCAGCGCCTGGTTCTCGGTGCGCAGCCGGGTTTCGATCGTGCTGGCGCGGATGCGGGTGCGCATTAGCAAGATCGCGGCGACGACGGAAAAGCCGAGCACCGCGGCGGACACGGTTAGCGCCGCCGCCTCCTGCCGGTGCAGGCCCGCCAGCGCCTCGCGTGCGGTCTCGATCAACGCCAGATCGCGGGCATGGACCGGACAGATGCCGGTGATGGCGGCAACGACGCCGCCCTGCACGATCGCCGTGCATGACAACAACGTCCGACGCATCGTCCCAAGGACGCCCGACATGAATGATCCCAACCGCCGCTAGTGTCCTGAACCGACCAGCTCGAATCGAAAGACAATATCCTCAAGAGGAGTCAGCGGGTAAGAGTCCAGACCGTGAACGTGAATCGAGCGTGAAAATTAAGCCTGCAATTGCCGCGACTTTGCATCTCGACGGGGGAATTTTACCGCCCGGTCGAGCCGAACCCGCCGTCCCCGCGCGCGGTCGGTGTCAACGCGGTGACGGCGATGAGTTCCGCCTGCGCAACGCGGGCGATTACCATCTGGGCGATGCGTTCGCCGCGGCGAATTGTGAAGGCACTGGCGCCATGATTGATCAGCGGCACGAAGATCTCGCCGCGATAATCCGCATCCACGGTGCCCGGGGCGTTGAGCACGGTAATTCCATGCCTGGCGGCGAGGCCGGAACGTGGACGGACCTGCGCCTCGAAGCCGGGCGGCAGCGCGATTGCGAGTCCGGTCTGCACTAGCGTGTAGGTTCCAGGCGCGAGAACCAGGGGCTTATCTTCTGGAATTGCAGCGAGCAGATCGAGGCCGGCCGCCAGCGCGCTTTGATAGGCCGGCAGCGCGAGGCCCTCGCCATGCGGAAGTTGCTGCACTTCGACTTGAATTGATCCGCTCATGATGAAGCACTTTGTTTTTTTATCGCCTGTGCGATGCGCGCGACCAGCGTGGCCGCGACATCGTCCTTGGTCATGACCGGCCAGACATCCGGAGCATGATCCGGCGGATCGTCGCGGGTGATAAGATGCACGGTGTTGCGGTCGCCGCCCATCACGCCGCTGCCGGGCGAGACGTCGTTGGCGACGATCCAGTCGCTGCCCTTGCGCGCGAGTTTGGAGCGTGCATTGGCGATGAGATTCTCGGTCTCGGCGGCGAAGCCCACCACGAGTGTTGGCCGGTTGCGCGGGAGTTTGGAGATCGTCGCCAAAATGTCGGGATTTTCCACCAGTTGCAAAGGCGGCATATCGGCCTGCGTCTTCTTGATCTTTTGTGCACCGGCATTGGCGACCCGCCAATCGGCCACGGCTGCTGCGAATATCGCGACATCGACCGGCAGCGCCTTCTGCACTTCGTTCAGCATGTCGCGGGCGGATTCGACGCGAATGGTGCGGACATTGATTGGATTATCGAGATCAACGGGTCCGGAAATCAGCGTGACATCCGCGCCCGCGTTTGCCGCTGCCGCCGCGATGGCAAAGCCCTGCTTGCCGGAGGAGCGGTTGGCGATATAGCGCACCGGATCGATCGGCTCGTGCGTCGGTCCGGCCGTAACCAGCATGCGTGTGCCTGACAGGATTTGCGGCCGCGGCGGCCGCAGCATGGTGGCGGCGCGCGTGGCAATCTCAAGGGGTTCGGCCATGCGGCCCGTTCCGGCCTCGCCCGCTTCAGCCATCTCACCGGCATTGGGTCCGATCAAGGCGATGCCGTCGCGCGCAAGCTGGGCGACGTTGCGCTTGGTTGCGGCATGATTCCACATCATCGGGTTCATCGCTGGCGCAAGCAGAACGGGCCGGTTGGTCGCAAGCAGGATTGCGGTCGCCAGATCGTCGGCGTGGCCGTGCGCCATTTTCGCCATGAGGTCGGCGGTCGCGGGCGCGATCACGATCAGGTCGCTGTCACGCGCAAGGCGGATGTGCCCGGCATCGAACTCGCTGCGGGAATCGAACAGGTCGGTGTAGCAATGCTCATCAGCCAGCGCGCTAGCCGACAGCGGGGTCACGAAGTGCTGGGCGGCGCGGGTCATTACACAGCGGACATGACAGCCGCGGTCCTTCAGCCGCCGGATCAGATCGAGCGACTTGTAGGCCGCAATGCCGCCGCCGATGATCAGGGTGACACGCGGGCGGCCGTTCGGTGCACGATGATGGGATGCGGGCCGGGACATTTCGGACGGCGATGCAGGGCGCGCACCCGCTGCAAGCGCCGGGGTTTCCGCCGCTTCGCGCAAAATCACACGAACTTCGTCCTCGACAGAGCGGCCGCTTTTGGCGGCGCGCAGTTTGAGCGCCGCCTTGATCTCGTCGTCGAGTTTGCGAACCGTCAGGCTGGCCATGACGCCTTCCTCGAAAGAACGTCAGCCTAGCAAATGATATCGTTGCAATCAAACTTTGCGAAGAGGTGATTGCACCTTCAGGACGAAAGGAAAATAACTATTAACATCAAGGCGATGACCCAAAGCGCCAGGGTTTGCCAGCGGGCCTTTTTGGTTTCCATCTCGGCCATGGCGGCGATGGTCTGAGGTGATAGCACCAGTCCTTCGCGGGTGATGGTCTCGAAATGCTCCAGCGCCGCCACCGATCGCGCGGCGATCGTGGGAAGGCCCGACAGCACGCGGCCAAGTTCACCGGCCCCGCCCACGGCGGCCTGAATCCGCCCCAGCGGGCCGAGATTGCGCTCGATCCATTCGCGCACCACGGGGTCGGCGGTCTTCCAGATATCGAGTTTGGGATTGAAGCTGCGCGCAACGCCCTCGACCACCACCATGGTCTTCTGCAGCAGGATCAGCTCGGGCCGGGTACGCATGTCGAACAGGCCAGTGACCTCGAGCAGCAGCGTCAGCAATTTTGCCATCGAAATTTCATCGGCGGCCCGGTTGTGGATCGGCTCGCCGATGGCGCGGATCGCCTGCGCGAAATTCTCCACCGAGTGATGCGAGGGAACGTAGCCCGCCTCGAAATGCACTTCAGCGACGCGGCGATAGTCGCGGGTAATGAAGCCCAGAAGAATCTCGGCGAGAAACGTGCGCTCCTTCATGCCGAGCCGGCCCATGATGCCGAAATCCACCGCGACGAGACGCCGCTGGTCGTCAATGAACAGATTGCCCGGATGCATGTCGGCGTGAAAGAAGCCGTCGCGCAACGCATGACGCAAAAAATTCTGGATGATCTTTCGACCCAGCGCCGGCAGATCGACATGCGCCGCCTCGAGCTGCGCGTGATCGTTCAGCGCGATGCCATCGATCCACTCCATCGTCAGCACATGATGGCTGGTGCGGTCCCAGTCGACCGACGGCACGCGGAAGTCCTGGTCATCGCGTGTGTTCTCGGTCATCTCGGACAGCGCCGCGGCTTCCAGCCGCAGATCCATTTCCATCGCCACCGAACGCCGCAGCGTCTCGACGATCTCCACCGGGCGCAGCCTGCGGGCTTCGGATGAAAATGCTTCCATCTTGCGCGCCGCGTACATGAAGGATGAAAGATCGTGGCCGAAGCGCGAGCCGACATTGGGCCGCAGCACTTTCACCGCGACGGTCTTGCGTGCACCGTTTTCCATGATCTCGGCGCGGTGCACCTGCGCGATCGACGCCGCCGCAACCGCCTCGCCGAAACTCACAAACACCGATGAAATAGGCCTTTCCAGCGACGCCTCGATCACCGCCACCGCTTCGTCGTGCGGAAAGGGAGGTAGCCGGTCTTGAAGGCTTTCAAGATCGCGTGCCATCGCCACACCCACCACATCGGGACGGGTGGCGAGAAACTGTCCGAGCTTCACATAGGTCGGTCCGAGCCTTGTCAGCGCCCGCGACATCCGCGCGCCGGACGTCGTGCCCCGCCGCTCGATCAGGCGCGCCAAACGGATCGCGGCCTGCGCGGGCGGCGGCAGCGGCGAGGGATCGACAAGGCCGAACACGCCCTCGCGCGCGCAGACAAAGCCGGCATGCGCGAGCCGGGCGATATGAGACAGCGATGAGATCACAAACGCCAGCCCGAATGCAGTGCCACGATGCCGCCGGACATGATGTCGTATTTGACGCGCGAAAAGCCGGCCTCACGGATCATGTCCGCGAAAGGCTCGGCCCTTGGAAACTGCCGGATCGATTCTACCAGATAACGGTAGGACTCCTTGTCCCCGGTCACCGCGCGGCCAAGCTGCGGGATCACGTTGAAGGAAAAGAAATCATAGAGCCTGTCGAGACCGGGCGTCGTCACGGTGGAGAATTCCAGGCACAGAAACCGCGAGCCGGGTTTCAGCACGCGGTAAGCTTCTTTCAACGCCAGCGGAATGCGCGGCACGTTGCGGATTCCAAAAGCAATCGTGTAGGCATCGAAATTGTTGTCGACAAAAGGCAGCGCCTCGGCATTGCCTTCGATGAAGGTGACGCGGTGATCGAGATGGCGCGCTTCGGCGCGCTCGCGACCGACAGCGAGCATCTCGGTATTGATGTCGCAGACCGTGGCCTGAAAATTCGGGCCGGCGGCATTGGCAGCGCGGAAGGCGATGTCGCCGGTGCCACCCGCGACATCGAGCAGCTCGAATGGCGCGCCGTCGCGCGGCGGGTTCAGCGCATTAATCATCACGTCTTTCCAGACGCGGTGCAGCCCTGCCGACATCAGATCGTTCATCAGGTCGTAGCGCCGCGCGACGCTGTGGAACACGTCGTTCACCAGTGCCTGCTTGTCGGCCAAGGGCACGTCCTTGTAACCGAAATGTGTCGTGGAATCCGTGGGTTCGCTCATTTTACGCTCTCCGCCGGGCGACCATAGCGCGCCACGGGCAATGGCGCTATCACCTCAACGTCTCAAGGTGAATCCGCGATGCCCGAATTACCCGAAGTTGAAACCGTCCGCCGCGGTCTCGAACCGGTCATGGAAGGACAGGCGGTCGCGCGGGTCGAGGTACGGCGCGGCGATCTGCGCTTTCCGCTGCAGAAGGACTTTGTGGCGCGGCTAGAGGGCCAGACCGTCACCGGGCTCGGGCGCCGTGCGAAATATCTCACCGCGGACCTCGGCTCCGGTGACGTGCTGCTGATGCATCTGGGCATGTCGGGATCCTTCCGCGTTGTGCAGGGACAGAACGCTGTCATGCCCGGCGCGTTTCATCATCCGCGCAATGAGGAGCGCACCCACGATCACGTGGTATTTCACATGGCGTCAGGAGCGACGATTTCGTTCAACGATCCGCGCCGTTTCGGTTACATGAAAATCGTGCCGCGTAAGGGTCTCGCCGACGAGCCTTTGCTGCGCGGGCTTGGTCCTGAACCATTGGGAAATGAATTCGACGCCGCGATGCTGGCGCGCGCCTGTGCGGGAAAGAAGACGTCATTAAAGACGGCGCTGCTCGACCAGCGCGTGGTAGCGGGGCTCGGCAACATCTATGTCTGCGAGGCGCTGTTTCGCGCGCATCTGTCTCCGAAGCGTCAGGCTTCGACATTGGCGGCCCGGAGCGGCGCTCCGGCCGATCACGCAAAACGGCTCGTGACTGCAATCCACGCCGTGCTTAACGCAGCAATCAAGGCCGGTGGGTCATCGCTGCGCGATCATCGCCAGACAGACGGCGAGCTTGGCTATTTCCAGCACTCGTTTCAGGTCTATGGCCGCGAAGGCGAAAAATGCAAGGCGGCGGGATGCAGCGGTATCGTCAAACGCTTCACCCAGAACGGGCGTTCCACGTTCTGGTGCCCGCAATGCCAGAAGTAGCATCAAGCTTCAAAACGAAGGATGACACTGTGACCGATACGCCAATCAGGTTCGACGACGGCGCCGCCTACGAGCGGATGATGGGCATCTGGAGCGCGCTGGCCGGAGAAATCTTTCTCGGCTGGCTGGCGATGCCGAAAAATCTGTCCTGGCTCGATGTCGGCTGCGGCAACGGTGCGTTCACAGAGCAGATCATCAGGCACAATGCGCCGTCAGCGGTCGAAGGGATTGATCCTTCGGAGGGACAGATCGCTTATGCCAAAACGCGTGCCGCAGCGGCGGCGGCGAAGTTTCGTCTCGGCGATGCAATGGCGCTGCCGTTTGCGGCGGACGGCTTTGATGCCGCCGTAATGGCGCTTGTGATCTTCTTCGTTCCCGATCCCGCCAAGGGCGTTGCCGAGATGGCGCGGGTGGTTCGTCCCGGCGGCGTGGCCGCTGCCTATGCCTGGGACATGAATGGAGGTGGCTTTCCTCTCGAAATCATTCTGAAAGAATTGCGCGCGATGGGGCTCTCACCAATATGGCCCCCAAGTGCTGACGCGTCCCGGCGCGAGGAAATGGTGAGATTGTGGACCGACGCAGGGTTTGAGGATGTGGAGACACGCCGCATCGACGTGACGCGAACCTATGTGGACATTGATGATTTCTGGAGCGCTGCCTCGGGGTCGCTGTCTCTCAAAACCGCCCTTGCCAAAATGGAGCCGGCACAACTCGCCGATCTCAAGGCGCGTGTGCGGGTTCATTTGAGTGAAGCGACTGACGGGCGTGTCACTGTCTCCGCCTTTTCCAACGCCGTCAAAGGCCGCGTACCAAAATAACGGCCGATCACTTCCTCACGCAGATCAGGCGAACCACGGCAGCCTTCGCGTTTGATGAGCCACTCGCCGTAGTCACATTATTCGCGCGCAGAAAATCACGCACCGTCGCCGCCGGCACGAATGAGGACTGGTTCGCTGGCACGCCAGGCCCTGCGATCACAACCTGCCGCAGCTTTGCAACGCCGGCGAATTTGCCGTCGCTGTCCGTCAGCGCGGCGCCGGAAAAGCCGAGCGCAGGCGATGGCGACAGCACGGTTTCCGATCCGCCCGAACCTGTCACCGCAGTCATGCTGCTCGCGACATTGCCGCCGCCCTGATTCTGCGGATCGGCGATGCCGGTCACGATGACGTCGGATTTCGCCGCGCCTTCCCCAATGGAGAGCGCCTGCAATCCGCTCGCACCATAAAGCCGCAACAGCGCCAGATCGCCGGTTTCGTCCTGCGCGCCTTTGTCGGCGTTGCCGTAGCCCGCGACAATCACGCTCTCGCAGCCGTCGATCGCCTGCCGGTCGGCGAGGATTGTGCCGTTGGCATTCACGACAATGCCGGTCGAATATTCGACCTTCTTGCGCGGCGGCCCGTCTTGCGTGGTGCTGCTGCCCGGAAACGGATTGAACGCGCTCGACATCGCCACGGTCACCGGGATCATCGTGCCCTCGGTGGCCTGATCGTACATGATGGAGAGAACGCGTACTTCGTTATTGCTGGTCTGGCCGCGGATGTAGAATTTCTTCAGGCCCTGCATGCCCGAAAGCACGAAGAAATCCGGTTTCACCACGCTGTAGTCGGTCTTGCGCGCGAACGCCTTTTTCTCGGTGCTGGCGACACTGGCCGTGGTCGCACCCGCTTCCTTGCGGCGATCGAGCGCGATCTGGATCGTGCCGGTCGCCGATGACCATTTGCTGCCATTGGCGTCGCTGGTGGTCTTTGCAAGAAGTTTCAGCGGCAGGCCGATCCGCGCGCCGGTCACCATGTCGGTGGTAATCTTCCAGCCGACATTGTCCTGCAATTTGCGCGCAGCCTCGGCGAGCGCGGTCCGCTCTTGCGGATTAAGAACGCCGGTGTCTTTCGCGCCGATATCTTTCTGAAACGCCTTGATCGCCGTGACCATGCGCTCGCTGACTTCGCCGTTGATCGCGCCATTGTAGAAGCTGGTCCACGCCAGATCGGACTGGATCGCCTGCCGCTCCGCCTGCGCCATCGCTTTGGCGGTGTCGGCGGGAGTTTGCGGCTTGGGCGTTGCTGCGATGGTGCCGTCGGGACGGACCGTCACGGTCGCGACCGGCTTGGGCTTGACCTGCGCCAGCGCGGCATCGCTCGCGCCTGCAAGCAGGGCGATCGGCAGGATGACGGCGGGCAGCGATTTCATCATTGGTCTGGGGCCTGAAAATGTGATTGAGCTAATCACAAATGGGTGGTCGGCAAAAGCACGGCATCGGTTCGATATCAGGAAGGACGATTGCGGTGTTGTTGCACGGCAGCGCGACGCATAGATGATGGTGATGATGTTAAGCCCGGAAGAACTTGAGCGGTATGCGCGGCATATCGTGCTGCGCGAGGTCGGCGGTCCCGGCCAGGCCGCGCTGAAGACCGCGCGAGTGCTGGTGGTGGGGGCGGGCGGCCTTGGCGCGCCGGTCCTGATGTATCTCGCGGCGGCGGGTGTCGGCCTGCTCGGCGTGGTCGATGACGACAAGGTGTCGCTGTCCAATCTGCAGCGCCAGATCATTCATGCCACGCCCGATGTCGGGCACCCGAAGGTGGACAGCGCGGCGGCACGCATTCGTGCGCTCAATCCGCATGTCATCGTCCGCACCCATCCGGTGCGGCTCACGGCCGCCAATGCGCTCGACCTGATCCGCAATTACGACATCGTGGTCGATGGCTCGGACAATTTCACCACGCGTTATCTCGTCTCCGACGCCTGCTATCTTGCCAAGGTGACGCTGATCTCCGGTGCGCTCGGCGTGTTCGATGCGTCGCTGACGACCATTCGCGCACACGAAAAGAATGCCGCCGGCGTATTGAATCCGACCTATCGCTGCCTGTTTCCGCAAGCACCGCCGCCCGGCACCGTGCCGACCTGTGAGGAGGCCGGCGTGCTCGGCGCGCTCGCCGGCGTGCTCGGCTCGATGATGGCGCTGGAAGCGATCCGCGAGATTGTCGGCTTTGGCGAGAGTCTGGTCGGACGCCTTGTAATGATCGACGCCCGCGCGATGCGGTTCGAGACGCTGCGCTACGCGCGCGATCCGTCCAATCCGCTCAACGGCGACAATCCGACGATTCTGGATTTAAGCATTCACCGCTAGCGCGACTTTTTCTTGGGCATGGTCTTGTCCGAAAACCGGTTCCCACTTTTCGGGATCATGCCCTACAGCATATTCGGCAGCACGCGATCCGGCGGCTTGTGGCCGTCAAGGAAGGTGCGGATGTTGATGATGACCTTCTCGCCCATGTCGACGCGGCCCTCAACGGTGGCCGATCCCATATGCGGCAGCAGCGTCACCTTGCCGGCCTTGGCCAGGCGGATGAGCTTCGGGTTGACAGCCGGTTCGTGCTCGAACACGTCGAGCGCGGCGCCCGCCAGTTCGTTATCCTCAAGCATCTTGATCAGCGTCGCCTCGTCGATGACCTCGCCGCGCGCGGTGTTCACCACATAGGCGTCCTTGCGGATCAGCTTCAACCGCCGCGCCGACAAAAGATGAAATGTCGCGGGCGTGTGCGGGCAGTTTACCGAAATGATGTCCATCCGCGCCAGCATCTGGTCGAGGCTTTCCCAGTAGGTGGCGTTGAGTTCTTCCTCGATGCGCGCGCCGACCGGACGGCGGTTGTGATAATGGATCTGCATGCCGAAGGCGTGCGCCCGGCGCGCAAGTGCCTGTCCGATGCGGCCCATGCCGACGATGCCGAGGCGCTTGCCGCCGATGCGATGGCCGAGCATCCAGGTCGGCGACCATCCCGCCCATTCCTTGCCTTCGGTCAGGATTGACGCACCTTCGATCAGGCGGCGCGGACCTGCGAGGATCAGCGCCATCGTCATGTCGGCGGTGTCTTCGGTGAGAACCTTTGGCGTATTGGTGACGGTGATGCCGCGTGCCTGCGCGGCGGCGACATCGAGATTGTCCACGCCGTTGCCGAAATGGGCGATCAACTTCAGCTTGGAGTCGGGCTGGTTGAGAATCTCCGCCGTGATTTCGTCGGTGACGGTGGGCACAAGAACGTCGGCGGTACGAACAGCCTCGGCGAGCTGCGCGGACGTCAGCGGTGTGTCGTCGAGATTGAGCCGCGTGTCGAACAGCTCGCGCATGCGCGTTTCGGTGCTGTCCGGCAGCTTTCGTGTGACGACGACGAGAGGCTTTTTCTTTCCCGACATATTGGCTCTCAGGACACTTCCGTCCGGCTGTTCAGTCCCCGTTAACCGGCCTGTTCGAAGGTACGATCTGTGCCGGCTGCGGAGCTTCTTGGGTTTTTCTTGGAGCTTGTCTGGCTCTTGGTTGCGATCCCTCTCTAGCAGAAGGCCGGGCCAAGACAAGAACCCCACGCGATGCGTCAGGCGACCGTGGAACAGGGACAGCTGCCGGGGTTAAGGGCCGGTGACATATCGGGAATTTTCGCAGCTGCGGAATGTCGAGGACAGGGTAATGGCGGTGATGGGGTATATGCGCGCGGCGTTTCTTGCGACCGCGCTGTGGGGCACGTCGGGCGGCATGGGGCTGGCGGCGAAGGATACCGCAACGCCGGCCAGCGGGCTGCCGGTACCGCGTTACGTCAGTCTGAAATCCGACCATGTGAACGTGCGCGCCGGTCCAACCAAGGATCAGGATGTGAGCTGGATCTATACTCGCTCTGGATTGCCGGTGGAGATCACCGCCGAATTCGAGAACTGGCGGCGGGTGCGTGATTCAGAAGGTGCCGAGGGCTGGGTCTATCACTCCTTGCTGTCAGGCCGTCGCACCGCAGTCATCACCATGAAGAAAAAGGACGACCTCGCCCCGCTCCATGACAGCCCCGATGAGGCCAGCGCAGTCGCGGCGCGGCTGCAGGCCGGCGTGGTGGCGCAGGTCAAGCGTTGCACAGCGGGCTGGTGCCGTATCTCAGGTAATGGCTTCGACGGCTGGATCGAACAGCAGCGGCTGTGGGGCGTGTATGCCGACGAGAAAGTGGACTGACCTTATTTTGGTCAGCCTCCGCCGGATCGCCGCAAATTTTCGTTGAGATTAAATACTGAAGTTCAGCGCTTCTTGCGGAGACGCACGACCATGTCGATGCGGCTGATTTCATAGCCTTCCGGCACGTCCGGCATCTTCTGCAACATCAGATTCGGGTCGGGAATATCGACCAGCTCGTGGTTGCCTTCGACGTAGAAGTGATGATGCGCACTGGTGTTGGTGTCGAAATAGGTCTTGGTGCCGTCGACGCTGACCTGGCGCAGGAGACCGGCTTCGGTCAACTGGTTCAGCGTGTTGTAGACGGTCGCCAGCGACACCGGAACCTTGGCGAGGGTGGCTTCCTCGTAGAGCATTTCCGCCGTCAGATGGCGGTCGCCCTTGCCGAACAGCAGCCAGCCCAGCGCCATGCGCTGACGGGTCGGACGCAAGCCGACTGATTGCAGCATCTCGTTGACGTCATGCCATGGGCAGCCGGTCAGAACCGGCTCGTGGGCACGGTTGCTGACAAGATCGGTGTGAGGCTGATCGGGGGTGTCCATTTCAATCATTGTTCTTCATCTGACGCTTGCTGACCACGCACTACCTAAAACGCATAACTATAAGACGAACAACCAACAGCGCCCAAGAGCCCAAAGCCCGCTGGACGAGAGGTCACTATAGGAAAGGATGCAGATACATGCAAGTTTTTCGCAACTGGATCAAGGGTTTTGGCCGGGGCCGGCGGGCCGGAATAGGTTAATTTCCCGCGCTTTGACGGCTGAAAAGCCTATGTTAGAGGTCCGCCGCCGCCGCAAGGGTGGCTGACCATGAAAGGACATAGGCCGCATGCAGGATCGTCGCAGCAGCTACGGGTACGAGGATTTGCTGGCCTGCGGCCGGGGGGAACTGTTCGGGCCGGGCAACGCCCAGCTTCCGCTGCCCCCGATGCTGATGTTCGACCGCATTGTGGAGATCGCCGAGACTGGCGGCGAATATGGCAAGGGCGTCATCCGCGCCGAACTCGACGTCAAATCTGACCTGTGGTTTTTCGGATGTCATTTCAAGGGCGACCCTGTGATGCCCGGCTGCCTCGGGCTCGACGCATTATGGCAGATGGTCGGCTTCTTCCTCGGCTGGAGCGGCGGTGCGGGCAAGGGGCGCGCGCTGGGCCTCGGCGACCTGAAGTTTTCCGGGCAGGTTCTGCCGAACGTCACCAAGGTCGTGTATCACATCGACATCAAGCGCGTGATGCGTTCGAAACTTGTGCTTGGCGTCGCGGACGGGTGGCTTTCAGCCGACGACGATATTATTTATCGCGCAAGGGATTTGAAGGTGGGGCTGTTCCAGCAGGATGCCCCATTGCAGCCCGGAACATGATGCAGTGCTGTTTGCGTTGCGGTGCATGACGAACGGCGCGACAACGCGCCGGCGAATAATCAACAAAATGAAATCAACAAAGGCGAGGCGATCATGAGGCGGGTTGTCGTCACGGGGATGGGAATTGTCTCGTCCATCGGAAACAACACTCAGGAAGTTCTGGCGAGCCTGTACGAGGCCAAGCCCGGTATCTCGCGGGCCGAGGATTACGCCAAGCTCGGTTTTCGCTCGCAGGTTCACGGCGCGCCGACTCTCGATCCCTCCGAAGTGGTCGACCGTCGCGCGATGCGTTTTCTTGCCGAAGGCGCGGCATGGAATCATGTCGCGATGGAGCAGGCGATCCGCGATTCGGGGCTCGAGCCGTCCGACGTCTCCAACATTCGCACCGGAATCATCATGGGCTCGGGCGGACCGAGCGCGCGTACCATTGTCGAGGCGGCCGATATCACTCGTACCAAGGGCCCCAAGCGCGTCGGTCCTTTCGCCGTGCCCAAGGCGATGTCATCGACGGCGTCCGCAACGCTTGCCACCTGGTTCAAGATCAAGGGCGTGAATTATTCGATCTCGTCGGCCTGTGCGACCTCCAACCACTGTATCGGCAACGCCTATGAGACGATCCAGATCGGCAAGCAGGACATCATCTTCGCCGGGGGCTGCGAGGAATTGCACTGGTCGCTGTCGGTGCTGTTCGATGCGATGGGCGCGATGTCCTCCAAGTATAACGAGACGCCCTCGACCGCCTCGCGCGCCTATGACGTCAACCGCGACGGCTTCGTGATCGCGGGCGGCGCGGGCGTCGTTGTGCTGGAAGAGTTTGAACACGCCAAGGCGCGCGGCGCGCGGATTTATGGCGAGATCGTCGGCTATGGCGCGACGTCGGATGGTTACGACATGGTCGCGCCGTCGGGTGAGGGCGCCGAGCGCTGCATGAAGATGGCGCTCGCCACCGTGAAGTCGCCGATCGACTACATCAATCCGCACGCGACCTCGACGCCGGCCGGCGATCCGCCGGAGATGAACGCGATCCGCAATGTGTTCGGCGCGGGTGAGAAATGCCCGCCGATCTCGGCGACCAAATCGCTGACCGGGCATTCGCTGGGCGCGACGGGGGTGCAGGAAACGATCTATTCGCTTTTGATGATGAACAACGGCTTCATCTGCGAGAGCGCGAACATTCAGGAGCTCGATCCGGTATTCGCCGACATGCCGATCGTGCGCAAGCGCATCGACAACGCCAAGGTCGGCACCGTGCTGTCGAATTCATTCGGCTTCGGCGGCACCAACGCGACGCTGGTCTTCAAGCGGCTGGACGCGTGATTTCTTGATGTAATTATCTTCAAGCCTTGCCCGTCCGGGCGAGGCATTCAGCTTAAGGTATAGAGTGATGCAAGGACTGATGCAGGGCAAGCGTGGGCTCATCATGGGCGTCGCCAACGATCATTCGATTGCATGGGGTATCGCCAAAGCCCTGCACGCCCACGGCGCCGAACTCGCCTTTACCTATCAGGGCGACGCGCTGGGCAAGCGCGTCAAGCCGCTCGCCGAGCAGCTCGGTGCGAAGCTGATCCTGCCTTGCGACGTCGAGGACGTCGCAAGCGTGGACGCAACCTTCGCCGCGCTGAAGGACGCCTGGGGCAAGATGGATTTCCTTGTTCATGCCATCGGTTTTTCCGACAAGAACGAACTGAAAGGCCGCTACGCCGACACCACGCGCACGAATTTCTCGCGCACCATGGTGATCTCGTGTTTCTCTTTCACCGAGGTTGCGGCGCGTGCGGCGAAGCTGATGCCGGACGGCGGCGCGATGGTGACGCTGACCTTCGGCGGCTCGACCCGCGTGATGCCGAATTACAATGTGATGGGCGTGGCGAAGGCGGCGCTGGAAGCCTCGGTGCGTTATCTCGCCGCCGATTTCGGCCGCGACAATATCCGCATCAATTCGATTTCAGCCGGCCCCGTTCGCACCCTGGCGGGTTCGGGCATCGGCGACTCGCGCGCGATGTTCGCATTCCAGCAGAAGCATTCGCCGCTCGGCCGCGGCGTGACGCTGGATGAACTCGGCGGCACCGCGCTCTATCTGTTGTCGGACCTGTCGGGCGGGGTCACCGGCGAAACGCATTTCGTCGATTCCGGATACAACATCATTTCGATGCCGCACCCGGATGCGTTGAAGAGCGATGCTTGATTAGCCTGCCTCAATCGCCATTGCCCGCTGGAAGGCAGGCCGCGCGACGCAGGCGTCAATATAGCGGTCGAAGTTCGGCCGCGCCTTCACCATTTTGAAAATACGGATCGCATTGTTCAATCCTGATCCGATCATAACGTCAGCGGCCGAAAACATGTCGCCGAGAATCCACGGACCTTTTGCCAACGCGGCGTCGAGCACGCCGAACACCTGGTCCGCGTCGCCCCATGCTGCGGTGCGCGGCGGTATATCGAGCTTGGTGTAAATCTGTATGATCGCAGGCTCGATGCAGCCCGGCGAGAAAAACAGCCATTGCAGATATTTCGCGCGCAGCGGATCCCCGATCGGCGGCGCGAGGTTCTTGTCGTGATGCCGCTCAGCCACATAGGCGCAGATCGCAGCGGTTTCGGCGATGAAAACTTCACCGTCCGCCAGCGCGGGCACTTTCCCCATGGGGTTGATGGCGAGATATTCAGGCGTCTTATGTGCGCGGGTACTGAGATCAACCGGCACGCGCTCATAGGGTTCGCCGACTTCTTCCATCAGCCAAACGGCGGTGAACGAGCGTGTACGTGGTGCCCAATAGAGTTTCATCATGGACGGCTCCGTTCGCAAACAATGACCGGATATTGCGCCGAACATATCAGCGATCTCGTCGGTCCGTCACGCGCGCAGAATGAATATTTAAAAATTGAATCCCAAAAGATAAAGGGCGGCTGAATTTTCAGCCGCCCTTTATTTATTTCAGAAATGCGAAGTCTTATTCGGCGGCTGAGACGCCTTCAGCCTTCTGCTTGGCCTCCAGGTCTTCGCCGGTGGTCTGATCGACCGCCTTCATCGACAGGCGAACCTTGCCGCGATCGTCGAGGCCGAGCAGCTTGACCTTGACCTTGTCGCCTTCCTTGACAACGTCGGAGGTCTTCTGCACGCGGCCGGACGCGAGCTGGCTGATGTGAACCAGACCGTCCTTGGGTCCGAAGAAGTTCACGAACGCGCCGAACTCCATCACCTTGACGATGGTGCCGTCATAGATCTGGCCGACCTCAGGATCGGAGGTGATCGACTTGATCCACTTGATCGCGGCGCGGATCGACTCGCCATTGGCGGAGGCAACCTTCACCGTGCCGTCGTCCTCGATGTTGATCTTGGCACCGGTCTTTTCCACGATTTCGCGGATCACCTTGCCGCCGGTGCCGATCACGTCGCGGATCTTGTCGGTCGGGATCTGCAGCACCTCGATGCGCGGCGCATGTTCGCCGAGCTCGGCTCGGGCGTTGGTCAGCGCCTTCGCCATTTCGCCGAGAATGTGGATGCGTCCGTCCTTGGCCTGGGCGAGCGCCTGCTTCATGATTCCTTCGGTGATGCCGGCAATCTTGATGTCCATCTGCAACGACGTGATGCCGGTCTCGGTGCCCGCCACCTTGAAGTCCATGTCGCCGAGATGATCCTCGTCGCCGAGAATGTCGGACAGAACCGCGAAGCGTTCACCCTCGAGAATGAGGCCCATCGCGATGCCCGCGGTCGGCCGCTTCAACGGCACGCCCGCATCCATCAGCGACAGCGAAGCGCCGCAGACGGAGGCCATCGAGGACGAGCCGTTCGACTCGGTGATCTCCGAGACGACGCGCAGCGTGTAGGGGAATTCATGCGGCGCCGGGAGCACCGGATGCAGCGCGCGCCAGGCGAGCTTGCCGTGGCCGATTTCGCGGCGCTTGGTGCCGCCGAGGCGGCCGGTTTCGCCGACCGAGTAGGGAGGAAAGTTGTAATGGAGCAGGAAGCGCTCCTTGTACGTTCCCGACAGCGAGTCGATGTACTGTTCGTCCTCGCCGGTGCCGAGCGTGGTGACCACCAGCGCCTGGGTTTCGCCGCGGGTGAACAGTGCCGAGCCGTGGGCGCGAGGCAGCACGCCGACTTCGGCGACGATCGGGCGAACCGTCTTCAGGTCGCGGCCGTCGATGCGCTTGCCGGTGTCGAGAATGTTCCAGCGCACGATCTTGGCTTCGACTTCCTTGAATACGTCCAGCACACGCAGTTTCTCGTAACGCTCCTCGACGCCGTCCTTGAAGAAATGCTCAAGCAGCTTCTGCTTGATCGCGCCGACAGCGGCGTAGCGGTCCTGCTTCACCGCGATGCTGTAGGCCTTGCGCAGATCCTGCTCGACGATGCCGAGGATTTCCTTTTCCAGATCCGCGTTGACGGTGGTGACGAGCTCGCGGGGCTCCTTGGCGGCCTTTTCAGCCAGCTCGATGATCGCCTTGATCACCGGCTGGAAGTGCTTGTGGCCGAACATCACCGCGCCGAGCATGATGTCTTCGTTCAGTTCCTTGGCTTCCGATTCCACCATCAGCACGGCTGTGGCGGTGCCTGCGACGACGAGGTCGAGATTTGTTTCGGTCATCTCGTCGAGCGTCGGGTTGAGGACGTACTCGTCATTGATGAAACCGACGCGCGCGGCACCGATCGGACCCATGAATGGCACGCCGGAGATAGTCAGCGCGGCGGATGAGGCCACCAGCGCCAGAATGTCCGGATCGTTTTCCATGTCGTGGGACAGAACGGTGACGATGACCTGGGTCTCGTTGCGCCAGCCGTCCGCGAACAGCGGGCGGATCGGGCGGTCGATCAGGCGGGAAACCAGCGTTTCCTTTTCGGTCGGACGGCCTTCGCGCTTGAAGTAGCCGCCGGGAATGCGGCCGGCGGCGTAGGTCTTTTCCTGATAGTCGACGGTGAGCGGCAGGAAGTCGACGCCTTCACGCGGCGTTTTCGCTGCGACGACGGTGGCCAGCACGATGGTCTCGCCGTAGGTCGCGATCACTGCGCCGTCGGCCTGACGGGCGATCTTGCCGGTCTCGAGCTTAAGGGGACGGCCACCCCAATCGATCTCAACAGTGTGAGGCTTGAACATTATATTTGTCTTTCATGGTTTCATGAAAGGACGGGCACCTGAAAAACAAAAACCATGCGCAAGATTGCGGGATGCTGACCGCGCGTGCCGCGCTTCAGCGTCCTGCGATCCTGCCATGGTTCTCGAATTTCGAATGGCGTCCATCCTTTCGATGGTACGGGCATTTCACCCGTTATCGCCCAGAAGCCGGATTGCTGCTGGACACGCCGCGTGGACCTCTCATCGGTCCACACGCTGGTCAAAGCACGATCGGAAAATTTATTCGTTGATTATTCCGGATCATGCAAAAACGCGCGCAAAATGATGCGCGCGTGAATTTGTCTTAGCGGCGAATGTTGTGCTTCTCGAGCAGCGACTTGTAACGCGCCTCGTCGTGCTTCTTGACGTAATCGAGAAGCGAGCGGCGCGTGGAGACGAGCTTGAGAAGGCCGCGGCGGGAATGGTTGTCCTTGCCGTGGGTCTTGAAATGCTCGGTGAGGTTGGCAATGCGTTCCGACAGGAT
This sequence comes from Xanthobacteraceae bacterium, assembly GCA_019747015.1. Lineage (GTDB taxonomy): Bacteria > Pseudomonadota > Alphaproteobacteria > Rhizobiales > Xanthobacteraceae > Afipia. The sequence continues at coordinate 28,331 of JAIERI010000117.1, forward strand.
CGCGACCTGAACCTCGGGCGAGCCGGTGTCGCCGGCTTTCTTGGCATTCGTCTTGATGACTTCCGCTTTGCGTTCTGCGGTAATCGACATCGTCAAACTTCCTCGTTGCGTCCGGAGCTGGCAGTCAATCCGGTCAGGTTGAACACGCGCTTGGGGATGAGTTCGCCATTGCCAAGTTCGGCGAGGGCGATGAGCCTTCCGCCGACAGTCACATAAACTGTGCCACTTGAATGAGGCGCATCCCGTCCGCGCAACAAAACCGCTTGGCCTCTTGCAAGCCTTGCGGCATCAGCCCGTGTGACGGCCAGTGCCGGGATGTCGTCCAGCGCGGTCTCAACGGGCAAAAGCGCGTCGGCGAGGCTACCCTCGCCAGACGCGGCTCTATCGCACAAAGCCTCTAATTCTGCCAGCGGAATCATGTCCGCTTCGGTAAACGGGCCGCACAGAGTGCGCCGGAGCGCCGAAATATGCCCGTAGCAGCCCAGAATCCGGCCCATATCGCGGGCCAGCGCCCGGACATAGGTTCCCTTGCCGCATTCGGCTTCGAACACTGAGCGATCGTTATCCGATTGTTCCAGCAGGATTAATTCATGAATCTCGACCGGCCGGGGCTGCAAGGCGACCGTCTCGCCGTCGCGGGCGAGATCGTAAGCGCGCTCGCCCTGGATTTTGATGGCCGAATATTGCGGCGGGGTTTGCTCAATCACCCCGGTGAATTGCGGCAGCAGCGCGCGAATGGCCTCCACAGATGGCCGGGCGTCACTGGTGCGGGTGACGCGGCCCTCGGTGTCATCGGTGTCGCGTTCGGCGCCCCAGCTCACGGTGAAGCGGTAGCGCTTGCGGCCGTCCATCACGAAGGGAACCGTCTTGGTGGCTTCGCCAAGCGCAATCGGCAATCCGCCCGAGGCCAACGGATCGAGCGTACCGGCATGGCCGACACGTTTGGCGTTGAACAGCCGCTTGAGTACCGCGACCGCGTGGGTCGAGGTCATGCCGATCGGCTTGTCGAGCACGATCCAGCCATGAACATCGCGGCGCTCGCGCTTTTGCTGTTTGGGGTGGCGCGGCTTCGGCTCGCCCTGCGCCGAAAAACTATTTTCAGCGGTGTCGCGCGGATCGCCATTCTGTGTCTCGTGAGTGCGGTTCGCGGTGGTGACGATCATTGCTCTTCATCCGAATCGGGCTTGAGATCTCTCTGAACCGCAGGTGTTCGCAATAATTTCTCGATCCGTTCCGCTTCGTCGAATCGCTCGTCGACACGGAAGCGAAGATCAGGTGCGAATTTCAGGTTAACGCGATGCGCGACTTCGCCGCGCAGGAATTTCTTGTTGCGCTCGAGCGCAGCCACCACGGTGTCGATGTCCCGTCCGCCGAGTGGCATGATGTAGACGGTGGCTAGCTTGAGGTCCGGCGACATCCGCACCTCCGGCACCGTGATGATATGACCGCTTAGCGCATCGTCATGGACGCCGCCTTGCGAGAGAATATCGGACACCGCATGACGGATCAGCTCGCCGACGCGGAGCTGACGCTGCGAGCCGCCGGATGAGCCGCCGCGCGGGTCGCTGTCCTTTTTGCGAGTGGCCATGATTGTTCCTGAGAAAAGGTTGTCATGCCCGGGTCATGCCCGGGCATCCGTCTTGATTGTCAGAATCCGCCTTCGGCGGATGGAGCAAAGCGAACTCGTAAGACTTGGACTTACAGAGAGCGCTGAATGGTCTCCACGCGATAACATTCGATCACGTCGCCGACGCGCATGTCCTGATAATTCTCGAATGCCATGCCGCATTCCTGTCCGGACTGCACTTCCTTCACTTCGTCCTTGAAGCGCTTCAGCGTCGACAGCTTGCCTTCGTGCACCACGACGTTGTCGCGGATCAGGCGCACATTGGCGCCGCGTTCCACGTTGCCGTCGGTGACGCGGCAGCCTGCGATCTTGCCGACCTTCGAGATGTTGAACACTTCGAGGATCTGCGCGTTGCCGAGCATGGTTTCGCGCAGCGTTGGCGCGAGCAGACCGGACATCGCCTTTTTCACGTCGTCCACGAGATCATAGATGATGTTGTAATAGCGGATCTCGATGCCGTCGCGCTTGGCAAGCGCCGCCGCTTCCTTGTTGGCACGGACGGAGAAACCGATGATCGCGGCGTTGAAGCCCTCCGCC
>JAIERI010000233.1 GCA_019747015.1 Xanthobacteraceae bacterium
CCGCGCTGCGCACACCGACGGACATCTTTCCCGACATTCGCATTCCCGTCATTGGAGTGGTCTGGCAGTACACAGGTCTACCGCCTGATTTGATGGCTGGCCGCATCGTCACGCAGTTTGAGCGCGCGCTGACGACAACGGTCAACGACATCGAGCACATCACCGCGAACTCCTATAACGGCATCGGCATCGTCAAAATTTTCTTCCAGCCCAACGTCGATATCCGTACCGCGAATGCGCAGGTGACCGCCGTTTCGCAGACCATTCTGAAGTTCTTGCCGGCGGGCGCGACGCCGCCGCTCATTCTGAATTACAACGCCTCGACCGTGCCGATCCTTCAACTGGCTCTGTCCGGCGAAGGCCTGACCGAGCAAAATCTAGCCGACCTCGCCACCAACCAGCTCCGCACGCAATTGATTACCGTGCAAGGCGCGGCCATTCCGTTTCCATTTGGCGGCAAAACGCGGCAGATCCAGATCGACCTGAACCCGACGGCGCTGCAATCGCTCGGCCTGTCCGGACAGGACGTCGCAAACGCGCTGGCGGCGCAAAATCTCATCACGCCGGTCGGTACCCAGAAGATCGGCCAGTTCGAATACAACATCCAGCTCAACAACTCGCCGATCAAGGTGGCCGAGCTTGGCAATCTGCCGATCAAGACCGTCAACGGCGCGATGGTTTATATTCGCGACATTGCGCAGGTGCGCGACGGCAATCCGCCGCAGACCAATATCGTGCACGTCGAAGGCAACCGATCCGTGCTGATGATGGTCCTCAAGGCCGGCACGACCTCGACGCTCGACATCATTGCCGGCATCAAGCAGAAACTAAGTGTCGTCAAAAACGTCATGCCAGACAATCTAAAGGTTGGTCTGATCGGGGACCAATCGGTGTTCGTCAGCAGTGCCATCGAGGGTGTGGCACGCGAAGGCATCCTCGCTGCGTTGCTCACCAGCGTGATGATCCTGCTGTTCCTTGGCAGCTGGCGATCGACCCTTATTATTGCCGTGTCGATCCCGCTTTCGGTGCTGGGTGCGATCGTCTGCCTGTCGATGTTCGGCGAGACACTTAACATCATGACGCTGGGTGGCCTTGCGCTCGCGGTCGGTATTCTGGTCGACGACGCCACGGTGACGATCGAGAACATCAATTTCCATCTGGAACAGGGCAAGGAGGTCGAGCCGTCGATTCTCGACGGCGCTGCACAGATCGCGACACCGGCGTTCGTGTCGCTGCTGTGCATCTGCATCGTGTTCGTGCCGATGTTCTTCCTCACCGGCGTGTCGCGCTTTCTGTTCGTGCCGATGGCCGAAGCGGTGATGTTCGCGATGGCCTGGTCGTTCTTCCTGTCGCGAACGCTGGCGCCGACGATGGCCAAGTATCTGCTGCATCCGCACCCGCATGACGAGAACGGCAATCCGATTCCGCCCCAGCCTTCGAACAATCCGCTGGTTCGCTTTCAGCGCGCGTTCGAACAGGGATTCGAACGCTTCCGCGAAGCCTATCGGGATTTCCTCAGTCTGATGCTCGACCATCGCGGTATTTTCACCGCTGGCTTTTTGCTGTTTGTCGCTGCGTCATTTCTTCTCGTGCCGTTCCTTGGGCGCAATTTTTTCCCTTCGGTCGATGCCGGCCAAATCCTTGTCCATGTGCGCACGCAGGTCGGTACCCGTGTCGAGGAAACCGCCAATCAGCTCGCCGACGTTCAGAAGGCGATCCGGCAGGTCATTCCCGTGAATGAACTCGAGACCATGACCGACAATATCGGCCTGCCGATCAGCGGCATTAACATGACCTACAACAACACAGGCATGGTCGGCTCGCAGGACGGCGACATCCAGATCAAGCTGAAGGAAGGTCATCAGCCGAGCGACGTTTACGTCAAGGCGCTGCGCGAGCAATTGCCGCGTGCTTTCCCAGGGGTTTCTTTCGCCTTCCTGCCTGCCGATATCGTCAGCCAAATCCTGAATTTCGGCTCGCCGGCGCCGATCGATCTGCAAATTCGCGGCGCCAATCTTGATGCCAACTATAACTACGCCAACGATCTGCTCCGGCGGCTCCGCCGGATTCCGGGCGTTGCCGATGCGCGCATTCAGCAATCGCCGAACTATCCGACCTTCAATGTCGATGTCGATCGTACCCGCGCGCAGTATCTCGGTGTGACCGAGCGCGACGTGACCAACAGCCTGGTCGTCAACCTTGCGGGTTCCTCGCAGGTCGCGCCGACTTACTACCTCAATCCCGATAACGGCGTGTCCTACGTCATCGCGATGCAGACACCGCAATACCAGATCGATTCGCTCAACAAACTGCAGACCGTGCCGATCAATGCGCCTGGCGCGAGCGCTCTGACCATTCTGGGCGGCATCGCGGATATCAATCGCGCACGCTCCAACGCGGTGTTCTCGCAGTACGACATCCAGACCATGGTGCAGATTTTCGCCACGACGACGGACCGCGATCTTGGCGCGGTGGAGAAGGATATCCGTCAGGTTATTGCCGACACCGCGAAGGACGTGCCGAAAGGAAGCTCCGTGGTGCTGCTCGGGCAGGTGCAGACCATGAACAGTGCCTTCTCGGGCCTGCTGTTCGGCCTGCTCGGTGCCATCGTGCTCATCTATCTTCTGATCGTGGTCAATTTCCAGTCGTGGTCGGACCCGGTGGTCATCGTCTCGGCCTTGCCGGCGGCGATTGCGGGAATCATCTGGATGCTGTTCGTCACCAGAACGCCGCTGTCGGTACCGGCATTGACTGGCGCCATCATGTGTATGGGCGTCGCGACCGCGAACTCCGTGCTTGTCATTGCATTCGCTCGCGAACGTCTCGATCACCTCGGCGACCCGCTTGCCGCCGCGCTGGAAGCCGGTTTCGTTCGCTGCCGCCCGGTGCTGATGACTGCGCTCGCCATGATCATTGGCATGGCGCCGATGGCGCTCGGTCTCGGCGACGGCGGCGAACAGAACGCCCCACTCGGACGCGCCGTCATCGGTGGCCTCATTTTCGCGACCATCGCGACCCTGATATTTGTGCCCGTCGTCTTCAGCATGGTGCATCATAAGCGCTACGCGAAGGCCACGCCGGCTGCTCCGGAGACTTCACATGCCGTCTGATCCTCCCGTTCACCTGTCGCGGCAAAAGCTGCGCTCCGCAGGTATCGCGGCCGGCGCGTTCGTGGTGCTGATCGTGGTCACCGGCATCGTGCTGCGCGAGAACGGCAACGCCAAGCTGCGTGACTGGACGGACGCGCAAGCGATCCCCACGGTCGCGGTGGGCGCGCCCAACCTGAAGCCGCCCAACGGAGCGTTGACATTGCCGGGCCGTATCGAGGCGTATTACCGCGCGCCGATCTTCGGGCGCGTAAGCGGTTATCTGAAGACCTGGTATGTCGATATCGGCGCGCCGGTAAAGGCCGGTCAATTGCTTGCCGAAGTCGATGCTCCGGATCTCGACCAGCAATTGCTTCAGGCGCGTGCCGACCTTGCCAATGCTGAAGCTGCCTCAAAACTGTCGGCCGCAACGCTGAAACGCCGGCAGACTCTTCTGGCGTCGAATTTCGTGTCGTTGCAGGAAATTGATGAACGTTCCGCCGATCTCGCCAGCAAGGATGCGCAGGTCAAGTCGATGCAGGCCAATGTCGACCGGCTGCAGGCCCTGGCAGGGTACAAGCGCGTCGAGTCGCCGTTCGACGGCGTCGTGACCGAGCGCAACACCGACGTCGGCGCGCTCATCAATGGCGGCACCGGCTCCGGACTTGCCATGTTTGTGGTTTCCGATGTCCGCAAATTGCGCGTCTATGTCAACGTGCCGCAAAGCTATCTGGCCCTGATCAAGGTCGGTTCGAATGCCCAGATCTCCGTGCCGGAGTATCCCGGCCGCAAATTCCCGGCGACGGTGGAGACTTCGGCGCTGGCTGTCGATGTCGGGTCCGGCACCACGCGCATGCAGCTTGCTCTCGACAATTCCAGCGGCGAATTGCGGCCCGGCGCCTATGCGGATGTGACGCTCAGCCTCTCGGGCGACGTGCGGCCGATGAGCATTCCGGCCAGCGCGCTGATCTTCGACCAGAACGGATTGAGGGTGGCAACGGTGGACTCGGAGGATCGCATCCGTTTCAAGAAGGTGACGATCGCGCGCGACCTTGGCCGCGACATCGAGATCGCGACCGGATTGAGCCCCGATGACCGCATTGTCCTGACGCCAGCGGACGGTGTCGTCGATGGCGATCAGGTCCGCATCGCTGGGGCGCCGCCGAAAGATGGCAGCGGCGAAAAGAAAACCTCGAGCGCGCAATAATTTTCCGCGCCATCAACCGCCGCGCCGCATGATGGTCAGCGATGCTTCTTTTTGAGATACTCGTGCAATGACGCCGACTTAGTTTCCTCCAGAAGTGTCTTGAGCATCATGTCGCTGCGCCGGCCCTTGGCGAAGCCAGGCCCGTACTCCTTCCGCAATGTGCCGACCTTGGTGTTGCCGTGTTTTTTGCTGATCGCACCGCCTTTGTCGCGGTGACGTCCATCGAGTCCTGCCATTTTCTTCTCCCCTGTTGGCAGGTAAATCATGAAGAGGCCGCGGTATTTCCGCAAGCGCGCGCTTGAAACAAAAGCGAGAACGGTTGACCCGGGCCGGTACGGAAATACATTCGCGATGACGGTGCAGCCCTCGCTTGTGCGATCGTGCCGGAGATGCCGATGTCCCAGACCATCGTCAAGCCGAGACCCACAACGCGGGTAAAGCCGCAGCGTCCGCCACTCTACAAGGTCATCCTGCTCAACGACGATTTCACGCCGCGCGAATTCGTCGTCCTGGTGCTCAAGGCGGTCTTCAACATGCATGAGGAGATCGCCCATCGTGTGATGATCACCGCGCATCAGAAGGGGGCGTGCGTGATCGCCGTCTACACCCGCGATGTCGCCGAAACCAAGGCTAAGGAGGCGACGGAAATGGGCAAGAACAAAGGCTATCCGCTGTTTTTCACCACGGAGCCCGAGGAATAGTCGCGGGGCGTCCGCGCTTTGGTCTTTTCGTGTCGGGAATTCTTGGCCATAGTCTCACTCCGCGCCGGGTATCGCGAAGGGGAGCAGGGCGGCAGGATGGATAGTCTGGCGAATTATCCATCGCGCAATCTGATCCGCGGCGCCATCTTCATGGCGGTGGTGTGGACGGCTGCGACAATCGCTTATTGGGAGGCCGGGTGGCCCTTTCAGGACGCGCTCTACATGGTGACGCTGACGGTGTTCACCGTCGGCTACGGCGAAGTGCATCCGATCGACACGCTATATCTGCATGTCGTAACGATGGCGACAATGGCCTTCGGCTGCACCGGCATGATCTTTCTCACCGGTGCGCTGTTCCAGTTCATGACCTTCAATTCACTCCAGCAAATTTTGGGCGGCAGACGCGTGCAGGCTGAAATCGACAAACTCGAAAACCATGTGATCGTTTGCGGCTATGGCCGCATCGGTGTCGAACTCGCCAAGGCGCTGCGGGACGGGCGTGCGCCGGTTGTGGTGGTGGAGCAGAACGAGCGGCGCATCGCCGACGCCCGTAGCGCCGGCCATCTCGTCGTACAGGGCGACGCCACTAACGAGGAAACACTGAAGGACGCCGGTATCGACCGCGCCCGCGCGCTCGCCAGCGTGCTGCCGAACGATGCCGCGAACGTGTTCATCACGCTGAGCGCCCGCAATCTCAACAGCAAGATCGAAATCATCGCGCGCGGCGATGCGGTGTCGACCGAGCGCAAATTGCTGCATGCGGGCGCCAACAAAGTGGTGCTGCCAACGCATATCGGCGCGGAGCGCATCGCCGAGATGCTGCTGTTTCCCGAGACTTCGCGGTTCGTTCGCGAATCCGATTCGATGCGGGACCTGGAGCGCTCGCTACGCAATCTCGGCCTTGGCATCACGGTCGTCGTCGCGCCCGAGGACGGCGCGCTGACCGATCTGACCATCGGGGAAATCGAGACGCGGGCGCAGGGCGCGTTCTTTGTGGTACAGGTCAACCGCCGCGATGGCGATCCGATCACAGGGCCGGACAAAGCCACACGCGTTCACGCGGGAGACGGAGTCGTGGTAGTGAGCAGGAGCGGGGAGCCGGTCAATGCGCTCTTCGCGGCATCCCGTGAAAAGGTCCGCGCCGGACGCCTGACGTTCTAGCTGGCAGTGCGGACCGCCGGTGTGATAATCTGACCCCATCATGAAAACACCATTCCACATACCGACGATTGCAGCGCTGTGCGGGATCGCCATGCTTTCTGCGATCGGCCCTTCCTCGCGTGTCCACGCGCAGTCCGCCGACGCCGTTCTATGCGACCGGCTGGCCGCCGATCCGGCCGACCCCGACAAGCCGGCCGACATCAAGGGTGTGACCGCCATTGCCGCGTCCGATGTCGGAACCGCGATCAAATTCTGCAGACAGGCCTCGGCCTCGCGCCGCGCGATGTACGCGCTGGGCCGTGCTTACGCCGCCAACAATCAGCCCTCGGAGGCGATCGCCGCGTATCGCAAGGCGGCCGATAAAGGCAGCACCTCCGCGATGGTCGAGCTTGGCGTCGGTCTGTCGGCAACGGACCCGGCGCAGGCGCGCAAGCTGTTCGAGCGCGCGGCGCAGGCCGGCAATCCGCGCGGTATCACCAATCTGGCGGCGCTGTCGGGCGGCGGCGGTGCGTCGGGCAATCCTGCGCAGGCGCGCACGCTGCTGGCGAAAACCGCGGAAACCAATCCCGAGGCGCAATATCAGCTCGGCATGATGATGGCGGACGGGATCGGCGGCCCGAAGGACGATGTTGCGGCGAGAAATCTTTTTGAAAAGGCTGCGGCGCAAAATCACGCGGGCGCCTTGGAACGCATGGGTGAGTTTGCGCAAAGCGGACGCGGCGGTTCGCAGGATTCCGCCGCCGCGAAATCGTATTATCAGCGCGCTGCGGATCTCGGCGATGAGGATGCCAAGGCGGCGCTCAAGCGTCTGGAATGTCCCTACGTGCTTAAGGACAAGCGCGGCGGCGTCGTGACGAATTTGTGTTTCTGACGAGGAACGCTGGCGCGGCGAATTTCATTGCGCCGCAGCGTAATCAGCCATTTTAAAACGCCGCCGGGCTATGCATTAACGTGGCGCTTTTCGGGTGGACGGACCACGTCGTGCGTGGCCTTCTGCGCTCCTCCACATCGACGTGGACCTGATTCCAAGGACCATCGCTGTGGACACCCGCTCACCTCCAGAGATCATAACCGCCGTGCCTCCGGCGCCGCACGCGCCGCAGTCGCGGGCGGCCGGTTATGCGATGCTGCTGACGACCGCAGCATTGTGGGGTGTGAACTGGCCGGTCGGCAAACATCTGCTTCAGGAGTTGCCGCCGCTGTCGATGCGCGGAATTCCCGGTGTGTTCGGCGGCCTGCTGCTGGCGGCGGTGACGGTATTCGCCGGCCAATCACTGCGCGTGCCGCGCGATCAATGGGCGCGGCTTTTGTTCTACGCCATCCTGAGCGTCAGCGGCTGGATGGGGCTGATTGGCCTGGCGCTGGTCTATCTCGGCGCCAGCGAAACCGCGATCATCGGCGCGACGATCCCGGTGTGGGCCGCCGCGCTGGCGTGGCCGGTGCTGGGGGAGAAGCCCAATCTGAAACGTATTGTCGCGATGATGATGGCGCTGACCGGCATCGTCGTTTTGATGGGCGGCAACGGTGTCGCCGCGACGCAATCGAAACTGCCCGGCATCGCGCTCGCGCTCACTGCGGCCTTCATGTTCGCGCTGAGCGCCGTGCTGGCAAAACGCAAACCGCTGCGATTGCCGCCGCTCACTTCGGCCGTCTGGCAGATCGAGATCGGCTGCCTGATCGTGACATTGGCGGGGCTCATGTTTGAAAAGCCGCATCTTCTGCAACTGACGCCGCTCGGCTGGGGCCTGTTCGCTTTCGGCATGATCGGCCAGGTCTGCATCGGATTTGCGTGCTGGTTTGGCGCTTTGGCGCGGTTGCCGGCCTCGATCGCCGCGATCGGCACATTGCTGGTGCCGGTGATCGGCGTCGTGGCCTCGGCGATCTCGCTGGGAGAGCCGCTGGGGCCGAGCCAGATCGGCGCTTTGGCGCTGACGGTGGCAGGTGTTGCGATCGCTTCGCGGTCGTAAATATCCACGCCAAACCCATTCGATACGCCGGTTTTTGCCTCAATAAATCGCGCTGTCTCCCGATTGCAACAGCCCTTGAAACGGGCCGCTGCTAGGTTCCCATGAATCCGACCGCAAACAATCGCGGCGGATATTGGGGCAGGGGCGTGGCGTCGATTTTCGCAGAAGTGGCGTTGGGATGGTGCGCGCGCAAGGCACGCGCACCGCGATTCCTCGCGACCGTTTTTGCCGTCGCGGCGCTTGCCGGCGTAGTCGCGCCGACCGATGCGCGCGCGCAGTTCGTTTGCAGTCCTTCAACACCGCCTGTTTCGAATATAAACGTCACGTGTACGATTACCGGAAATTTCGCCGGCCTATTCCAGACACAAGTGACAGGCACCGGCAATGCGACAACGATCAATCTTCAAGCCGGTACCGTGGATGACATCGAAACAACGGCAGAAACCGGGAATGCTCTAACGAACAATTACGGGGCGGTTGCCGGAAGCATTACCACCACCACGACCGTGAGCGGCGATGCGACAACGACGAATTTCAGCACGGGAACGACTACTGCGATTTTTACTCAAGCGGCCGGTAACGCAACCACAAACAACGCAGGCGTTGCCGGAGTGATTAGCACGGAAGCCGATCTGGGTGGCAACGCCGTATCCATCAATTCCGGACTGGCTGGCATTATCCAAACCTACACAACGCAAAATGGCGACGCGACGACCTTTAACACTGCCACCGGAACTGTCCTTGGAATCATCGATACGCACACCAACGATGGCGGCAATGCGACCACAAACAATGCCGGGTTCATCGTAGGATTTCCCGGGACACCCGGGATTTCAACGGTAACAAACAATGGCGGCAACGCCACGTCGAACAACACAGGAGTGGTCAACGGCGGAATTAATACCGTCACCGGATTCATCAACCTCGGCGGCGACGCGACGACGCTTAACTCCGGCACCATAAATGGCGATGTTTACACGTCCGCCGCTGATAGTTTCAGTGGCGCCGGAAACGCGCTCTTCGTCAACTTCGGAAAGGTTACGTCAGACACTCAAGGCGTGAGCGTTCTTACGACCAGCGGCAATGCAAGTTTCACTAATTCAGGCGCGGTCGATGTATCGAATGCCATCTCTTTTTCTCTTCCCGGGTTTGATGTCGGCATCTTTGTCGCATCGCAGGATGGAAATGCGACGGCCTACAACGGCGGTAGTATTCTTGGCGGAATCGGGGTTGCGGCTGGTAATTTTGGAAACGCGACCCTGACCAATGCCGGCCTGATCGATGGCACGAAAAGTCCCTTCGGTATCGCGGTCGATATGACACAATACGATCCAACGGCAAAATCAACGCTGAACATCCTGCCGGGATCGCGCATCCTTGGTGAAATTGTATTGTCGGGATATCAGGGTTTCGGATTTCCAGGAACGAGCGTCAATTTCTATAGCGGCAACATCTCATCCGTCACCACATTCGGGAGCTTCATCTGCGGCTGCAACGAAGGCGGCCTGTTTGACACGCCGTCGACCATCAATGTTATCGGTGGCGCACCTTATGTTGTGGACCGTAACAACAACACCGTCGTTATTCTCGATCCGACATCGTTTGCCCTTCAGGATCGCAACATTCTCGATGTTACGCGCATCATCACATCGCTCGCCACCAGCCGCCTGACCAATCCTGCGCCGATAAGCGGCGATGGCTCCGCGGCGATCGGGTTTGCGCCGTCCGGCAACGTCGCCCGCGACATGGCGAACGACGCCTTCGCCAACATTCCTGCGCTCAGCTATGCGGGGCAGGACCGCGTGCTGCGAAGCAATCCGAATTTCACCGCCGCCGATGGCACCAGCGTGTGGGCGCAGGGCTTTGGCGGTCTGCGCGTGCAGGAAGCCGATGGGCCGAATTTGCGTTCGGTGAACAGTTTCTATGGCGGCGTGCTCGGTCTCGACAAGGCCGTGCGGCCGGGCATTCGCCTCGGCGGCTTCATCGGCGCGGGCAATGTGACGTCGAATATCGACCAGAACTCCGGCAGCACCACGAGCGATATGGCATTCGGCGGCGTCTACGGCCGCTATCAAATGAACAGGGCCTTCCTCGATTTCGCCCTGCTTGGCGGCGGCAGCAGCAACGACGTCAAGCGCACGATGACCAACAACCTCGTGCCGGGCGGCTATGAGACCGCAAGCGGAAGTTACAACGGCTGGTTCATCAGCCCGGAACTCGCTTATGGCGTGCGGCAGGATCTGATTAAGAACTGGACCGTCACGCCGACAGTGCGGGTGCGTTACCTCGCCGCGAATTTCGGCGGTTATCAGGAAAGCGGATCGAGCAGCAACCTCACCGTCGCCGGGCGCACCACCCATAATTTCGAGGAGCGGGGCGAACTCGTTTTCACGCGCACCACCAAGGAGCGTGAGGACTCGCAGCTGCGGATGAGCGGAACGTTTGGCGTGCTGGCGTGGCAGCGTGCGGGCGATGCCATGCTGAATACGGTTTTGCTTGGACAGACACTGGCGTTCGCCGCGCCGGGGCAGGGCAATGTTGTTGGAGGCTACACCGGCTTTAGTTTCGACTGGCGTCAGAAGACCGGCATTTCGGTGTTTGGCGCGACTGAAGTGACGGCGATGTCGGACTCCAGCTTCACGATTTCGGGCCGCGGCGGCGTCAAGGCCGAGTTCTGACGCAGGCGATTAGCTTGATCGGAATTTGAAAAATAAATGGCGGCGCAGTGATGCGCCGCCATTTGAATTTCACAAATTCCATCCGCTGCGAGTTATGGGCAGGGGTAGCGGTTGCCGTCGTAGTTCAGATACGTGCCCGAGGCCGGATCGTAGGAGCGATAACGCTGCATGCAGTAGGCTTCTGCGTCTCCGCCACTGTAAGCCGGAGCGACCACATAGCCTGGAGCGGGAGCGTAGTAATATCCGGGACCGTAGCCATAGCCGTAACCATACGGATATGAATTCGCCGCGATTGCGCCGCCGATCAGCGCACCAGCGGCTATCCCCGCGCCGACGCCGCCCCAACCCCAGCCGCGTCCACCCCAGCCACGTCCACGCCAATACACTTGCGTCACGTTATCGTTTGCCGTGCCGGCGAACGCCGCAGACAGGGTCGAACCGGACATTGCGGGAAGGGCGTTGCCGGTTGAAATCGTGGCCATCGGCAAGGCCAGTGCGAGGGCGGTGACGGCCAAGCTGTTCTTGATCAAGCCTTTCTTGAAGGTCATCATCATCGATACTCCAGATTCCACTCCGACAATCGGAACAACATGGCCAACGCGCGGGGTGCGGACGCGTTCCATTCCGGTTCCATACTATGTTCGTTTGAATTCAGGCGCTTGTTGGGCGGTTCCATGAACGGTTTAATGTGACACTTTTTCGGCGTCCTCGGGCATCTGGCGCGGGACCAAACCCGGGGAGGCAGCAACGGTGCCGCGTCCCCCTTCCGCCGAGAGAAGTTGCCTGCTGTGCGGTAGCGCATCGGGATAATGCTCCCGCAGATAGGTTATAAGTTGTTCGCGCACCTCGCAGCGCAGATCCCAGGACGTCGGCGCGCTACGGGCGCTGACCAAAGCCCGCAATTCCATGGTGCTATCCTTGGCGTCGCTGACCTGAAGCACAGCCACCTGACCATCCCATAGCCCCGAAGCGCGGACGATCTCATTCAGCCTGTCGCGCAGTTTGTCGATCGGTGCGGTGTAGTCCACGTAAAGAAACACCGAACCAATCAGCGCGGAGGTTTCTCGCGTCCAGTTCTGGAACGGCTTCTCGATGAAATAGCTGAGAGGCACAACCAGACGCCGCCAGTCCCACAGTTTGATGACGACATAGGTCGTAGTGATTTCTTCAATGGTGCCCCATTCGCTTTCGACGACGACGACATCGTCAAGGCGTATGGGCTGTGCCGTCGCGATCTGGATTCCCGCGATCAGATTGGACAATAGCGGCCGCGCAGCCAGACCGATGGCGAGGCCGGCGACGCCGGCCGAGGCGAAAAGGCTGACGCCATATTGGCGGACCTGATCGAATGTCATCAGCGCTGCCGCAAGCGTCATCACGAAAATCAGAACATCTACCGCGCGCTTAAGAATGCGCACCTGCGTGACGTGCTTGCGCGCGAGCAGATTGTCTTCGGTGTCCAGCCGGAAGCGCAGCAGATAGACCTGGGATGAAATCTGCACGGCGGTAGCGGCAATCCATCCGAGCAGGGCGATAAAAGCAACGTTCAGAACATTGCCGACGATCGTCGCGGTGGCTTCGCTAAGCGGCGTGACGCGCACGGCAAGCGACATCGCCAGCACAATCAGGCCGAGCCGTAGCGGCCCCTTGCTGTTGGTGAGCAGCGTGCGCAGCCGGGGATGCCGTGCGCCGAATGTCCGCCGCATCAGACCGACGATCAGCGCGTGGACAAGCAGCGCGGCAATCATGCTCACTGATAGAAGGGCGGTGATGATCAACCAGTTCGGCACCAGGTGCAGGATTTCGGTGGCGGCGGAATATCCGCCTTGAAGCATTTCAATCATGTGGGTCCGTGGGCTGTTGGAATGCACATTAACGTGGAAAAGCACGGACAGTTGCGCTGCAGCAAGTGTAACTGGACAATCAAAGCCGGGAATGGCATCAAGAACTGCCCTTTCCCGAGTCTGAACCCGTTTCGGATATCTGCCATGAAGCTGTTTTTGTTAAGGATTTTCACTTGGTGGAACGGAACGACGTTCGGCACCCAGCTTTGGACGTGGCGGTTCGGCGAATTCGTCGGCACCGATGAGACGGGCAACCGCTATTTCCGCACCCGTCGTGGCAAGATCGATCCGGCTCTCGGTTTCGAGCGCCGCTGGGTGGTTTATGAAGGTTATGCCGAGGCGACCAAGGTGTCGCCGGATTGGCATGGCTGGCTGCATCACACCGTGGACGTGCCGCCGACCGACGAGAATTATCAGCCGCGCGAATGGCAGAAGCCGCATCAGCCCAATTTGACCGGCACGCCAGCAGCCTATCGCCCTCCCGGTTCGACGCTCGCCAGCGGCCGCCGTCCGAAGGCGACTGGCGATTATCAGGCGTGGACTCCAGGCCAGTAATTCGGGGACAGTTAGTCGCTGCCCGGCAGCTTGCGAGACGTTGGTCCGGCCTTCGTCGGTGCATGAGGCACAAGCGATCGACGCCCTTTCCCCGCCTTATTGGCCGTGTTAACCGATGGCTCGCGCGCGGTCCGTTGCATGTAGGATGTCGCGAGCCCGATTCGCCGAGTAAGCCGCGCAATGTTTCGTAACGTCGCCATAGTTTCGTTTGCCACGCTGCTTGCGGCGTCGCTGGCCTTGTTCGCACCGCCAGCATCCGCTCAGATCGGCAACATATTTTCCGACCGGCCTAAGCCTCCGGCGGCCGTGCCGCGTGGTGGCGGCGATCAGCTTCAGGAGCCGGACGAGGAAGACGTGCCCGAATTGCCGCAGGGCCGGCTGTTGCCGACGCCCGCGCCAGTGCCGGGCCGTCCGGCGCCAGGGCAGGGCGTGCCGCCTCCCGGCGCGGTGCAATCGCAACCGCTGCCGCCTCCGCCGGGCGGTGTCGCACCGGGGCAACCCAATCTGCCGGGACAAGGTACGCCGGGCGTGGCCTCAGCCCCACCTGGCCCCAATCCCTTGCCTGGATTGCCGCCGGGTCAGCGCCAGCCGCGCGGCACCACCGCGCCACCCGCGCCCGCGACCTTGCAGCCGGGCGACGAAATAGTGACCGAACCGCCGGCGGTGAAGATCGTCAACAAGCGTGCGGTCTTCACCGGGCTCGACAAGATCACCGGGCGCATTATCAATTTCGACGCCGAGATCGGAGAGACCGTGCAATTCGGCGCTTTGCGCGTGAAAACGGACGCCTGCTACACGCGGCCAGCGACCGAATCCGCCAACACCGACGCGTTTGTCGAGGTCGACGAGATCACGCTGCAAAATGAAGTGAAGCGGATTTTCTCGGGCTGGATGTTCGCCGCAAGCCCCGGCCTGCACGGCGTCGAGCATCCGGTCTACGATATCTGGCTGACCGACTGTAAATCGCCGGATACGACGGTGGCCGTGCAAGCCGATCCGGCCAAGCCCGCGGTGCAGACGCCGGTCCCCGCGACCCAACAGCAGAAACGTCCGCCGGCACCGCCACGTCCGCCCGGCAGCGCGCAGCCGGTACAGCGTCAGCAGCCGGTACAACAAGCGCCAGCGCCTGCGCAAGGCAATCCGTTTCCGGGATTCCGTTAAATCGTCTCAGCCGTCTCGCGTCGCGATGACGGCCATGACATCCGCGCCCTTGAGCGGCTGATCGATGGGCAATGCGAAGAAATCCGCGTCATGCGCACTCGCCGCGTCGAGCAGCGCTCGATAGCGACGGCGGGGCACCTCAATTGCGCCGAACGAGCGCAGATGCGCGGTGACGAACTGGGTATCGAGTAAAGTGAAGCCGCCGGCGATCAATCGCGCCACCAGATGCACCAGCGCCACTTTCGATGCATCGCGCGCACGGTGAAACATGCTTTCTCCGAAAAACGCGCCGCCGAGCGAGACGCCATACAGCCCACCGACCAGATCGTCATTGCTCCACACTTCCACGCTGTGGCAATGGCCGATCTGATGCAGCGCTGTGTAAAGCTCGCGGATGCGGCGGTTGATCCAGGTGTCCTCTCGCCCCGCCTGCGGCGCAGCACAGCCATCAATGGTCCGGGCGAATGCGGTGTTGACGGTGACACGGAAAATATCAGAGCGCACCGTGCGCGCCAGGCGCGATGAGACCCGAAAACCATCGAGCGGGATTACGCCACGCAGTTCAGGCTCGACCCAGAACAGTGTCGGATCGTCGGCGCTCTCCGCCATCGGGAAGATTCCGCAGGCATAGGCACGCAGCAGAACCTCTGGCGTGATCTCGGAGGATGCGGAATCGCGCGAACTCATGCGCCATTATAACCCGTGGCGTCGCGAAGGCGAGCCAGGGCATGATCCAGAAAAGTAGAAACCGGTTTTCGGAAAAGATCATGCCCATTCAGCGAAACTGAATCAGACCCTGCATCATGCGCGGGCGGCAACACGCGGCGCGCCGCAGGCGCCGCGAAACCGCAACACGATACGCGTGCCCGCATGCGCGGGATCGCGCGTGACATCGGCCTCGAGCTTGTTCGCCATCGCCCCGACAATGCGCTGTCCCATGCCGGTGGAACGTGGATCCTGCTTGACCTGAAGGCCGACGCCATTATCCGCAATCGCCAATTCGATGTCATTGCCGTCACAGCACAGCGTGACATGTATCGGACCGGCCCCGTCGGGATAGGCATATTTGACGGCGTTCATTACCAGCTCGTTGACGATAATGCCGATGGCGACCGCACGATCAGGGTCGATCTCGACGGGCTCGGCTTTCAGCGTCAGGCGCGACATCCTGTTGCCTTCGGCGGAGCGGCGCAAATCCTCCAGCAACGCCTCGAGATATTGATTGAGCATCACAGTCTTCAGGTCATGCGATGTGTAGAGCCGGCGGTGCACCTGCGCCACCGCTGCGACGCGGCCCATCGCGTTGCTCAGCGCGGCTTTGACGTCGTCGTCCGCGCTCGAATTGGCTTGCAGATGCAAAAGCGAGGCGATGATCTGCAGGCTGTTGCCGACGCGATGATTGACCTCGCGAAGCAGCACCTCGCGCTCGGCGGCCAGCGCGGCGTAACGGTCGCGCGAGGCATGCACTTCGGCCTCGGCATCGTCGCGTGCGCGTCGCATGCGCGCCGTTTCTATCGCACCGGTCGCGGCGTTGTAGAGAGTCGAGACGAATTCACCCTGCGTGTCCTTGACCAGATAATCCGCTGCTCCGGCTTTCAGCGCCGTGATCGCGATCTGGCTGTCCTGCGAGGCGGTCACGAATACCACCGGAGGTGCGGAGGGCAGTTTGTGGATTTGCTCCAGCGTTTCCAGGCCGTCGAGACCCGGCATGTGCTGGTCGAGCGCCACCACGTCGATGCCGCCTTGTTTCAGGCGTGCGATGCCGCTCGCGCCGTCGGTGACGTGCTCAACGTCCAGGCCTTGCCGCTTCAACCCGCGTTCGACCAGCCGCGCGAGCGCAGCGTCGTCATCGATGTAAAGCATGGTCAGGGCGGATGGGGTCATACGCGGGCCGCGGGCACTTTAATGACTGAGAAAAACAGGCCGAGCTGACGAATAGCATTGGCGAAATTCTCGTAATTCACCGGCTTGGTAATATAGACGTTGCATCCCAGCGCATAGCAACGCTTGATTTCCTCGGCGTCGTCGGTCGTGGTCAGGACCACCACCGGCGTGCATTTGAGATATTTATTCTCCTTGACCTGCCTGAGGATGTCGATGCCCGTCATGTCGGGCAGATTGAGGTCGAGCAGAATCAAAAGCTCCTGTCCCTTGTGCTCGATGCCCGTGCCGTCGGCACCAAACATATAAGCGAGGGCTTCGGTGCCGTT
Source organism: Xanthobacteraceae bacterium (assembly GCA_019747015.1). GTDB lineage: Bacteria > Pseudomonadota > Alphaproteobacteria > Rhizobiales > Xanthobacteraceae > Afipia. The sequence continues at coordinate 16,571 of JAIERI010000233.1, forward strand.
GGTGAAAGGCACAATATCGTTATTCACGCCGGAACGGCGAATGTTGCGCTCGATCAGGCGCGCATGTCCTTCGTCGTCCTCGATCATGATGATTTTAACCGGACTGCTCATCAGATAGATTTTCCTTGTCGTGACAATGTCCATCGCGCGGGCAGCGCAATGGTGAAAGTGCTGCCTTGACCGGGCTCGGAAGCAACCTGAATGGTCCCTCCCATGCGGCTGACCAACGCACGGACATGGGCAAGGCCAATTCCCTGGCCGGGCTTGTCCTGCGTTCCGGCACGTCGGAACAGGTCGAAAATCCGTTCATGGTCTTTGGGATCGATGCCGCGCCCGTTGTCCGCTATTTCGTATATAACGAATCCCAGCTTGTTGCGGCCACGAATGGCGATATCGCCGGGCACGCCGGTTCGAAGATATTTCAGTGCATTCTCAATCAAGTTTGAGAAGATTTGTTCCATCGCAAGACGGTCGCTGACAAGATTTGGCAGGGGTTCGACCCTGATCTGCGCGCCAGCCTCGGATGATTGATGCGCCAGCGTGGAAACGATGTCCTCGACCAGTTCGCGTGTCTCGATCTCGACTGGCTTGAATTCGCGCCGGCCTTCGCGCGTCAGATTGAGAATCGCGCTGATGAGGCGATCCATTTTTCCGATGGAGGATTTGATGAAGCCGAGCGCCTCGGAAAATTCCTCCGACAATTTTCTGTCTTCATCCGACAAGGCCTTGTCTGGATCGGTTTCTCCCGCCGGTTCGGAAAGCGCGGGAATCGCAGCAGCGGCGCGGCTGTAACGCGAGATGCGGCCGAATATGTCGGTACGCAACTCTTCAAGCTCACTGGTGAAGCCCATGATGTTGACGAGAGGCGAGCGCAGATCGTGGCTGACGATATAGGCGAAGCGCTGGATTTCCTGATTGGCCTCGCGCAGGTCGGCGGTGCGCTCATCGACCGCCGCTTCGAGGTTGATGTTGTGCTCGCGTAATTTTTGCTCGGCCTCGACTTGAGCCCGCGAAGACCGGCGCACCAGAAAAATGGAAATACCCGCCAGCGCGACGACCAGCCCCGAACCGGTGGTGGTGACGATGGCGGCGAGCGACTGGCTCTGATCGGCCGATTGCGTACGCAGCTTGAACAGCCGGTCCTCTTCCGCGCGCATCTCGCCGGCGAGATCGCCTATTTTATTCAAGCCGTCGCGATGTGAGCTTTCCGCCAGCATCCGCTTGGCTTCGTCGATCTTACCAGCGCGGGCGGTCGCGAGAACCTGCCGGAAATCGTCGAAACGCTGGTTCGTCAGCGGCTCGATGATATCAATACTGCGCTGCTGAATGGGATTGTCGATGGTCGCCTGGCGCAGCCGTTGCAACGCCGGCCCCACTTGCCGATCCGCCTCATTGAAGTCGTTGATAAAGCCGTCTTCCCCGGTCAGCAGATACCCGCGGATCGCGCTTTCGCCGCGCCGCATCTGAAGTTGGGCCAGCGAAATCTCGTTTTCTGCTTCGACGGTGTGCGTCACCCACGCGGCGTCGGTCCGTGCGCGGTTGACCAGAAAGATGGACGCGGCGCTGATCGAAACCAGCACAAAGAAACCCGCCGTCAGCAGACCGATCTGCCATAACGTCCGGCGCCACGCAGCTTCACGGGTCACGTCGGCCTCGCAAGCCTGTGAATTTCGACCACTCAATCCTAAAAGCTTAACCCAGCAGTCTCTAGTGCGATTTTGTGTCGCCGCTGGCAAGATATTGTTCAAGCCAATGAATGTGATAATCGCCGTCGATAATGCTGGGTTCCCGCGCCAGCGCGCGGAACAAAGGCAACGTGGTCTCCACGCCGTCGACCACGATCTCGTCCAGCGCCCGGCGCAGCCGCATCAGGCATTCGCCGCGGGTCTTGCCGTGAACGATCAGTTTTCCGACCAGCGAGTCGTAATAGGGCGGGATGACGTAGCCCTGATACACCGCTGAATCGATGCGCACACCAAGGCCTCCCGGTGGATGGAACTGGGTGATCTTGCCGGGCGAGGGGCGGAAGGTGACGGGATTTTCCGCGTTGATGCGACACTCGATGGAGTGACCGTTGATGACGACGTCTTCCTGCCGGCAGGGCAGGTCACCACCGGCAGCAACGCGGATCTGTTCGAGCACAAGGTCGATCCCGGTGATCATTTCGGTGACCGGATGCTCAACCTGAATGCGGGTGTTCATTTCGATGAAATAGAACTCGCCGTCCTCATAGAGAAACTCGATGGTACCGACGCCGAGATATTGCATCTCGCGCATCGCCTTGGCGCAGGTCTCGCCGATCTTGGCACGCGCCGCGGCACTTAGAACCGGCGAGGGGCCTTCTTCCCAGACCTTCTGATGGCGGCGCTGCAGCGAGCAGTCGCGTTCGCCAAGATGAATGGCGCCGCCGCGCCCGTCGCCGAGAATCTGGATTTCGATGTGGCGCGGCTTGCCGAGATATTTTTCCAGGTAAACCGAACCATCGCCGAATGCGGCCTTGGCTTCGTTGCTCGCGGTGGAGAGTGCCAGCATCAGGTCGGCTTCGGTCGGCGCGACTTTCATGCCGCGTCCGCCGCCGCCCGCGGCAGCCTTTACCAGAACCGGAAATCCGATTTTCCTGGCGATCGCCATGGCGTCATCGGAAGCGCCAACGCCGCCGTCGGAGCCCGGCACCACCGGAATGCCGAGCCGCTTGGCGGTTTTCTTGGCTTCGATCTTGTCGCCCATGGTGCGGATGTGTTCCGCCTTCGGGCCGATGAAGTGAAGATTGTGATCGGCGAGGATTTCGGCGAAGCGCGCGTTCTCCGACAAAAATCCATAACCGGGATGCACCGCGTCGGCTCCGGTAATCTCGCAGGCGGCAAGCAGTGCGGGGATATTGAGATAGCTGTCCTTGGCGGCGGGCGGGCCGATGCACACGCTCTCGTCGGCCAGGCGCACATGCATCGCGTTAGCGTCGGCGGTGGAGTGAACCGCGACGGTGGCGATGCCGAGTTCCTTGCACGCGCGCAGCACGCGCAGCGCGATCTCGCCGCGATTGGCTATCAGGATCTTGTCGAACATCACTGCGCCTGACGGTGAGAAGAATTATTCAATAATGACGAGCGGCTCGCCGAACTCGACCGGCTGGCCATCCTCAACCAGAATCTGCGTGACTGTTCCCGCGCGGGTCGAGGGAATCTGGTTCATCGTCTTCATGGCTTCGACGATGATAAGCGTGTCGCCAACCTTGACCTTGCTGCCGACATCGATGAATGGCCGTGCGCCGGGCTCGGAGGCGAGATATGCGGTGCCGACCATCGGCGAGGGCACCATGCCCGGATGCTTGGCGATATCGACCGCGGCGGCGGCGACAGGCGCCGCAGCTTGCGGTGCAGGCGCTGCATGGAGCTGCGCAGGCATGGCGGCCGCCACGCTGATGTTGCGTGCGACGCGAACGCGCAAACCGGCGCGCTCGATCTCGATTTCGCTCAGATTGGTTTCATCAAGCAAGGCTGCGAGATCGCGAACCAGTTCGCGCTCGTCGCTGTGTTTTGCCTTTTCAGGCGATGGGTCTTGTGGCTGACGGGCCATGGGGAATCCGAAACTTTCTTAAATGACGACTGGATCTTTAAGCCTTCGCCGCTGCGCCGATCTTGCTGGCAAGGCCGGTGATCGCGAGGCTGTATCCTTCGATGCCAAAGCCGCTCAACGTCGCGAACGCGGCCTTGGCGATGAAAGATTGATGACGAAAACGTTCGCGTGCATAGACGTTCGACACGTGAACTTCAACCGCTGGAATCTGAACACCGACCAGCGCGTCGTGGATGGCGATCGAGGTGTGGGAATAGGCTCCGGCGTTAATGATGATGCCTGCCGCTTTTTTGACCGCTGCTTCGTGGATGAAATCGACCAATTCGCCTTCGCGGTTGGTCTGGCGGCACTCGGCGATCAGGCCGAACCGTGTCGCAGTCTCCCGGCACAGTTTTTCGACGTCGGCCAGGGTGTGATGGCCATAGATATCCGGCTCACGGGTGCCAAGCAGATTGAGATTCGGCCCGTTGAGCACGTAGATCGTCTTTGCCATCGTAAACCCGGATTTCCACAAAAGAATACGCGCCAAGGCGCGGGTTAACGCGGGTTTATAGGCAACATGGGGATCAGAGGGAAGCTTTTAGGGCCTCCGAGGGCGGGTGCCAAAACCTCATCCGATGCGCGAAAAGTGCCGTGGAACTTGAGGAAAACGCTGGTTAACCAATCTTAAAGCAATGTTACGCTGACAAGCCGGGCGTCCGTCATCCATCGGGTTCTTAAGTCATGGACCTCAGCAGGTCGCCTTGCCGCAGCGTGCCTCCGAGATCTTCTTGGTGAGGCCCTCGAGCCCGACCGCGCCGACCACGACCTGGTTGCCGATCACATAGCTCGGCGTTCCGTTCAGGCCCATGTCTTCGGCCATCTTGAAATTTTCGGTCAGGGTGGCGTCAACTTCGGGGCTGGCGAGGTCTTTTTCAAGTTTCGCCATGTCGACGCCAGCATCCTTGGCCGCTGCCAGGGCCCGTGCCTTATCGGCCTGGCCGCGCCCGCCAAGCAGCTTCTGGTGGAAGTCGAGATATTTCTTGCCCCCCGGATCCTGCATCCGCACCGCGACCGCGACCCGTGCCGCTTCCACCGAGCCCGGTCCGAGCACCGGGAATTCCTTTAAGGTCACCCGCAGCTTCGAATCCGATTTCATCAGATCGAGCATGTCGCTCATCGCCCGTTTGCAATAACCGCAATTGTAATCGAAGAACTCGACGAAGTTGACGTCGCCACTGCGATTGCCGAGTACGACACCGCGCGGCGAATTGAAGAGGGTATCCGCGTTTTTCTTCACCGCGGCCTGATGCTTCTCGGCGTCGGCTGCGGCCTGCCGCTTGGACAATTCGTTGGAGACGTCCTCGAGAATTTCAGGGTGGGAGAGCAGATAGTCTTTCACGATCTTCTCGATCTCGCCGCGCTGGCCGTCGGTGAATGTTTGCGCATTGGCTGCGGCGGGCAGGGACGCAACAGTGAGCGCGAAGGCGATCGGCGCGAAAGAGCGGATGGAGAACATTGGATGATCCTCTTCGTGATAGCTGTTGCGGCTTGAGCGAATTGGTGCCGGTTCGTTTGTGTCAGTTCTTTATTGGCTTCGTATTAACGATGTCGTCTGCCTTGACCCAGCCGGGCGTGCCGATGGCGAAGCGCGTCTTCGCACGAGAGGCGAGATCGCGCGCGGTCTTGCCGTCGCCGCGCAGATAGGCGGCCTGCGCGGAGGCAAGATCGGCCTCCGCAAGATTTCCCGCGCGACCATAAGCCATCGCAAGCTGCGAATAACCGAGCGGCGCCTCCGGTTCGCGCGCCAGGGACGCGCGTAGAATCGTGACCGCTTCCTGCGCATACGCCTTATTCTCCGACGCAACCAGCGCCTGACCAAGTAACATCTCGATGAGTGCATTGCCTTGCGAGAGCTGCACGGCCTTGCGCAGCGGGGCGATGGCGTCCGCGGGTTTGCCGCCTTCGAGCAGGGATTGACCCTTCAATTCGTAGAAATAGGGATTGTTGGGTTCAACCTTGATGAGCGCATCGATCTGCGCCTGTGCCGCGCGCGGATCGCCATGCCGGTAGGCGACAATGGCGCGAGCATAACGTGCCGGCAGACTGCCGTCGGTTATTGGATAGCGCCGATACACAGTGTCGGCGCGTTCCATGAAGCCGGAGACTTTCGCCCGCATCATGTCATGACGGTGCTGGAGCGCCGGATCGTCCTTCTTGTCCCAGAGCGGACTGGAGCGTGCCAGTTCACCGAGAGCCTGGACGCGCTCGATCGGCATGGGATGGGACTGCATGTAAGGGTCCGCGCCGCGCGACGAATACAGGCTCTGATCGGCGAAGCGCTTGAAGGTGTCATACATGCCGCGCGCGGATTGTCCCGTCGCGGTCAGGAATTTGACGCCGGCCTTGTCGGCACTTTCTTCCTGCTGGCGCTGATAGGACAATAGCGTGCGCATGATCACGGCCTGCGGTGCACTGACCGCCGCCATGCCCACGCTAGCACCGGAACCGGAGCGGGAGCCGGCAACGGCCGCGCCGATGCCCAGCAGCATCGCCACAATCATCGAGGTTTGAGCCTGCGCGACCTGTTCGCGCATCTTGGCAAGATGTCCGCCGGCGAGATGGCCGGTTTCATGTGCCAGCACGCCGATGATCTGGTTGGGCGTGTCGGATTCGCGCAGCGCTCCATAGTTGACGAAAATCCGCCGTCCGTCCGCGACGAAGGCGTTGAAGGATGGATCGTTGATGATGACGACCTGGATGTTCTGTTTTTCAAGACCCGCAGCGCGCAAAATCGGCCGCGTGTAGTCGCGCAGCAATTGCTCGGTCTCGGCGTCGCGCAGGAGAGGCGGCCCCTTGTTGTCATCCTGCGCGGTGACGGCTGCCGGCCAACTTGTCAGCACGATGGCTGCCGCGGCGACGGCCGCGGTGAGGCGGGTTGCGAGCGAGGAAGACGACGAGCGAGCGGAGAATGGAGCCGGTGCGGTCATGGCAATATCGGTCGGGATCCGTCTTGAAGCTGAAAGCGGGTGTTCCCCCGCGTCCAGCAATGGAGCCGCGTGCTGCGGCGTGCTAAAATCAGTTCTATCAAATCGGGGAATGCGGCGGGAGAGCGGCGTTGGCCGTTCCGCAAGATATGATACGCCAGCCTCGATGAGGAGATTAGCCGATTCATGCTCGATGTGACCCTCAGGAACAAGGCAAAAAGCCTGCTGTTGCCCTCGAAACGGGGCAATGTTCCGCCTTTCATGGTGATGGACGTGATGGCGGCTGCGGCCCGGATCGAGGCCCAGGGCGGCCATGTGGTTCACATGGAAGTGGGCCAGCCAGCCGCACCCGCGCCGAAAACCGCGATCGCGGCGGCGCGCGCTGCACTGGATTTGGGGCGGCTTGATTATACCTCCGCGCTCGGCATCCCTTCGCTGCGCCAACGCATCAGCCGCCATTATTTTGAGGCCCACGCGCAGGAAATCGATCCCGAGCGCATCGTGGTCACGACAGGTTCATCCGGCGCATTCGTGTTGGCATTCCTGTCGATGTTCGAGGCTGGTGATCGCGTCGCCGTGACGGTCCCCGGCTATCCGCCGTACCGGCATATCCTGACCGCGCTTGGATGCGAGCCGGTGCTGATCGAAACCACGGCTGAAACCCGTCATGCCCTGACGGGCGATATGCTGCTGGCCGCGCATGCCAAGACGCCGCTGAAGGGCGTGCTGGTCGCGAGCCCCGCCAATCCCACTGGCACAATGATGACGCGCGAGGCGATGTCCGGTCTGATCGCGGCGGCGGACAGCGCCGGGATCCGGTTTATCTCGGACGAAATCTATCATGGTCTCGATTATGCGTTTCCCGCGACGACAGCGGCGGCGTTGTCACCCGACGTGCTGGTGATCAACTCGTTCTCGAAATATTTCTGCATGACCGGCTGGCGTGTCGGCTGGATGGTGGTGCCGCAGCCATTGATCCGCGCGGTCGAAACCTTGCAGCAGAATTTGGCCATCTCGGTTCCGACACTGTCGCAGATCGCCGCGCAGGCTGCTTTTGAAGGCGGCGCGGAGATGGACATCCTCAAGCACGGCTATCAGGACAACAGACGCGTTTTGATCGAGGGGCTGCCGAAAGCCGGCCTCGACCAATTCCTGCCTGCCGACGGCGCGTTCTATCTGTACGCCGATGTGTCGAAATTCACCGCCGACAGTTTCGATTTTGCCCGCCGCATGTTGGAGGAAGCGCACGTCGCCGCGACTCCCGGATTGGATTTCGATCCGCTGCATGGCCGCTCGTTTATCCGCTTCTCCTATGCAGGGTCGACGCCGGATACGATCGAGGGGGTCACGCGAATAACAAAATGGCTGTCGGCCGCTAGGCCTTAACGGCCGCGCGCAGCGGAGCTTCGCCGCGAATTTTGCTTTGCAAACATGCACATAAAATTTGCGCGATCCCTACCAAAGGACATTGGCGGGTGCGTGGCGACATGTATAGGTGCGACAATCTGACCTGCGTTGGCAGGCACCGCCAAGTTTCTCCGGTTTGAGACCGGAAAGGAGCCTAAATGTCGCCCACCACATCGTCGCACGGAGCCGCTGCGAAGCCCTGGTACAAAATTCTCTATGTCCAAGTGCTGATCGCCATTCTGCTCGGCGTCGTCGTCGGCTGGCTGTTTCCGCAGTTTGCCACCAATGAGTGGATCAAAGCGCTCGGCGACGGCTTCATCAAGCTCATCAAGATGGTGATCGCGCCGATCATCTTCTGCACGGTGGTGTCCGGCATTTCTCACATCGACGACGCGCGCAAGGTCGGCCGCGTCGGCATCAAGGCACTGGTCTATTTCGAGATCGTCTCGACGCTGGCGCTGGTGATCGGCCTTCTGATGGCGAACATCTTCCGGGTCGGTCATGGCCTCGCGGCCAAGCCTGATGCGGCGGCTGTTGCCGGCTACCTGAAACAGGCGGAAGCAACCAAAGCCGTCGATTTCGTGCTCAACATCATTCCGGATAGCGTTGTCGGCGCGCTGGCGCGTGGCGACATCTTGCAGGTGCTGCTGTTCGCCATCCTGTTCGGTTTCGCGCTGATGGCAATGGGCGAGCGCGCCCACCGCCTGCGCGATCTGGTCGATGATACCGCCCACGCGGTGTTCGGCGTCATCGCCATCGTCATGAAGGCCGCGCCGATCGGCGCGTTCGGCGCGATGGCTTTCACTATCGGCAAATATGGCCCGGCTGCGCTCGGTAATCTGATCGGATTGATCGCGCTGTTCTACGCCACCGCCGCTCTGTTCGTGATCGTGGTGCTCGGCGCAATTGCTCGTTTCGTGGGCTTCAACATCTTCAAGTTCATCGCCTACATCAAAGATGAGCTTTTGATTGTACTCGGTACGAGTTCTTCGGAAAGCGCGCTGCCGCAATTGATGGAGAAGCTGGAGCGTCTCGGCTGCTCAAAGTCGGTCGTCGGCCTCGTCGTGCCGACCGGTTATTCGTTCAACCTCGACGGCACCAACATCTACATGACTCTGGCGACGCTGTTCATCGCGCAGGCGCTCGGCGTCGATCTGAGTTTCGGTCAGCAGATCACCATCCTGATCGTGGCGATGCTGACGTCGAAAGGCGCCAGCGGCGTCACCGGCGCGGGCTTCATCACGCTCGCTGCGACACTCGCGGTTGTCAGCCCTGATCTCGTCCCCGGCATGGCGATCGTGTTCTCGATCGACAAGTTCATGAGCGAGGTGCGTGCCTTGACCAACATCACCGGCAACGGCGTCGCGACCGTGTTCGTCTCGTGGTGGGAAGGCGAACTTGACCACGACAAGCTGCACGCCAATCTGAACAGGCAGATCGATCCGTCGGATGTAAAGACAGCCGTGACCACGGGCTGATCGCTCCTGAACATCGCAGTTAAAAAAACCGCCCGGCATGCCGGGCGGTTTTCATTTTGGTATGCGTCAGGTTGGTGTCACTCGCTCGAGCGTTTTGACCACCAGCCGGCTCGTCGGGGCGCGTTATCATCGTCCGTGCCATCGGCCGGAGTATCGTGTTGCGGCTCGTGCGCTGGTGCGGCCGGCGTGGATGCTTCAACGCTGGTCACAGGAGCCGTGGTCTGCGGAGATGTGTCGAACAGGAAGCTGACCTTTTCGCGAACCGTGGAACGGCGGCGCGGTAATTTGTCGGACTCATCCGCAACCTGCTCCTGAGCCGATTGAGGCGGCGCGGCCGGTACATTGCCCGGTTCCCGCGCTGATGGCACTGCATCAAGGTCCGCAACCGCCGTAGCGGCTTCGGAGGGCATGGCCGGTTCAAGATCGTCGGCGATTGCTCCAACCAGACCATCCTCGGAGGGACTGCCTTCGCCGCCGCGACGCCGGCGTCCGCCGCGCCGACCGCGCCGACGCGGTCGGCGTTCGCCATTACCGGGCTGGTCGGCACGAACTTCACCGTTCTGCTCGTCGGTCTCTTCATCGCCGTCTTCATCGGCTTCGCCGGAGACGCTTTCGCCCGATATCTCACCTTCCGGCGAATCGGGCGCAAACTCGTTCTGCTTGGCCTCGGCCTGCGGCGCGCCCTCGCGTGCCTCGCCACCGCGTCCACGCCGCCGCCGGCGGCGTTTGCGCCGCGGACCTTCGGCTTCACCTTCGGCACGCGGGCCGCTTTGTTCGGAGGAGCCGTCCTCGGCTTCATCGCCCTCCAACTCGGAATCCTCGTCGGCGAATTCGTCTTCCTCGACGTAGGTATCCTCGACCTCGGGCGGGAAGGCCGCGACCTGCGCCGCGAGAACGGCCTTGGCGGCTTCCAGCGTGTGAATCTGTTCGCCGCGGTCGATGACGAAGGATTGCTGACCGGTGATGGTCGGATCGGCAATCACCGCAAGCGTGACCTTGAAGCTGCTCTCAAGATCGCGCAGATGGCCGCGCTTGTGATTGAGAACATACAGCGCCACATCGGTGCGGGTCCGCACAGTGAGATTGTGGGTCGGGCCCTTCATCAAAGTCTCTTCGAGTCCGCGCAGCAATTGCAGCGCGACCGAGGATACCGAGCGGACATGACCTGAGCCGCCGCAATGCGGACAGGGTTCGGTCGAGCTTTCCAGCACGCTGGCGCGGATGCGCTGGCGCGACATTTCCAGCAGGCCGAAATGCGAGATGCGTCCGACCTGGATGCGCGCACGGTCCTGACGCAGGCAATCGCTCAGCCTGCGTTCGACCGCGCGGTTGTTGCGCTTCTCGTCCATGTCGATGAAGTCGATCACAATCAGCCCGGCGAGATCGCGCAGGCGCAACTGCCGCGCGACTTCCTCGGCGGCTTCGAGATTGGTCTTGAGCGCGGTGTCCTCGATATGATGTTCGCGCGTCGAGCGGCCGGAGTTGACGTCGATCGAGACCAGCGCCTCGGTCTGGTTGATGACAATGTAACCGCCGGAGCGCAGAGTTACGGTCGGCGAGAACATCGCGTCGAGTTGCGACTCCACGCCCATACGCGAGAACAGCGGCTGGCCGTCGCGATATTGCTTCACCGCCCGCACGTTGGAGGGCATCAGCATTTTCATGAAATCGCGCGCTTCATTGTAGCCGGGTTCGCCGGCCACCAGCACGTCGTCGATCTCCTTGTTGTAGAGATCGCGCAGCGAGCGCTTGATCAGCGAGCCTTCCTCGTAGACGAGGGTGGGGGCCTGCGATTTCAGCGTCATGTCGCGCACGGTTTCCCACATGCGGATGAGATATTCGAAGTCGCGCTTGATCTCGGGCTTGGTGCGCGAGGCGCCGGCGGTGCGCAGGATAATGCCCATGCCTTCCGGCACGTCGAGATCCTGCACCACGTCTTTCAGGCGATTGCGGTCCTGCGCCGAGGTAATCTTGCGGCTGATGCCGCCGCCGCGCGCGGTGTTTGGCATCAGCACGGCGTAGCGGCCGGCGAGCGACAGATATGTCGTCAGCGCCGCGCCCTTGTTGCCGCGTTCTTCCTTGACCACCTGCACCAGCATCACCTGCCGGCGCTTGATGACCTCCTGTATTTTGTATTGGCGGCGCGGACGGAAGGCGCGCTCGGGCACTTCCTCCAGCACGTCATCGCCGCCGACAGATTCGACCTGATCTTCCTCGGCTTCCTCGCCGTCGTCGTCATCATCGTCGGTGTGATGATCGTCACCGAGCGGCGCGGCATCGTGACCATGCTCCGCCTCGTCGTGGTGGCCATGCGCCTCGGTCTCATGCGCATGATATTCGCCGTCATGATGTTCATCATCGTGATGGTCGTCATCATGGGCATGCTCGTCCGCGGGTGCGACTGAAGCTGCCGCCGCTACCGGAAGATCGCTGCCCGCGACCTGCGGTGCATCGGACGTAGGCTCATCGTGAGTATGACCGTCACGTGGGTGATCGTTGTGCGAGTGATCTTCATGGCCGTGCGCCTCATGATCGTGGTCATGCGCATGTTCGCCGCCGTGATCGGGATGATGGTCGGGGTCGTGATCGCCGACCTGACCTTCAAACGATTGGCCTTCAAATGCGGGTTGCTCGGACTGCGAGGGATCGAGTGGCGCACCTTCGACGACCCCGCTTTGCACCCGCTCGCCATGGCCGCGGCGGCGCGAACTGCGATGACGCGACCGGCGGCGGCTGGAGCGGTTCTCGGATTCTTCTTCGGCCTCGCGGTGCGCGCGCTCGTCGGCTTCGATCAACGCCTGACGGTCGGCGACCGGAATCTGGTAATAGTCCGGATGAATTTCGCTGAAGGCAAGGAAGCCGTGCCGGTTGCCGCCATATTCGATGAAGGCGGCCTGCAGCGACGGCTCGACGCGCGTGACCTTGGCGAGATAGATGTTGCCGCGCAGTTGCTTGCGCTGAGCAGACTCGAAATCAAACTCTTCGACACGATTGCCGCGGACCACAACGACCCGGGTTTCTTCCGGATGGGTGGCATCGATCAACATTTTGTTGGGCATTTTGGAACTCTTGACGGCGGACAAGCTGCGTGGCGGCCTGCGCGTGACGCGCGGCCGTAAGACACGACGGTCCACCTGATTCGGGGGTGAGGGGAAGGCCAAAACGCATTTCGAGACGCCGTGCCGATTTCAGCCCGACTGAAACGCGGCGCGCAGTGGATTTGCGTCGCTTCGTCGGTCTGGTTGAAGGAGCCTCATCGAAAACTTCGGGAGAGGTTCCACTCGGCATCACAGTCTGGCGCATCAAGCGTCGGCCCGTCTAATCAGTTTGGCGGCAAAGGCGCCGCCTTGTTCGTTGCTGCCGGTGCCGTCGTGCGCGGACTGCGCGTCGATGGCCTGCAAGTCGCCGTTTGTCATGCTCTAGAGGCCGTGATCTTGCAGATCTTGGCCTTCGACCATGAGCGCCGGTTGTCTTGGCCGCTCGTGCTTGAAACCGCCGCTCCATGTCAGCCGCGCGCTGCGCTGGCTGGGAAGGGCCGAAAGATGCGCTGGAGCTGCAAAACGTCATTTGTGACGAAGCGACGCTCTGGCGCAACACGGGAAGGCTGAACGCGACACAACCGGAAGTAAAAACCGTCAGCTCTTAAAACATACGTTGCTTGCCGCCCTGTGGCAAGGGAAGCGTCGCGCCAATGCAACACTTGAAGGTTTCTTGGATGTTTATCGCCTCGAAGCGGTAAGCGCTGGTTAACCGCCGAGTCCTATTGGGTTAAGAAGGGCGTTCGGAGGTTCGGATTCGTTGAAAACCCGAGCAAAAACCCAGATTTTGAAGGCTTTGGCTCTTGCAGGCGGCGCTCTTGTCATAGGCGCGGCAGGGCCGGCCGCGCATGCCGTGGAAACCGTAGCGCCACGTCCTGCGGTTGCAGAAGCGTTGCCGGTGGCCTCGGACGCCAGGATCGCCGGCGATGACAAGCAGACCCGGTTCATCCTCGATCTTGATCGCAAGATCGATGTCCGTGCTTTCGTTCTCGCCGACCCTTACCGAGTCGTCGTCGACATTCCGCAAACCACCTTCAATCTTCCTGCCGGCAGCGGCGTGTCGGGGCGGGGACTGATCCGCTCGTTTCGTTATGGCATGGTGATGCCGGGTGCGTCCCGTGTCGTGTTCGACCTCACCGGACCCTCGAAGATCGAGAAATCATATGTACTGGATGGCGCGAACGATCAGCCGCCGCGCCTGATCGTCGAACTTGCCGCGGTTGACCGCGCCGCCTTCAAGGCGGCTTCGGCGGCGCAAGGGCAAGACAAGCAAGGGCAGGACAAGCAGGCAAAGGTTGCGGATGCGCCTCTGCGGCCCGCAATTCTGGCCGATGCCGCCCCCGACAACACCGGGGCGACGCCGTTGAAAGTTGCCGATACCCGCCCGGTGATCGTACTCGACCCCGGCCACGGCGGCATCGATAACGGCACGGTTGCTGAAAGCGGCGAAAACGAAAAGGATATCGTGCTGGATTTCGCCAAGGCCCTGCGCGAGCGTATCGAGAAAGCGGGCAAATACCGCGTGGTCATGACCCGCACCGACGACACCTTCGTGCCGCTCGGCGACCGCGTGAAAATCGCGCGCAACCAGACTGCGGCCCTGTTCGTCTCGATCCACGCGGATGCCTTGCCCAAGAGTGAAGGCGATGCGCAGGGCGCCACCATCTATACGCTGTCGGATAAGGC
>JAIERI010000079.1 GCA_019747015.1 Xanthobacteraceae bacterium
AACGATATCGCCTACTTTCTGGAAGTAGCGCGGCAGCGTAATCTGGTTCGCGCCGCGCAAAAGCTGAAGGTCGATCATACGACGGTCAGCCGCCGTATCCGCGAACTGGAAGACCGGCTCGACGCGACATTGTTCAAGCGAAGCAAGTCCGGCTTCACGCTCACCGAAATCGGGCTGCGCTTGTTGCAGTATGCAGAAGGAATGGAGAATCAGGCCAACTCGATTGTCGAGGCGATCGGAGTCAACAGTGCGGATGCCGGCGGCGCGGTGCGAATTGCAAGTATGGAAGGGATCGGCAGTCTTTATCTGACTGGTTGCATCCGCGATTTCAACAAGCTCTATCCGTCCATTCAAATCGAATTGATCACCGACACCAGACTGCTCGATCTCAGCAGGCGGGAGGCGGACATCTTCGTGAGTTTTTTCAAGCCTCAGGGAAGACGGCTGTTCGTCAAGAAAATCGGTGAGTTCAAGATCTCACTTTATGCCTCGAACGCCTATTTCGATAATCATCCATATCCAAAGACGACGAAGGAGCTTGAGGAGCACGCATTCATCGATTTTATCGATGACCACATCCACCTGAAGGAGAACCGCTGGCTGTCGGATATTGTCCGGCCGGTCCACACGATTTTCCGCAGCACCAGTCTGGTGGCCCAGTACATCGCCGCCTCAACCGGGCAAGGCATCGCCATGCTTCCCTCTTATGTCGCAGCCCATAACAAGGATCTGCGTCCGGTCATGCCGGAGCTTTTTGCTTTCAGGGAAATCTGGATGTCCGCGCACGAAGATCTTCTGCACGTTGCACGAATCAAGGCGGTGCTCGGGTTTCTGGAAAACCGGATTGACAGCGACAAATCCTTCCTGATGTCCGTTAAGGGAAAACGAAAGTGAAACGGCAAACACACGCGGCGCCTGATGGAGCCGTGCATTTTCCTTCTTGGCAGCCTTGATCCATCAAGTTTTCTTCTTTTTTCCTTGAATCGCTTTCTGAGGCTTTGACTGATCTGTGAAGGGATGCAGTTGAGGGATCAGCGCGGCAACCAGTTCGAGCCGTCCTGAAATAACCCCACGTTGTGTGATCATCGCGTCCGCAATTGCCTCAAGCTTGATTGCCGGTCCCTGGACGAGGACAACTTCCAGTGTCAGGTGATGCATTAAATGCACGTGAAGCGATGAAATGACCTCATCGATATGTTTGCGCTGAAGATCGGCGAGTCTTTCTCCAAGGCCGTTCGCAGTGTGATCGTAATATATGGTGATGGTTCCAACCATGACGCGGTCGCCGACCTCATGCTGATGCTCAACAAGCGAGCGATGCAGAATGGTTGCCACGGCTTGCGACCGGCTGGCGAAACCCCGTTCACCCACCATCACATCTAGCTCGGAGAGTAAGCTTTCCGAAAGCGACAGGCTGATGCGGCTGACCGTCGGCTTCCTTTTCCCGGCGCTGCGGCGCGCAGCGATGGTCATGTTCAAGGCTTTGTTATTTCGCGTCATGAGCATCGGCCTATCGCAAAAAGTGGCACGTTTCTTGAGTCTATACTCGGTATTACGATTTTACAATTCCGTAGTAACGAGGAGAAAGCTATGCATCTAGCGGACTTTTTCACCATGACGCGCAGAAATGCACTGCGCGCAATGGCGGCGGCGCTGCTCACCACCAGCCTGTTTTTCGGGCACTCTGCTCAAGCGGCGGAGCCTCTGAAGATCGGCTACAGCGATTGGCCGGGGTGGGTTGCGTGGCAAGTCGCGATCGACAAGGGCTGGTTCAAGGACGCTGGCGTCGCCGTCGACTTTGAATGGTTTGACTATTCTGCCTCTATGGATGCCTTTTCTGCAGGCAAACTGGACGCGGTGACTGTCACGAATGGTGACGCGCTTGTCATGGGCGGCACCGGCGCTCGCAGCGTCATGATCATGTTGACCGACTATTCAAATGGCAACGACATCATTGTCGGCAAACCGGGCATCAAAGGTCTTGCCGATCTGAAGGGCAAGAAAGTTGGCGTTGAAGTCGGGCTCGTCGAACATCTGCTGCTCATCAACGGCCTGCAGAAGGAAGGCGTGAAGGAATCGGATGTCGAGCTGGTCAACACGAAAACCAACGAGACGCCGCAGGTTCTTTCGTCGGGCGATGTCGCTGCAATCGGCGCGTGGCAGCCGATCGCGGGACAGGCGATGAAGGGAGCGCCGGGAGCGCATCCTCTTTACACGTCGGCAAAGGCGCCTGGACTTATCTACGACGTGGTGACCGTTTCGCCCACCAGCTATGCGGCGAGAAAGGCTGACTGGACCAAAGTGGTCGCGGTTTGGGACAAGGTCGTCGCCTATATCAACGATCCGAAAACCCAGGCAGACGCCGTCAAGATCATGGCTGCGCGTGTCGGTGTTCCGCCTGAAGACTACGCAAAGCTGCTTGGAGGCACGAAACTTCTGACCCTTGCAGAAGGCAAGAAGGTTTATGTCGACGCTGAGGGTTTGGGCTCGCTTTATGGCTCAAGCCGAAACGCCGACGCCTTCAACGTGAAGTTCGACGTCTACAAGGAGCATCAGGACGTCAAGACGTATATCGATCCTTCGATTACGAACACGCTGGCGAAGTAATCCGTTGGACGCTCTCGGCAACAGCCAAAAAGTGACGGAGGAGGCTGCTCTCTTGCAGCCTCCTATCGCCGGCACGCTCTCTGCTATATCGCGGCCCGAGCGCCGTATGTGGCTTGGGGCTCCCGTCGCGATGGGTCATCGCAAGAGTCTTATTCTGTCGGTACTTTCGTTTTTACTCCCGCTCGTGCTCTGGTGCGCGGTCTCATACGTTCCGTTCCTGTGGCATCCGCTTGTATTGATCAGCGATCCCGGTGAGGTCAGCTATCTTCAAAAGGGCATGCGGCTCGACCGCACGATTTTTGCCACAGAAGTCGAAAACGCCAAGCAAACCGGTGTTCCGCCGCCTCAGGGCACGCCGGCCAATCCCGTATATCTTCCGGCGCCCGATCAAGTGGCGCGCGCTCTCTGGACCGGCATCACGAATGCGCCGACCGAACGCGATGCAATCCGGTTGCCGCAAAGCCTGTGGCATTCGATCCAGATTATTTTCTGGGGATTTATGATCTCGTCGTTAATCGGCGTGCCGCTCGGTGTGCTATGCGGATCGCAACAGACCCTCTCTCGCATTACAGAGCCGTTCATCGAATTTGTGCGTTACATGCCGGCGCCTGCCTTCGGCGCGCTGATGGTGGCGATACTCGGTATCTATGATGGGCCAAAAATAGCGATCATCATTATAGGCACTTTCTTCCAGCAAGTGCTGGTGATCGCCAATACCACACGCCGTGTCGATCCGCTTCTGGTCGAGGCGGCTCTGACGATGGGCTCGCGCAATCTGCGGCTTGTTCGGCGGGTGATCGTGCCAGCCGTCTTGCCACAGCTCTATCGCGATCAGCGTATTCTGCTGGGCTGGGCGTGGACCTATCTCATCGTGGCCGAACTGATCGGCACATCGTCGGGCATCACCTTCTTCATCACACAGCAGGCGCGCTATCAGCATTTCGAAAACGTCTACGCTGCGATTCTCATCATTGGCATTGTCGGGTCCGCCACGGACATCGTGCTGGCTCTCATCGGCCGCCGGATTTTTCCTTACGCCAAGGGTGAAACATGAGCGCCGCACTCATCACGCCGGAGGATTATCTCAAACAGAGCGATGCCGTTCGTGCGCGGTTCGACCGTCTGAAGAATCGCGAAGTCGCATTGCGTGTCGAGGGGCTGAACAAGACTTTCAGTAATCCCGACGGCGGCGAAACGGTGGCGCTACGCGACATCGACATTGTGACCTACCGCCGCGAACTGCTTTGCGTGGTGGGACCATCCGGCTGCGGCAAGTCCACCTTCGTGCGTATTCTTGCCGGCCTCGAAACGAAAACCTCCGGTGTCGTGAGCGTGAGCGGCGTACCGGTATCTGGTCCTGGCGCGGATCGTGGCATGGTCTTTCAGGGCTACACACTTTTCCCCTGGCTGACCGTGGTCAAGAATATTGCGTTTGGCCTGGAGGAAAACGGGCAATCAAGCGGAGCGGCGCGGCGTGAGGCCGCGCAGTGGCTTTCGCTTGTCGGATTGGAAAAATTTGAAAACGCTTATCCTCATCAGCTTTCAGGAGGAATGAAGCAGCGCGTTGCGATCGCGCGTGCTCTGGCGATGCGGCCGCGGGTACTCTTGATGGATGAGCCATTCTCGGCTCTCGATGCTCAGTCGCGCTGCCGCATGCAGGCGTATTTGCTGGACATCTGGCGCAAGATCGACATCACGATCGTTTTCATTACCCACGATCTGGATGAGGCTGTCTATCTCGCCGATCGCATTCTAGTGCTGAAAGCTCATCCCGGCGAGGTCGAGGAACTTATCGAGGTGGCGGTGCCGCGGCCTCGCACCACCGCACAGATGTTGACTCCTGAGTTTCAGGCGACGCGGGCGCATCTCGACGCGCTGATTCATCCAGCCGAAGCGGAGCCCGAGCAGGTCACCGATGTTGCAGGTGACATCGTGACCCGCATGACGGTCGTCGGGGATGAGGTCGAATGACGAGTTCCTCGACGATTTGCTGGGCGGAGCGCACCTGGGAGGAAATTCCGGGCGATCTGGCGAATGTCGCGAACGCCGCTCTTTTGCCGGTCGGCGCTACCGAGCAGCACGGTCCGCATCTGGGATGCGGCATGGACTACGTTCTCGCCGACGCCGTGGCGAAAGCGGTTTCGGAGCGTATTGGCGTCCCCATTTTGCCGACGCTGCCTTACGGATGTTCGCTCGGTCATAGCCGGCGCTGGCCGGGCACGATTGCACTCGATCCGGTATTGCTAACCAATCTGGTAAGCCAGATCGGAAGTCAGGCCTATCATTCCGGCGTACGCCGGCTTTTTATCGTCAACGCGCATGTGACCAACGCCGCGCCGCTACGCAGCGCGCTCGAAATTCTTCGTGCCACGCATGACGATATCATGGTCGCCGTCATCAATACGGCAACGATGAGCACGCGTGTGCGCGATGCTCATTTTGCCGACGCGGAAGATTGGCATGCGAACCGCGCCGAAACTGCGTTGATGCTGGCTGTGGCGCCGGGTCTGGTCCGGAAAAATCGCATCGCCGATGCGGACGACGAAGACCGGACGGTTGGTCTCGTGTTCGCTCATCCCGTAAACCGGACCAGCAAGAACGGCGTGACCGGCCGGCCCTCGGAAGCGACATCCGATCAAGGCGCCGAATTATTTTCCTGGATGGTCGAGGATCTGTCCGCGCTGGTGCGCCGTGGTCTCACGGAAATGCCGCCACTTCCACATTCTTACAACGACTCTGTGTTCGCGTCTTGAAAGGCTAACGATGGCTCACGCTACTAAAATCGATCCGCAACTGCGCGCTCTTCAGGATGAGCTCCGCGGCAAAGGCGTGAAATATGTCATCGGTGCCTATGTCGACATTCATGGCGCGCAAAAGGGCAAAGTCGTTCCCATCGACCATTTGCCGCAGATGGCCGGGGGCTCCGAACTTTATACCGGCTACGCGCTGGACGGTCTGGGGCAGGAGCCCAACGAAGACGAATTCGCGTCGGTGCCCGATCTGTCGCACGTTATTCAATTGCCCTGGGAGCCGAAGCTTGCGTGGACGCCGGCCGACATCGCGTTTCACGGTCAGCCCTATCCGCTGTCGACCCGCGTCGCGCTCAAGAATGTTCTGAAGCAGGCCGAAGCCATGGGCTTCGGTTTCAATCTTGGAATCGAATGCGAGATCTTCCTGCTGCGGCAGGCCGAGAACGGTTCGCTGCATATTCCGAGCGCCAACGACAAGCTGATAAAGCCCTGCTACGACGTGCAGGGCTTTGTCGATAATTTTTCATGGCTCGACAAGGTCGCGACCACGATCAACGATCTGGGATGGGATCTTTATTCCTTCGATCACGAGGATGCGAACGGGCAGTTCGAATTCGATTTCCAGTACAGCGACGCTCTGAGAATGTGCGATCGGCTGACTTTTTTCCGCTTCATGGCCAAGCACTACGCGGCAGAAGAGGGATTGATCGCAACGATGATGCCCAAGCCTTTTGCCAACAGGACAGGCAACGGCGCACACTTTAATATGTCGCTGTCAAAGCTTTCCGACGGCTCCAACGCGTTTGCTTGCGATCCGAAAGACGATCCGCATGGGTTAGGTCTGACGGAAACCGGCTATCATTTTATCGGCGGCGTATTGCGCCACGGGCGCGCGCTTTGTGCGGCTTTTGCACCCACCGTCAACAGCTACAAGCGGCTGGTGCGCCAGGGTGCAATGGCCGGGTTCTCATGGGCCCCGGTTTTCAATTCTTACGGCTCCAATAACCGGACCAACTCAATTCGCGTTCCGATGGGCGGAGGCCGCTGCGAAAGCCGGAATGCCGACGGCTCTGTCAACCCCTATCTTGCCGCGGCTCTGGTGCTGGCAGCCGGTCTTGAGGGAGTCCGGGAGAAAATCAATCCGGGTCAGCCTAACGAGGATAATCTTTACGATCTGACGGACGCGCAACGCAGCGCGCGGGGTATCGAGTTCCTGCCGCAGAATCTTCACGAGGCAGTCGAAGCATTCGCAGCCGACCCCCTCGTCGAACAGACGCTGGGTAAGGGACTGCGCGATGAGTTTATCCGCTATAAAAACGCGGAATGGCAGGAATATCATCTGACCGTGAGCGATTGGGAAACGGCGCGCTACAGCCATATGTTTTAGACGCACATCTCCCTTAAGCGCGTTTCTTCCACATGATGAATTGAGCCGCCCGGGATTCGGCGGCCGATTTGGCGCATTCAGGCGCGGCGACTAATCCAAAAAGTAATGCGATGATGGACGCGGCGACATAGGATGCCGCTGGCTCTGGTGACCGCGTCTGAGTCGCGCGAGAGAAACGCCTGTCGCTCGGCGCAAAACTGTCTCATTTGTTTAAAATGAACATGGAAAATTCCCGATGAGAATTCCGGTTTCCGGCTTCAGGTTCGATGAATCGGGACGTCAGGGCTGGAGCAGAGAACTGAAGAAGGGGATTGCCGTTGCGACTTTGTTGATCGGTGTTTTTTGCACTCACGCCTATCCGCAGGACATTGCTGCTTCAAGTTTGTCCAATCGAGAGCTGGTCGTCGGCGTCAAAAGCACGCCCCCATTCGCGATGCTGGCCGAAGACGGCAACTGGCACGGAATCAGCATTGATTTGTGGCGGCGCGCGGCGGATCAGCTTCATTTGCGCTACCGGTTTGACGAACAGCCAACGCTTCAGGAATTATTCGAGGGATCGGCGGACGGCAAATTTGACGTCTCGGTAGGCGCACTGACGATCACCGCGGCCCGCGCGCGGCGGCTGGATTTTACATCATCGTTCTATTCGACAGGGCTCGGGATCGCCGTGCCGGCGGCTGGATCGCTGAGCTGGATTCCGGTCATTCGCGCATTTACGAATTTCGGTTTTCTGCAGGCAGTTCTCGCATTACTGGCACTGGCGCTGCTGGTCGGATTCCTGATCTGGTATCTGGAGCGCCATCACAACGAGCAATTCGCCGGAGGACTCAAGAAGGGATTGAGTTCGGGCGTGTGGTGGGCGACCACAGCCATGACCAGACGAGGCACCGTCAACTATGGTCCGCAAACCATACCGGGGCGCATCGTTGCAGTCGTCTGGACGGTAACGTCGATTATCGCGATCGCGATATTCACCGCCGCAGTCACGTCGGCGCTGACCGTCCGCAATCTGCAAGGCACGGTTCACAACGTCACCGATTTGCAATCGGTTCGGGTTGGTGCCGTGCTCGGATCATCGACTCAGGATGCGCTGGCGCAGCTCAAGGTCACCTATCAGACCTTCGACACCCCGCTTGCGGGTCTGGAGGCCTTACGCGCCAAAAAGATCGACGCATTCGTTTATGACAAGCCTTTGGTGGCTTGGATCGTTCAGCAAAGATTCTCTTCGTCGATCGAGGTGCTGGACACGACTTTTGAGCCGCAAAATTACGCTATGGCCGTTCCTAACGGCAGCCCGTTGAGGGCGTCTTTAAACGTCGCAATTCTCGATGCGATGCAAAGCGACTGGTGGCGGCAGACGCTTTTCCGTTATCTCGGCGCCAGGACGCCGTGATGCGTCTATCGCCTATTTAGTCGGGCACGCCGCTCCGGTTTTGATCCATGCCTCGACGAGTGCGCCGGCTTGTGCCTGCGAGCCGGGAGCGGGGGTCCGGCCTAAGCCCGGCGCCCACGCCTATCCAAACTTACCCCGACAAGCCATATCGCAGATGCGAATTCTTCAAACACGTTATGCGATCTATTCCCGAACTTCTGATTGTATAGACGAAAGTTTCGTCCCGCTTTGTTCGCAAAAGAACTCAATAGAGTTTGCATTTTGAAAACATTGGGTAGAGATTTACCCGGCGAGGAAACGCAGCATCAAAAAATCCCCGGTGACGGCCAGGGCATTTTTGTAACGCGAACGATTCAAAAAACAAAAACCTGAATCGTCGCTATTTAATGGACCTGGGAGGGTGACTATGCGATCGAAAATGGATTCGCTTAAGCTAAATCGCCGTTCGTTGTTAAAAACGGCGGCGCTGGCAGGTGTAGCACAAATTGCGTCACCATTCGTGATGACCGCGCGTGCCGCCGACACGGTGAAAATCGGCCTCGATAATCCGTTGACCGGCACTTTCGCTGCGCTTGGCAAAAATGAACTGATCGGCGCTCAACTCGCTGTCGAACAGATGAATGCCAAGGGCGGTATTCTCGGACGTCAGGTCGAGCTTCTGGTCGAGGATTCCACCAGCGGTGAAGCCGCGGTCGCCGTGCAAAAAGCCAACAAGCTGATTGAGCGCGATCAGGTGAACTTCCTGCTCGGCAACATCAATTCCGCGCTGGCGCAGGCGATGGCCAATGTCAGCTTCGAAAAGAAGGTGTTCCACATCGTTCCGGGCGGCCACACCGACTCGGTGACTGGCACTCAGTGCCATTGGAACGTGTTCCGCGTCTGCAACACGACGCGCATGGAAACCAATTCGGTTTCGAAGAAACTGCTGGAATACGGCAAGAAGTGGTATTTCATCACGAGCGATTACGCTTTCGGCCGCACGCTTCAGCAGGGCTTCGAAGCCAGCCTTAAGGCGGCGAACGGCACCGAACTCGGCGCCGACTACACACCGCTCGGTACCACCGATTTCTCGGCCAACCTGATCAAGGCGCAGTCGACGAATCCGGATGCGATCATTCTTCTGCTGGCCGGCGACGACATGGTCAACTGCCTCAAGCAAGCCGTGCAGTTCGGCCTCGACAAGAAGACCCACATCGCGGGCGCGCAGCAGGAGCTGGAAGTGCTTCTCTCGCTTCCACCCGAAGCGCTGATCGGTGACTGGGTGTTCGAATGGTATTGGAATCAGCCGAACGTGCCGCATGTCGCCGAGTTCGTCGCCGACATCCGCAAGAAGAGCGGAGGCCATGTGCCGACCGCCCGTACATGGTTCGGATACGCGGCCACGATGAGCTGCAAACTCGCGGCCGAAAAGGCCAAGTCGCTCGACGCTGTGAAGATGGCGCAAGCGATGCAGGGTCTGGTTCTGCCTCCTGAAGTGGCTTTGATGCCGAACAACCCGTTCTATCGGGAAGGCGACAACCAGTTGATGCCGACGCTGTTCGTTGGCAACTCGCAAAAACCACCCGCCGGTGGCGACAAGGAAGATCTCTTCCACGTCAATCAGCTGGTCAAGGGCGTCGACGCAGCGCTGCCGGTCGCCGAAACCGGCTGCAAGGTCGTATGGCCGAGCTGAGGTGATTAAGTGCCGGGCGCCACGGAAATATCCGGGCGCCCGGACTTTATCCGTGGAGGCGGGGTTTCAAACAATATCGGTCCGGCTTAGCGGCAATGATTTGCACGCGTCGGGTTTGGCCGTGTTGTTTGAAGCGGAACAGACGGGATCAAGGGGCGTGTTTGGCACATGACGCAGCTATTATTTTTCAACGTCTTTAACGGGCTCATCATCGGCGCGTTCTACGCTTTGATGGCGCTCGGTCTGTCGCTGATCCTGAATCTGTCCGGCGTGATTAATTTCGCGCATGGCGGGTTTCTGGCGATCGGCGCCTACATCGCTTACACGCTGATCCCTTACGTCGGATTTTGGGGCGGGCTTGTGCTGGCGCCGCTGCTGACCGCGGGTCTCGGCCTTCTGGTCGAGCGCGTGCTGATCCGCCGGATATATGGACGCGATCCGCTCTACAGTCTGCTGCTCACATTCGGCCTCGCGTTCATCATCGAGGACGGCACCCGATTTATTTGGGGCGCGCAAGGATTGCAGTATCAGATACCGAGTTTCCTGCAGAGCCCGCTGAGCAGTGAACTGTTCTTTCTCACCGGCTACCGCGTCTTCATGATGGCGATGGTCGTGCTCATCGTGCTGAGTTTGTTTCTTATCCTCAATTACACGCGGCTCGGTCTGCGGATTCGCGCCGGCACGCTCGATCTCGAAACCGTTTCGGTGCTCGGCGTCAACGTGCGCATTCTGCGCAATCTGAATTTCGGCCTTGGCATCTACATGGCCGGTCTTGCGGGCGTTCTGGCTGCCGGCGTGCTCGGGCTGCAGCCGACGATCGGCGACTCGCTGATCATGCCCAGCTTCATTTCCATTATCGTCGGCGGCCTCGGCAGTCTTCCGGGAACATTGCTGGGGGGGTTGCTGATCGGTGTGGCTTCTGGCGTCACTACCGTGTTCCTGCCCGCCGCGAGCGAGGCGGTGATGTACGTCATTATGGCCGCCGTGTTGCTGGTGCGGCCGCGTGGTCTGTTTGGTGAAGAAGGGCGTTTCTGATGGACAGCATGAAGGTCCGAACCGGGGACGTAGTCATCTGGTTGTTGCTGCTGACCGCGCCTTACTGGTTGCCGTACACCGGCGGCTATGTCGAACTGGGCAGCCGTGTGGTGATCCTGGCGCTGGCAGCCATGTCGCTGAACTTTCTGCTCGGCTACACCGGCGTGCTGTCGTTCGGTCACGCCGCCTATTTCGGGCTTGGCGCCTACGGCGCGGCCATCATGATCAAATATTTCATCGAAAGCACACCGCTGGCCATCGCTTTCGGTGTTGTCGTTGGCACAGTGGCTGCAGCTATCATCGGCCCGTTGATCGCGCGCTTGCGCGGTGTTTATTTCGCCATGTGTACCATCGCTTTCGGGCAGGTGTTCTATTTCATCGCATTTCAGTGGCGCGATTTCACCGGCGGCGATGACGGTCTGTCGGCATGGCACCGCGTACCGTTGAATTTCGGTTTCACGCAGATCGATATTCTCGGCAGCAACAAGGCCTTCTATTACATGGTGCTGGTCTTTTTCGCAGCCGCCACCGGGATCATGGCGTTTTTATTGCGCTCACCATTCGGCCGTACGCTGCTTGCGATCCGGGAGAACGAGCGTCGCGCCCGCTTCCTCGGTATTCCCGTGGACCGGCATATCTGGATGTCGTGGGTGATTTCGTGCTGTTTTGTCAGCCTCGCCGGCGCACTTTACGCTCTGCTCAACAACTTCGTGGATCCACGCGCATTGCGCTGGGATCAGTCCGGCAACTTCGTCATCATGGCCGTTCTGGGCGGCATGCGCAGCTACTGGGGCCCGTTGATCGGCGCGGCGATCTTTATTGTGCTGGCGGATTTCATCTCCAGCCACACCGAAAACTGGATGTCCTTCGTGGGCATGATCTTCGTGCTCGTGGTGTTGTTCTTCCCGCGTGGCGTGCTCGGTATGATCAAGCGAAAGGTGACGTCGTGAGTTTTTTACGAGTCGAAAACGTTAGCAAGCGGTTCGGCAATCTGGTTGCCGTCAACAATGTCTCGATGATGGTCGAGCCCGGCGAACTGCGCGCGGTGATCGGTCCCAACGGTGCGGGTAAGACCACGTTCTTCAACACCATCAGCGGTTTTCTGACGGCATCCTCGGGACGCATCATCCTCGATGGCGACGACATCACGACGATGCCGCCGACACAGCGGGTGTGGCGCGGCATCGCACGCACATTCCAGATCACCGAAGTTTTCCCCGAACTGACGGTGCGGGAAAATCTGCGTATCGCCGTGGAGGTCGCCGGCGGCTACCGCCTGACGGTCTGGCAGTCGGCCGATGCGAACAGTGAAGTCAAGGCGCGCGTCGTCGATTTGCTGGAGATGAGCGGTCTATCTGACAAGGCCGATCGTCTGGTTGGCGAACTTTCGCATGGCGATCAGCGCGCCACCGAAATCATGATGGCGCTGGCTTTGAAGCCGCGGTTGTTGCTGCTGGATGAGCCGACTGCCGGAATGGGCGATCAGGAAACCTATGACATCACCCAGCTGATCCGCAAACTGCACCGCGACCAGAAGCTCACCATCGTGCTGATCGAGCACGACATGCGCGTGGTGTTTCATCTCGCCGACAAGATCATGGTGCTGGCAGAAGGCAACATGCTCGCCGAAGGTACTCCGAAAGAGATTGCCGCCAACGAGGCGGTGCAGGCGGCTTATTTAGGGAAGGCGGCAGCATGAGCGTTGTGCTTGAGGCTGAGGGCCTTCACACTTATTACGGCAAAAGCCACATCTTGCACGGCGTCAGCCTTGAGGTGCGCGAAGGCGAAATTGTAACCTTGCTGGGCCGCAACGGCGCGGGCAAAAGCACGACCTTACGAAGCCTGATGGGTTTGACCCACGCCCGCGAAGGCGCGGTGCGTATTTTCGGCCATGCCACCACCGACTGGCAGCCTTATCGTATCGCCGCGCTTGGCGTCGGCTTTGTACCGGAAGGGCGAAAGATATTTCCGAATCTGACCGTTGAAGAAAATCTCAAGGTACCGCTGGAGCGGCCGGGTCCGTGGACGATCGCGCGTATCTACGAGTTGTTTCCTCGTCTGGCCGAGCGCAAAAGCAACAAGGGCCGGCAGCTCTCTGGCGGTGAGCAGGAAATGCTTTCCATTTCGCGTGCGCTGTTGCTGAATCCGAAATTGATCATGCTTGACGAGCCCTCACAGGGGCTCGCGCCATTGATCGTTCAGGAAGTTTTCAAGGTCGTCAAGGCGGCGCGAGAGCAGGGCATTTCCGTTCTGCTGGTCGAGCAGAACGTGCGTGCGGCGGTTGAAATTGCTGATCGTGCCTATGTGCTGGACAGTGGCGAGGTGGTTTATTCCGGCGGCGCCGCTGAATTTGCCAAGGATGAAGAACGCGTGCGTGCGCTCGCAGGCGCCAGCGCCGAGCATTGGGAACCGCAGGGAGCATAAACAACGCGCTTTTCTGGCGCGCGCACTTTGGAAAATTGCTGCGGTTGCTCTGCGAGGGAATTCCATTTTGCGGAATGAAGCAAAAATAAATTGTCTGGAATAATTCCAGCGTTCATGCGTCTAATGTTTTCGAGGGAATATGTCCCAAGGAGACCATGATGCTGAACAGACGCACTGTGCTTCAGGGCGGCGCGGCACTCATCGCAGGCGGCGGCGTGCTCGGTGGATCATCGCTCGCAAGTTTCGCTGAAGAGACCGTGAACCTGCCTTTCGACAATGGCACCCGGCCATTGGTCAAATATCCTCAAAAGCGCCAGATGATCGGCCTGACAAGCCGGCCTCCCCAGCTTGAAACTCCGTTTTCTGTCTTCAATGAAAACGTCATTACCCCGAACGACGCTTTTTTCGTGCGTTATCATCTTGCCGATGTGCCACTCGACATCGATCCAGATAAATTTTCCGTGGGCATTAAGGGCAAGGTCGACAAGCCACTGACATTATCGCTTGCCGATATCAAGAAGATGCCTTCCGTCGAAATCGTCGCCGTGAACCAGTGTTCCGGCAACAGCCGCGGTTTCTTTGAGCCACGTGTCGCCGGCGGTCAGCTCGGCAACGGCGCGATGGGCAACGCCCGCTGGAAAGGTGTTCCGCTCAAGGCCGTCCTCGACAAAGCGGGCGTGCAACAGGGCGCCAAACAGGTCGTGTTCGGCGGCATGGACGGTCCAGTGATGGACAAGACGCCGGACTTCGCCAAGGCGCTCGACATCGATCATGCGCGCGATGGCGAAGTGATGCTGGCTTATGCCATGAACGGCGAGCCGCTGCCGGTGCTGAACGGATTTCCGTTACGGCTGATTGTGCCTGGTTATTACGGCACCTACTGGGTGAAGCATCTGAACGAGATCAACGTCATCGACACGACGTTCGAGAACTTCTGGATGAAAACGGCCTATCGCATTCCGGATAACGAGTGCGCCTGTGTCGATCCGGGCACCGCGCCGAAATCGACTGTTCCAATCAACCGCTTCAACGTCCGCTCGTTCATCACCAGCGTGACCAATGGCGCGAAGCTGAAGGCCGGAACGACAGTGCTCAAAGGCATCGCGTTCGACGGCGGCAAGGGTATTAAGGAAGTGGCCGTCTCCACCGACGACGGCAAGACCTGGTTGCCCGCAAAGCTTGGTAAGGATCTCGGAAACTATTCGTTCCGGGAATGGACATTGCCGGTGAAGCTCAGCGCGGGGACCTACAATCTGAAAGTGCGCGCGACCAACAATGCAGGGCAGGTGCAGCCGATGACCGCGACATGGAATCCGGCCGGCTACATGCGCAATGTCATTGAAACCACGTCCGTGACGGCAGCGTGAGAGGATCAATCATGATGAATTCAAGGATTGTTTTTCGCGTCGCCGTCTTCGGTGTCCTCGCGGCCATGGTGGCGGCCGCAAGTGGCCTGCAGGCCAAGCCGATGTCCTACAAGCTTCCTGATGAAACCGCGCAGTTTAAGCCGGGGCCGAATCTCGAGGCCGCGCAAAACAACTGCACAGCCTGTCATTCGGCGGACTATATCCAGACCCAGCCGCGTGGAGCGAAGTTCAAAAAGGATTTCTGGACCGCTGAAGTCAACAAGATGATCAAGGTCTATGGAGCGCCGATCGAGGAAGCCGACATTGGCAAGATCGTCGACTATCTCACGGCAACTTATTGACCGATTACTGCTTGATCGACGTCAGATGGAATGCTGCATGAGGCGCAGCACCGGTGGACGCTTCCGGGCGAAGCTTGGAAGCGTCAACCAAAAAAACGCGGGCCAGCAGAAGGCAGGCGACGACCGTCCAAAAAGCAACAGCTCCCAGCCGGACGAACGGTGAATCGGTGCTGGATTCGACAGTCGCCTGTTCCGCCCATGCGGAGAGGTCCGGCTCGCCCATAGACGGCAGATAACCGCCCGCAGCCGAAGCACGTGTTGCAAACTTGTTGTTTTTGGCGAGACTGGTCATGGCTAAATACCTGTAATTCTTGCCGTTATGAGTATCGCGCAGGGCCATTAGTTCAAGGAAACAGGGCTCCATATTTGAGCCGGTTGGAGCATAGTCTTGTTGTGTCAGGACCATTGGGGGTATGATTTTCTTTGCTCCCTGTTTTGGTCGGCTAATGGCTGCAGGTGGCACGAAACCTCGATTTACCCAATTCGCAGCAGGCGGATTAGCAGCAGGCTGATGGCGAACAGGACGATGAGCGATCCGGTCACGGCAAAGGTGACCCGGCCGCCGAGCCGCCCGATGACGCGGATATCGACGCCGAGGCCCAATGCAGCCATCGAGACGATCGTCAGTAGTCCGGCTGTGATTGTCAGCGGACGCAGCGCCGCATCGGGAATGAGGCCAAGCGAGCGCAGCGAAGCCAGAAACAAAAAGCCCAGAATGAACCACGGCACGAACTGAAAGAGTCCGGCCTTTTTTGCTGTGTCGGCCTCAGAACCGGCAATGCGCTTGCGCACCAGCGACAGCGCGATGACAACCGGGCCGAGCATCAGGACACGGACCAGCTTGACGAGGGTGCCGACCTGGGTGGCGAGCAGCCCGATTGGAAGGGTCGCCGCCAGAACCTGGGGGACCGCGTAAACCGTCAGGCCGGCGAGCGTGCCGTATTGCGTCTCGTTCAGTCCAAACACCGGGAAAGCCAGCGGCAGCGCGAGGACGACGACCACACCGAGAACGGCGGTGAAGGCGATCGACGAGGCAATGTCGTCGCCATTGGCTCCGATCACCGGCGCGACCGCAGCGATCGCCGAGTTGCCGCAAATCGAATTGCCGCATGCGATCAGAATCGAGATGCGTTGCGGCAATCCAAGCAAT
Organism: Xanthobacteraceae bacterium; assembly: GCA_019747015.1. Taxonomy (GTDB): domain Bacteria; phylum Pseudomonadota; class Alphaproteobacteria; order Rhizobiales; family Xanthobacteraceae; genus Afipia. The sequence goes on from JAIERI010000079.1 coordinate 16,127, forward strand.
CTGGCGATGGTGTAACTGGTGGCCAGCGCCAGCAGGACCGTGACGACGATTCCGGCAAGCAAAGCGGGACCGGACGCGACGATCGCGCCGAGACTGATGGATGCGCCAAGCAGCATTACGGCGATTTCGAGCAACAGCTTCGCGCTGAAATTGATTCCCGGCCGCCACAGCGCGCCGGGTTGCCAGGCGCTGCGAACCGCGATGCCAAGAATGATCGCCAGAACCAGCGCTTCGACATAGGGATGCGCGAACGCGCGTTCTTCCAGGAATTGAGCGCCGATGGCAATCAGCGTCAACACGATGCAAATGGCGGTTCCGGGGATAACGGAAATCAGAAACTGCGATATTCTTTTAATGGTATCTGACATTCGTCGTTTCCGCCGCCCAACAATTTCTTGCTTTCGTGGAGCATTTTAAAGATCAGCTCTCGCTTACGCCGTAACACCAAGAGTTTTGAAATGCGCGGATTTTTTGTCCCGCAGATTTTCCGGAAAATGAATCGTTTGCTCGATGGCGTGTGCGGCTCTTTTCAACGCCGGTGCCAGAGCAATGGCGCGTGCGAGCGGCAACCGGCCGGAAGGCCCGTGGACCGCGACCGTGGCGCAGATTTTTCCATTTGAATCCATCACAGGCACGGCAACCGCGGTCATCCCGTCGATGAACTCTTCATTGTCGGTGCCGATTCTGGTTTTGCGGATTTGCTCAAGCGCAATCTCCAGTTCTTCGGGAGACGTCATCGTCCGGGCCGTGTGGCGTTCCAGTGTGGACAAACTGAAAAGCGTGCGACGAAGCGACGGCGGCGCCAGGCTGAGGAAGAGTTTACCGCTTGCCGTGCAATGCAGCGGCACGCGCGATCCAATCTTCAGGCGAATTTGCAGCGGCCAATCGGATTCAACGCGGTCCAGATAGATGAGCTGCTGGCCATCCAGCATCGTCACGTTGCAGGTCTCGCCGATTTCCTCGACCAGCGCGGACAGGATCATGCGGCGCGGTGCGAGCTGAAACGAATGGCGCATGGCGTCGATGGCAAGCGACGTGAGGCGATAACCGATTTCGTATCGTTTGCCGTCCATCGTGCGCTGCGCGAAGCCGAGTTGCTCGAGCAGCACGATGAAACGATGGGTCGTCGCTTTCGGCAATTCAATCGCCGCCACCAATTCGTTGAGTGTCGGCGGCTCGTCCGCCTTGGCGATGATCTCGAGCAGCAACAGTGCGCGCTCGGAAACAGAGGTTGTCGTCTGTGTCGACATGCGAATGGCCTCTGATCGTCGGTTCGATGAAGTGGAGCGATGTTGACAAACTTTCGCCGGCGGTTCAACCTTCAAGATAAATTGTCTCGGTCAATGAGACAAGAGGGAGAAACGGCGTGGACGGGACGGAATACGATTACATTGTCGTGGGCGCAGGCTCGTCGGGCTGTGTGTTGGCCAATCGCCTGAGCGCTGACGGCCGTTACAAGGTCCTGCTGCTCGAGGCCGGTCCCAAGGACAACTATCTGTGGATTCACATTCCCATCGGTTATGGGAAGACGATGTTTCACAAGGCCTACAATTGGGGTTTCTACACCGACCCCGAGGCCAACATGCACAATCGCAAGATCTATTGGCCGCGCGGCCGCGGTCTTGGCGGTTCGAGTTCGATCAACGGACTGATTTTCATTCGCGGCCAGAGCGACGACTACGATCACTGGGCGCAACTCGGCAATGCCGGCTGGGACTGGAAGAGCGTCCTGCCGTACTTCATCAAGTCCGAACACAACAGCCGCGGTGCAAGCGCGACACATGGCGGAGAAGGTCCGCTGTGGTCATCGGACATCGAGGAAAAAAGTGAACTGATGGAAGCCATCATTCGCGGCGCCGAGGAGCTTGGCGTCCGGCGCACCGACGATTTCAACAGTGGTGATCAGGAAGGTGTCGGGTACTTCCAGTTGTTCACGCATAATGGCTGGCGCAACAGTTCGGCGGTGGCCTATCTGCGGCCCGCGCGCGCGCGGCAGAATCTGCATGTCGAGATCGAGGCGCAGGCGACCGGATTGATCCTCAAGGGCCGAAAGGCCGTTGGCGTGCGCTATCGCCAAAACGGAATCGCGCGCGAAGCGCGCGCGCGGCGCGAGGTGATTTTGTCGGCAGGTTCTCTGCAATCGCCGCAATTGCTCCAACTGTCGGGCATCGGTCCGGGCGATCTGCTGCGCCGTCATGGTATCGACGTGGTGCACGATCTTCCTGGTGTCGGACAAAACCTGCAGGACCATCTTCAGTTTCGTCTGATGTACCGGGTGTCGAAACCGATCACGACCAACGACGATTTGCGCACGCTGACCGGCCAGGCGCGTATCGGCCTCAAATGGTTGCTGACCGGCAACGGGCCGCTCGGAATCGGAATCAACCAGGGCGGTCTGTTCACCCGTGTTTTGCCGGGTTCGCGAACTCCCGACATTCAATTTCATTTCGGTACGCTGTCAGCGGAGCAGGCGGGCGGCAAACCTCACGACTGGCCGGGCTGCACGTTTTCGGTCTGCCAGTTGCGGCCGGAATCGCGGGGCAGTGTCAACATCAGATCGGCCGATCCGATGGAGGCGCCGTCGATGCGTCCGAATTATCTGGCGACCGAGACGGATCGTTTCTGCGCGATCGAGTCGATCAAATACGCGCGCAAACTGGCTGCGACCGATGCGCTTAAGCCCTACCTCGCAAGTGAATACAGACCCGGCGCTACGGTTCAGTCCGACGCCGAGATTCTCGACTTCGCGCGGGAAAATGGCGCCACGATCTTTCATCCCACGGGCACCTGCAAGATGGGATCGGATGCGATGGCGGTAACGGATTCGAGCCTGCGCGTTCACGGCATTGCCGGTTTGCGTGTGGTCGATTGTTCAATCATGCCGACACTGATTTCCGGAAACACGCATGCGCCGGCGGTAATGATTGCAGAGAAGGCGTCCGACATGATTCTGGCGGATGCAAAAGAAGGGTCGATAGCGGCTTAAATAAACAAACAACGAGGGTGGGAGGAAACAATGGCTCAACAAGATGCTTTGCTTAAACGTGTTGTGTTAGCGTCACTGATTGGCGCAACAGTCGAATGGTACGACTTCTTTCTGTACGGCGTTGTCGCCGGCATCGTTTTCAGCCAGCTTTATTTTCCGGCTGGAGATCCGGTCGTCTCGACTTTGCTGGCCTATACGACGTTCGCGGTCGGCTTCGTCACACGCCCGCTGGGCGGGGTGATCTTCGGTCATTTCGGCGATCGTATCGGCCGCAAGAGCATGCTCGTTCTGACGCTGATGATCATGGGCATTGCGACGTTCCTGATCGGTCTCGTGCCGACCTACGCTCAAATCGGAATCTGGGCGCCGATCCTGCTTCTCGTCCTGCGCATCCTGCAGGGCATCGGACTTGGCGGTGAATGGGGGGGCGCGGTGTTGATGACCTACGAATATGCGCCGCCTGAAAAACGCGGACTCTATGCGAGCTTTCCACAGATCGGATTGTCGATCGGCCTGTGTCTCGCATCAGGCGTTGTCGCGCTGCTGTCCTATACGCTGACTAATGAACAATTCCTGGCGTGGGGCTGGCGCCTTGCCTTCGTTCTCAGCTTCATCCTTGTTCTGATCGGTCTGTATATCCGGTTGAACATCATGGAGACGCCGGAATTCGCCAAGCTCAAGGAGAAGCGCGCTGAGGTGAAGATTCCCTTCGCATCGATGATTTCCGAATATCCAAAGGAAATTCTCGCTGGCATGGGCGCGCGTTATATCGACGGCGTGTTCTTCAACGTCTTCGGTGTCTACTCGATCGCGTATCTGACACAGCAGTTGAAGATCCCGCGCACCGAAGCCCTGCTCGGCGTCTGTGCGGCTGCCTTGATCATGTGCGCGTTCATTCCGTTGTTCGGCCGCGTCTCCGACAAGGTTGGCCGGACCAAGACCTATTTCTGGGGTTCGTTGATCACCGGCTTTGCCGCGATCCCTGCATTCTGGATCTGGATGACGTTCCCGGGGCAGCCCGTTATCGTGTGGGCCGCGCTGATTATTCCGTTCGGAATTTTCTATGCGTCGATCTACGGCCCGGAAGCGGCATTGTTCTGCGATCTGTTCAGGCCGCAAGTGCGCTACACCGGAATCTCGTTCGTCTACCAGTTCTCCGGTATCTTCGCGAGCGGCCTCACGCCGATCATCGCGACCTATCTGGTGCAAAGCTATGGCGGCAATGCGGGATGGGCGATCGCGGCTTACTGCGCGTTCGCCGGATTCGTCAGCGCGATGTCGGCTGTGTGGATCAACCGGCTGGCAAAAGATCGTCTGCGGGAAGGGCTGCCGGTGACCAAGGCCATCACGGTCTGACGCTTCGGCTTGTTGAATAATAGAGAACGGCCCGAGATGATCTCGGGCCGTTTCTTTTTGATACGTTTCTTTAACTTTGGTGCGTCAGGGCAGACTGAGTTGCGCCAGTGCGCAAGATGCGATGCGCGCGCGGCGAGAGTCCGCGCGGCTGGTGAGAATGATTGGCACGCGGGCGCCGAGTACGACTCCGGCACATTCGCCGCGGCCCATATAGATGAAGGATTTGTAGAGGACGTTGCCAACGTCGAGATTCGGCACCATCAGGATGTCGGGATCGCCCGCTACCGGCGAGGAAATCTGTTTTGTTGCGGCTGATGCCGACGAGATCGCATTGTCGAACGCAAGCGGTCCATCGACGATTGCTCCTTTGATCTGGCCACGGTCGGCCATCTTGGACAGCGCTGCCGCATCCATGCTGGATGCGAGATCTGGATTGACGTTCTCGACCGCAGACAAGATCGCAATCTTGGGCATGGTTACGCCGATGGCGTGCGCGAAAGCGATGGCGTTGTTCAGAATGTCCGCCTTGTCTTTCAGTGTTGGCATGATGTTGACGACCGCATCCGTCACCATCAGCGGCTTGTGGTAGGCGGGAAGGTCGAACCAGAACACATGGCTCATGCGCTTTGCCGTTCGCAGATTGGCCTCGCGCGCGACGACGGCGCCGAGAAGCTCGTCGGTGTGTTGCGAGCCTTTCATCAGCGCATTGGCTTCGCCCGCACCGACCAGGGCCACGGCCGTGCGCGACGCGGCAACCGGATCATCCTCTGCCTCTACAACCCGGAGTCCTTTAAGACTGGTTTTCAATGCGGTGGCGCATGCTTCAATGCGCAGCCGCGGTCCGACCAGGACCGGATCGATGATGCCATCGTCGTGCGCGGCGAGGGCGGCAGCGAGTGAGTCCGTTGAACAGGGATAGGCGACGGCGACCGAAAGCCGTCCCTTGCCGCGCGCCGCTGCTTCGAGCGCGTCGAGTTTCGGAAATTGTCCGGGCTGCATCAGTTGCTTTCTGTGTCGTAGGAGAGAGTGGTTGCGAGCGCCTTTGCGGCGTCCTGCAGGACGGGAAGTTTGGTCAGGATGTCCGCGTGAGACAGCCGCGTGACCGGCGCCTGGATCGCGAGCGCGGCCACGCAGGCGCGTGAGCGGCCTTTTTGCTGGAATATCGGCACAGCAAGGCAGACGAGGCCGGACAAGAATTCTTCCCTGTCGAGCGCATATCCGTCACGGCGAATTTCGGCCAGTTCGGTAAGCAGCGCGGGCTTTTCGGTCACGGTATTTTCCGTGAGCCGCTCAAATGTCATCTCGTTAAGAACGAGATCGCGCTTGGCCGGTTGCATCAGCGCAAGAAAGAGCTTGCCGCTCGCCGAGCAATAGGCCGGCACGCGTGATCCCTGCTGAAAGGTGATCCGCAACGGCCACTTCGACTCGACGCGATCGAGATAGGCCACTTCCGTGCCGTCGAGAATTGTCAGGTTGCAGGCTTCGCCGACGTCTTGAACGATGCGCCGTAAAATCTCGTGACGTATCGCGCCAGCCGGTTTGTTGGTCAGGATCGAGAATGCAAGATTTTGCGCGCGTGCTGCCAGCTCGTAGCGTCGCCCGTCGGGTGTTCGCTGCAATAGCCCCGCTGACTCCAGCGAACCAAGCCAGCGATGCATCGTCGGCTTCGGAACGCCAACACTCACCGCGAGCTCGGCAAGCGTCGCGGGATGCTGCATCCCGGCGACGGTTTCCAGCAAGCCTAGCGGTTTCAGGGCGCCGAATAGCTCGTTCATGCCGCCCTTATACAAGATATTCCGAATAATGAAACATTAAAACGACAAAAACGAGATATTCGTTGCATGGGACGGAAGGGCGTGGCATTGCTCTGGCCTGAGAATTCGAGTTTTCCGCCGCTTCGGACCCAGCCCAAGGACATCAGTTATGAAAATGACCACGGAAGAAGCCTTCGTGAAGGTTCTGCAGATGCACGGCATCGAGCATGCCTTCGGCATCATCGGTTCGGCGTTCATGCCGATTTCCGATCTGTTTCCGCAGGCCGGCATCACGTTCTGGGATGTCGCGCATGAAACCAACGGCGGCCTGATCTGCGACGGCTACACCCGCTCGACCGGCAAGATGGCGATGGCGATCGCGCAGAACGGCCCCGGCATCACCGGCTTCGTCACGCCGATCAAGACGGCGTACTGGAATCATACGCCGATGCTGCTGGTGACACCGCAGGCGGCGAACAAGACCATCGGCCAGGGCGGCTTCCAGGAAGTCGAGCAGATGGCGCTGTTCCGCGACATGGTTTGCTATCAGGAAGAGGTGCGCGATCCTTCGCGCGTTCCCGAAACGCTCAATCGCGTGATCCTGAAGGCAAAGCGTCTTTCGGCGCCGGCGCAGCTCAACATTCCGCGCGATTTCTGGACGCAGGTGATCGACGTCAACCTGCCGGCGATTGTCGAGTTCGAACGTCCTGCGGGCGGCGATCACGCTGTCGCGCAAGCGGCAAAATTGCTGTCGGAAGCAAAATTCCCGGTGATCCTCTCAGGTGCGGGCGTTGTGATCGGTGGTGCAATCCCCGATTGCGTGGCGCTGGCTGAGCGGCTCGACGCGCCGGTTTGCAACAACTACCAGCACAACGACAGTTTTCCCGGCACGCATCGCCTTGCCGTCGGTCCGCTCGGCTATAACGGCTCGAAAGCCGCGATGGAGCTGGTGGCGAAAGCCGACGTGGTACTCGCGCTCGGTACGCGCCTTAATCCGTTCTCGACATTGCCGGGTTACGGCATCGACTACTGGCCGAAAGATGCGAAGATCATTCAGGTCGATATCAATGCCGACCGCATCGGCCTGACAAAACCCGTCACCGTCGGAATCTGCGGCGACGCCAAACAGGTTGCTCAAAGCATTCTCGCCCAGCTGGCGCCCTCCGCCGGCAACGCGGGCCGCGACGATCGCAAGGCGCTGGTGCATTCGACCAAATCGAAATGGCTTCAGGCGTTGTCCAGCATGGATCACGAAGACGACGATCCGGGCACGACATGGAACAAGGATGCGCGTATTCGCGACAAGGATCTGATGTCCCCGCGTCAGGCATGGCGCGCCATTCAGGCCGGCCTGCCGCGCGACGCGATTATCACCAGCGACATCGGCAACAATTGTGCGATCGGCAACGCCTATCCGACTTTTGATGAGGGACGCAAATATCTCGCACCGGGCTTGTTCGGTCCTTGCGGTTATGGCTTCCCGGCGATCATCGGCGCCAAGATCGGCAATCCGGATACGCCCTGCGTCGGCTTTGCCGGTGACGGTGCATTCGGAATCTCGATGAACGAAATGAGCTCGGTCGGCCGCGAGGAGTGGCCGGGCGTGACAATGGTGATTTTCCGCAACTACCAGTGGGGCGCGGAAAAGCGCAACTCGATCCTGTGGTATGACAACAACTTCGTCGGTACCGAACTCGACCGCCATCTCAGCTACGCCAAGGTCGCCGAGGCATGCGGCTTGAAGGGTGTCGTGGTCAAGACTCAGGCCGAATTGACCGAAGCGCTGCAAAAATCCTGCGAGGATCAGAAGAAGCGCATCACGACCTTCATCGAGATCGTTCTCAATCAGGAGCTTGGCGAGCCGTTCCGCCGCGACGCGATGAAAAAGCCGGTGAAAGTCGCTGGTATCAAGCGCGAGGATATGCGGCCGCAGAAGATCGCATAAAAACTGGAAGACCGGACGTCGAGACGGCCGCATCATTTGCGGCCGTCTTTTTATTTGGACGTCTTATTTTCCATTGTCTGCCAATGCGGGGGAGGCGACAGGCCCGGCCTCTGGCTCGCCAAGCGCGCGCGCGATGTATTGCGCGAGTTGTTCCGCGGCGTCCGATACGCTTGGGCGCTTGCGGTGAAGAACGAGCTCGATCGGCGGTAATCTCGGCATCCCGTCGGTTTCATCGAGACATCGAATTCCCGGCACGACCGCACAGCGTGGAAACACCGAAACTGCAAGGCCTGCGAGCACGGCAGCCTGAAGTCCTGCAATGCTGTCGCAGACCGATCGCACCGACCACTGCAGACTGGCCGCGCCCAGCGCTTCGAGCGCATGGTGGCGGTAGACGCTGCCCTGAGGCAGAACCGCGAGGGGGAGGGGCTTTCGCAATTCCGGATCGCTGCCGATCCCTGCCACCCACACCAGCGGCTCGCGGCGCACCAGTTCTCCCCGCCGGAATTCCGGTTGATTGGTCATCAGCGCGATATCGATCTCGTCGCGTTCCAGCGCCGCGTTGAGATGAATGCTGCGCGTACAACGCAATTGAATTTCCACATTTGGATGCGAGCGGGAAAAATTCTCCAGCACCTCCGGCAGAAGATAGGATGCGTACAGGTCAGGAGTTCCAAGCACGACGTGGCCCGTGACATCGGGTACGAGAAAGCGATCGAGCGCCTCGTCATTCAATCGCAGCATCGTGCGGGCAAACTCGAGAAGCACCTCGCCGTCGCGTGTCAGGCTAAGCTGCCGGCGATTGCTGTCGAACAGCGTGCGGCCAACGCTGTCTTCAAGGCGTTTGATCTGATGGGTGATCGCCGGTTGCGTGCGCCCGACCTTCTTGCCCGCCGACGTTAACCCGCCGGTGTCGACAATGGCGACGAACGTTCGCAACAGCGAAATGTCGAGATCCTGGCTCAAAGATAAATCCTGCGAATGATGACGATGCAGAAAATCGATTTTCATCGCCGCTATAGGTTCTTGTAGCATGCTGAAAACAAAAGCCGCGTCAAACCATTAGCCGGACGAAGATTCGGCGTTGACAGCGGTCAGATATAACTTTGCTGGGAGGCAAATATGGTCATGCGGAACCAGGCGTCTCGTCTCGTCCTGTTCATCACTTGTCTGATGTATCTGATTTTCTATGTCGACCGGGTCAATCTTTCGACCGCTGCGCCAATTATGCAGAAAGACCTTGGTCTTACCGCAACGCAACTTGGCATCGCTTTTTCCGCTTTTGCCTATCCGTATGCCTTCTTCCAGATCGCCGGCGGCTGGCTCGGCGACCGGCTCGGGCCCCGTGTCACGCTTACTCTCTGCGCGGTGATCGTTGGCGTCTCCACAATCTGGACCGGCATGGTGGGCGGATTGGCCGCATTGTTCATGTCCCGGCTGGCTCTGGGTATCGGTGAAGGGCCTGCTTTCCCCACTGCCACGCGTGCACTCTCGAACTGGATGCGGCCCGATCAGCGCGCCTTCGCGCAGGGCATTACCCATGCTTTCTCACGCTTCGGCAACGCCGTGACGCCGCCGCTGATTGCCGCCATTGTCGTCGCGTTCTCGTGGCGGGATTCCTTTTATGTGCTGGGAACCGTAAGCCTGCTGTGGGGCGCGCTATGGTACTTCTACTTCCGCGACGATCCGCGTACCCATCCCGCCATTACCTCCGAAGATCTTGTCGGCTTGCCCCCGGCGACCGTTGTCGCGACGCGAAAAACCGTGCCCTGGGGTCCGCTCATCAAACGCATCCTGCCGGTGACGTTGACCGATTTTTGCTATGGATGGATTCTGTGGCTTTATCTCAACTGGCTGCCGTCTTTCTTCCTGCACGAATACAAGCTCGACATCAAAAAGTCGGCGCTGTTCGCGGCGGGTGTGTTTTTTGCCGGCGTGATCGGCGATACTGTGGGCGGCATTGTCAGCGACCGTATTCTGCGCAAGAGCGGCGATGTCGGCAAAGCCAGAATCTCCGTCATCGTTGTCGGCTTCCTTGGATCGTTCTGCTTCATGCTCCCAATCGTGTTCATTCACGACCTGACAATCGTGGCGATTTGCCTCAGCTTCGCGTTCTTCTTCGCGGAACTGATCGTCGCGCCGATCTGGGCGATTCCAATGGACATCGCACCTGAATATTCGGGAAGCGCGAGCGGCTTCATGAACTTCGGCTTCGGCATGGCCGGTATTATATCTCCGGTGGTGTTCGGCTATGCGATCGATCTGACCGGGCGTTGGGACGTTCCGTTCATCGGATCCCTTGCATTTCTGCTGATCGGCGCGATGCTCGCCTTGACCTGTAAGCCAGGGCAGCGTTTCGTCGATGTCCGCAAGACCGCCATGCCTGTGCCGAAGCCGGCCTGATACATCCCACCCGCGTCAGTTCGAACTGAATCTGACGCGGGCAATACATCCAATAAGGAGTGAGCCATGAGTGCCGTTGTCGAAATGAAAAGCCAGAATTCGGACGCCCAGCAAATCGCGGCCGATCTCATGCGGCGTGCGCGCTTGGCTCAGAAGATATTCGCCGATGCCGATCAGGCGCGGGTCGATGAAGCCGTCCGCGCGGTGGCGTGGTCGCTTTACAAGCCCGAGCACGCCAGGAAACTTGCCGAACTTGCTGTAGAGGACACGGGTCTCGGTAACGTGCCGGACAAGATTATCAAGAAACAGCGCAAGACCTTCGGCGCACTGCGCGATCTGTTGCGGGTCAAGACGGTCGGGGAAATCGAACGCGACGACAAGCGCGGCATCGTTAAATTTGCAAAGCCGATGGGTGTCATCGGCGCGATCACCCCTTCGACCAATCCGGGTGCGACGCCGGTCAACAAGGCCTTGCTCGCCATCAAGGGCCGCAACGCGGTGATTGTTGCGCCGTCACCGCTCGGTTACCGGACAACGGAAATGGTCGTCGATTTCATGCGCGAAGGACTGGCGCAAATCGGTCTGCCGAAAGACCTCGTGCAGATTCTCCCCTCGCCCGTCACCAAGGATACGACGCAGGCGATCATGGAAGCGGTCGATCTCGTGGTCGTGACCGGCTCGCAGGACAATGTTCGCCGGGCCTACAGAAGCGGCACGCCCGCGATTGGCGTCGGCGCCGGCAACGTTCCTGTCATTATCGATGAGACAGCCGATCTTGACTCGGCCGCGCAGAAAATCTGTGCCTCGAAAATCTTCGATAACGCCACATCGTGCTCTTCCGAAAATTCCGTGGTGATCGTCGATGCTGTCTACGACAAGGCGATTGCCGCGCTGAAGAAGGCTGGAGCATATCTCGCTAACGGTACGCAGAAAGCCAAAATCCAGAACGAGCTTTGGAAGAACGGCAAACTCAACCGGCACCTGATCGCGCGCGATATGCAGACCCTGGTGAAAGGGTTCGATCTGCCGGCGGACGCGGCATCATCGAAATACATTCTGGTCGAGGAAACCGGCATCGGGCCGCAATATCCATTGTCGGGTGAAAAACTTGCACTGGTGCTCACCGTCTATCGTGCGTCCGACTTCCAGGCCGCGAAGGAAACCGTCCGCAAGATTCTGGATTTCCAGGGCCGTGGACATTCGATGGGTCTGCACACCACGAACATGGCGCGGGCGCGCGAGCTTGCGGAAGATCTGGCCGTCGTTCGCGTGCTGGTGAACTTCGCCCACACCTTCGGCAATGGTGGCGGCTTCGACAGCGGTCTCGAATTCACGCTGACGATGGGCTGCGGCTCATGGCAGAAGAACAGCATCTCGGAAAACCTGAACTACAAGCACTTTATCAACATCACGCATCTCGTCGTGCCAATTCCGGAAGACAAGCCGTCCGAGGAAGAATTGTTCGGTCCGCACTGGACCCGGTACGGAAAATAAGGCGATCACAATGAATCTCGAAGAATATGCTGCCAAGCAGAGTGTGCTTGCGCCCGCAGGTGTGCCCATCCCTAAGGGAGTGGTCTGCAAGACACCGAATGAAGCCTATCAAGCCGTCGCGAAGATCGGCCCCGCTGTCGTGAAGGCACAGGTACCGACCGGCAAGCGCGGCAAGTCGGGTGGCATCAAGATGGCGGATACGCCCGATGACGGCGCGGATGCCGCGCGCGGCATCCTTGGCATGACCATCGGCGGGAGCCGCGTCGAGCGCGTGTTGATCGAGCAGCGTTGTCCGATCGAACGTGAACTCTACGCAGCCGTGCTTGTGGACGTCGTCAGCCGCGCTCCGCTGGTGCTGTTCTCGACCGAGGGCGGCATGGATATCGAGGAGGTCGCGGAAAAATCACCGGATGCGATCCGGCGTCACGTCGTTGACGTGAACAGGGGATTTAGCGCCACTGATGCGGCAACGCTTCTAAAAGGACTCGATCTTGGAAAGTCCGCGGGCCCCATCGGCGAAATCCTCGTCAAGCTGTACAATATATTCCGGGACAAGGATGCGGAGCTTGTCGAAATCAATCCGCTGGCAATGCTGAAGGGCGGCGAGGTTGTCGCGCTTGACTGCAAATTCGTGCTCGACGATGCGTCGGCTGCGCGTCAGCCGGACCTTGTGAAGGTGGCATCGCCTCCAAAGCTGACCGCTCTGGAAGAGCGGGGTGCGGAACACGGCCTGCGTTTCATTCAGCTCGATGGCAATGTCGGCGTACTGGCCAATGGCGCGGGACTGACGATGACGACGATGGATGTCATCGATCATTTCGGTGGCCGGCCGGCGAACTTTCTTGAAATCGGCGGCGAGGCCTACACCAAGGCTGAGGTTGCGCTCGATCTGGTGTTGTCCAATCCGGGCGTCAAAAGTCTTGTGGTGAATTTCTGCGGCGCGTTCGCGCGCACCGATGTCATGGCCGATGGCGTGGTGCGGGCGTGGGAAACACTGAAGCCGAAAATTCCGGCTTTCTTCTCCATTCATGGCACCGGCGAAGACGAAGCCGTGAAGCTCGTGCGCGAGCGGCTCGGTATTGAACCCTATGATCTGATGGAAGATGCCGTGAAAGCGGCTGTTGAGGCGGCACAATGATTTATCGACGCGGTCAAAAAGTTCTCGTTCAGGGTATCACCGGCAAGCAAGGTTCGTTCTGGACCGAGAAGATGAAGGAAATGGGCACCGACGTGGTGGCCGGTGTCAATCCCAAGCGCGCCGGCGAGTCCCATCTCGGCGTGCCGGTTTTCAAATCCGCGGTGGATGCTGCGAAGCAGACACCGTGCGATATTTCAGTGATCTTCATTCCGCCGACGATGGCGAAGGAAGCGATCATCGACGCCATCGACGCGGGCGTCGGCACCATCGTCGCGCTGACCGAGCACATTCCCGGTCACGATGTTCTCGAGATTTTTGCGCGGCTGAAGAACTCGAAAAGCAGAATTGTCGGTCCGAACACCGCCGGCATCGTGACGCCGGGTGAAGGCTTCGTCGGCATCATGCCGGGCCACAATTCCAATATCTTCATGCCGGGCGATACCGGCGTGATCTCACGCAGCGGCAGCCTCGGTACCTTGATGTGTCTCAATCTGACGCGCGCGAAGCTGGGACAATCCGCATTCATCGGTATCGGTGGTGATCCCATTATCGGCACTACCACGCGTGATGCGCTCGAGGCGCTCGACCGCGATGAGCGCACCAAAAGAATCGTGCTGGTCGGCGAGATTGGCGGTGCGATGGAAGAGGACGCCGCTGAGTACGCGCGCGGCATGAAAAAGCCGATCGTGTCGTTCATCGCCGGACGCTCGTCGCCGCCGGACAAGAAGATGGGTCACGCGGGCGCGATCGTCACCGGCGGTCGCGGCGGCTATGCGACCAAACGTGCCGCTCTCGAGAAGGCCGGCGTCAGGGTCGCCGATACGCCGGCGCAAATCACGGCATTTCTGCTGGACAGTTTCGAGTTGCCAGCCGTCGCGCATCGCTGACCGGCGGATATTGCAATGTCGCCGCGCGGCTGTCGTCAGGCGGTGACGCGCGTTGCGATAAAATCGCCGATCGCGGCGAGGAATACGTCCGGTGCCTGAAGCTGGGGAACGTGGGCGCAACCGTGCAGGATTTTCAGCCGCGCGTCCGGCAATCCCGCCGCCAGTTCCTGTGACATCGGCGGCGGTGTCGCTTCGTCGTGTTCGCCGACCAGCACCAGGGTAGGGATCTTCACGCTTCCCAGTTGCGGGCGAAGATCGAGTTCGCTGAGCGCCTTGCAGGCTTGTGAGAACACCGCTGGCTTTGTTGCAAGAAACGCCTCGCGCCGGTCCGCCATCAGTTTCGAATTTCTGTCCTGAAATTCCGGCGCGAACAGCCTGCGCATCGCGACATTGAGAATAGCCGTTAGCCCCTTCGACGAGGCGGCGGCGTCCATGTTGCGGAACGCCTGCCGCCCGGGTTCGGAAAACGCCGCGCCGCAATCGGCCAGTACCAGGCGATCCACCAGCGACGGATGACGGATTGCCATTTGCAGCGCGACAAATCCGCCATAGCCATTGCCGAGCATGATCGGTTTCTGTTTGCCGCTGGCCTCGCGCACCGCCTGCGCCATACGGTCGGCGATGTCGATTAATCCGCCATCGATAGTCTGTGACAGGCCGAAGCCTGGCAGCTCTGGCACGAATACGCGAAACGACTTTGCAAGCTGAGGCGCGATGGCGTCGAAGCTGGCGCGATCCGACAGCAGCGAATGAAACAGAAACAGCGGCTGTCCCGATCCCATCACCGCCATGTTGAC
>JAIERI010000244.1 GCA_019747015.1 Xanthobacteraceae bacterium
GCGCCGGCCGTATCCCGGCCGTGATCTATGGAGACAGCAAACCCCCGGTGACGATTTCGCTGGACGATGCCGAATTGCGTCTGCGCATTCAGGCCGGCCGCTTTCTCACCACCGTTTACGAAATCGATCTCGAGGGCAAAAAGCACCGCGTGATTCCGCGCGATTTCACCCTCGATCCGGTGCGCGACTTTCCACTCCATGTCGATTTCTTGCGTCTTGGGCAGGGCGCGAAGATTCGCGTCAGCGTGCCGTTGCACATCCTCAATGCGGAAACCTCGCCCGGCGTGAAACGTGGCGGCGCGGTCAACGTCGTCACCCATGCAATCGAACTCGAAGTGCCGGCTGACAACATTCCGCAATATCTGGAAGCCGACGTCGGTAAGCTCGACATTTCCAGTTCGCTGCACATGGCGGACATCAAGCTGCCGGACGGTGTGAAGACGCTGACCCGCGCCGATGCGACGCTGGTGACCATTGTGCCGCCGTCGGGCTATGCCGAAGAGCAGAAGGCCGCTGCTGCGGCTGCCGCTGCCGGTACTGCTGCTCCCGCAGCCGGTGCTGCTGCACCTGCAGCAGGCGCTGCTGCGCCAGCGGCTGGAGCCGCACCTGCGGCTGGCGCCAAGGCGCCCGCAGCCGGCGCCGCCAAGGCTCCTGCGGGCGGCGGCGACAAGAAGAAGTAAGGAAATTCGGATTCGGACACGAATGCCATGCGCCTGTTCGTCGGACTGGGCAATCCCGGATCGAAGTACGAAGGCAACCGGCACAATATCGGGTTCATGGTTGTCGACGATATTGCGCGGCGTCACGGTTTCTCACCGTGGCGCCGTCGTTTTCAGGGCGAGACATCCGAAGGCTCGCTCGATGGCGAGCGTGTCATTTTGCTCAAACCTGCAACGTTCATGAACGAATCCGGTCGCGCCGTCGGTGAGGCTGCGCAGTTCTTCAAGATCGTCTTGGACGACATCACGGTGTTTCACGACGAGATCGAACTGCCCTCCGCAAAGGTGCGCGTGAAGGTCGGCGGTGGCATCGCCGGCCACAACGGACTGCGCTCGATCTCGGCGCATATCGGCAACGATTATCGTCGCGTCCGGCTCGGTATCGGACATCCGGGCGTCAAGGATCTCGTGCATGCCCATGTGCTGGGCGATTTCGCCAAGGCCGAACGGTCATGGGTCGAAGCGCTGTGCGGAGCGGTGGCGGATAATTCGGGTTTGTTGATCGCGGGAAAAGATTCGACGTTTCAGAACAAGGTGCATCTGGCGATGGATGCGAAGGGCTTTGCCCCCAAGGAGGATGGCGGCGACAAGCAAGACTGACGTCAGCCGCTCATACAGAGGACGACATGGGATTCAAATGCGGTATCGTCGGCCTGCCGAATGTCGGCAAGTCCACGCTGTTCAACGCGCTGACCGAAACGGCGGCGGCGCAGGCGGCGAATTATCCATTCTGCACCATCGAGCCGAATGTCGGTGCGGTGGCGGTGCCTGATCCGCGGCTCGAGAAGCTTTGTGAGATCGCAAAATCGCAAACAATTATTCCGACGCAACTCACCTTCGTGGACATCGCGGGTCTCGTCAAAGGCGCGTCGAAAGGTGAAGGCCTCGGCAATCAGTTTCTCGCCACCAT
The DNA here is from genome assembly GCA_019747015.1 of Xanthobacteraceae bacterium. Classification (GTDB taxonomy): domain Bacteria; phylum Pseudomonadota; class Alphaproteobacteria; order Rhizobiales; family Xanthobacteraceae; genus Afipia. Next base: position 1,630 of record JAIERI010000244.1, read on the forward strand.
CCGCGAGGTCGATGCGGTGGCGCATGTGGTGCGTTGTTTCGAGGATTCCGACATCACCCACGTCGAAGGCAAGATCGCGCCGCTCGCCGACATCGAGACCATTGAGACCGAATTGATGCTCTCTGATCTGGAGAGTCTGGAAAAGCGCGTCGACAATCTTTCGAAAAAAGCCAAGGGCAACGACAAGGATGCCAAGGAGCAGCTCGATCTGGTCGAGCGCTCCCTGAAGCTTTTGCGCGAAGGCAGGCCCGCGCGCTTCCTCGAACGCAAACCGGAAGAAGAGCGCGCATTTCGCATACTTGGTCTTCTGACCTCCAAGCCTGTTCTCTATGTGTGCAATGTCGAGGAAGGTGCCGCAGCGGCCGGTAACGATTTCTCGAAACAGGTCATGGAACACGCCAAAAAAGAAGGCGCGGTCGCGGTTGCGATCTCCGCCAAGATCGAATCGGAGATCGCGACCTTGTCGCGCGAGGAACGCGCCGAATTCCTCTCCACGCTTGGGCTTGAGGAAGCGGGTCTCGACCGGCTGATCCGCGCCGGTTATCAGTTGCTCGATCTCATCACCTATTTCACCGTCGGCCCCAAGGAAGCACGTGCATGGACCATCACCCGTGGCACCAAGGCGCCCGGCGCGGCGGGTGTGATCCACACCGATTTCGAAAAAGGTTTCATCCGCGCCGAGACCATCGCCTATGACGACTATGTCAGGCTGGGCGGCGAAGCCGGTGCACGCGACGGCGGCAAATTACGGTTGGAAGGCAAGGAGTATGTCGTCGCCGACGGCGACGTCATGCACTTCCGCTTTAACAACTGACGCGCCGGATCGCAGCGCCGTCAGCGATGCTCGCCCTGATTCCGGATCGCGCCCAGATGTTCGTTGATGCGGAACACGATCAGGATGAATTCAGCGATGATGCGTGAGAACACCACGCCTACTACGATGCCGATAATGGCCGAGATGGTGGTGATGAAGCCGCCGAACGGGCTGATCGCCATCTGTAAAAGTCCGGTGAAAATTCCCGAAATTCCGAACAGAATCACCAGCGCGATCACCAGCCAATAAAACGATTTGATAATGGCGGGCGCGATGAAACGGTCCCATTGGAAAAGGTCGCTGACTTCGAACATCATGGTCTCCTTCGCCGCAATCGTCTGAGCGTTAGCGTCATTTGTCGCATGATGGACGATTTCTGCAAAGCCGGGATTGATAATCCCCTGCGGAAAGCGTGGACATCGTGGCTGGCGTCACGTTTCGTCCGTAATCATTGCCGGTGCCGCGCAGCAGGCCTGTGCGGATGAGGGCTTGAGATTGCCGTCCACCATGGCGACAATCCGGCATGGCTCGTCCCTGACTTATCCCCAGAGCCTCAACTGCAAACTGTTCCCTGCAAAAGATCTCCTGCAAAGCGTTGCCCATGAAATTAGGCTTAGAAGATTTTCTCCAAGGTCATTTTGGGACATTCGGTCCCTATCATGTATCACGAGAGGATATCATCGCGTTCGCCGCGGAGTTCGATCCGCAGCCGATGCACCTGGACGAGGCGGCGGCAAGGCACTCCCTGTTGCAAGGCCTCGCCGGGTCGGGTTGGCATCTGTGTGCAATTACGATGCGAATGATATGCGACGGTTTCCTCCTGCGTACCGCATGCCTTGGTTCGCCGGGTGTCGATGAGGTCAAATGGCTGGCGCCGCTGCGGCCGGGCGATGACCTGACACTGGACGTCGGGGTCGCAGGCAGCCGTATTTCTTCAAGTAAGCCGGATCGCGGCTTCGTGCATTTCAAGAACCAGATCCGGAATGCAAACGGTCAACTGCTGCTGGTTTCGACGATGCCGGTTATCATCCTGCGGCGTGACGCAATCGATGGAGCGTCGCGATGAGTTACTTCGAGGATATCAAGCCCGGCGATCACCGCAGTCTCGGCTCGTTCTCCTTCACGGCCGAGAACATCAAGGCGTTCGCCGCAAGATTCGATCCGCAGCCGTTTCATCTCGACGAGGAAGCAGGCCGCAATTCGATCTTTGGTGGACTTGCCGCGTCCGGCTGGCATGTGTCCTCCGCCTGGATGAAAATGATGGTTGCGGAATTTCAGCGCGAGGCGGCGGCGCGGGCGTTGCGCGGTGAGCCGCCGGTTGCAGCGGGGCCTTCTCCCGGGTTCCGCAATCTGAAATGGATCAAGCCGGTGCTTGCGGGCGATACCGTGTCATATCGATGGGAAGCGGTATCCACGCGCGTCTCAGAAAAGCGGCCGGAATGGGGACTGGTGAATTCGCTCAACACAGGCACCAATCAGCACAGCGTGCTAGTGTTCTCGTTCGAGGCCACGGTGTTCATGCCGCGTAAACCGGCGCAGGCTTGAAACGATGGCGCTCACTTCAGCCAAGCAAGCGTCAATATGACGACGGCAAGGCCAAGGAAGATGAAAAAGCGAATGAGGATCGTCGCGATTCCCGGTTTTGGGGAATGAAGCAGAATGGGATCGTTTTTGTTTGGTTTGATGATTTTCACTTGAAGCCCCGCACGCGGCAGCCGAAAAACCGGCATCGCAGCTTGGTCGCGACGATCGCGGAACAGGTTCAACCGAAAACGCAATATCCATAAAAAAATCCCCCGCGCGAGAGGCTGCGGAGGATTTTATGTTCAGCCGTAAAGTCTAGTCTTGCTGCGGCAGAGGACGTCTCCACTGCGCAAGATTATCAGAGATCATCCGCGTGGATTTCATCGCGGCCTGGCTGAGCTTGGCGAAGTTCGCGAGATCGCGTTGCACGCGCTGGCCCTCTTCATGCATCAGGGTTCGCAGGCCTTCGAGTTCGTTGATCAGATTGTCGATCTCGTTAGCCGACACGCCGGCCACGCGCTGAATCAGCGTGTTGACGTTGTTGACGGTGGCTTCCGCACCCGCGTCCGTCGCGTTATCGGCGTTGAGGATGGACGGCGCCCTGCGCAGATAGGCGATGTCGTTGCGAACGAACTCGCGGATGCCGGCTTCGACGTCGGTGACACTGGCGAGTTCGGTATCGGCTTGCGCCGCATCATCTCTCTCGTGAATTACACTCATCGGCTGTCTCCTTTTCGCAGGTAACGAGCGCGGAGTGTCCCCCGCACGACGAAGTCACCGCGTCATGAGTCCAGCCGATCGTGACCATAGCGCGGCCATTATGAGGCAGCGCGAGATGATTCCGCAGGTGAAATTTCCGGGAGGTGAATTTTCGCAGAACGGCAAGATACAAATTTTGAAACCGATCGTTCCCGCTCACCAGCTATGTTTAAAGCCTGCCGTCAGGCTTCTATTGGGGGTGCCGGTCGGTGTTTCGCTGACGGCACCGGTCACGCTGATACCCCCAAACATCTTCTGTTCGACGCCGACGCGCCGCAGCCACTTCTCATCCATCGTCGACATCGTCTCGCCCGCCAAAAGGCTTGTGCCGCTGTCCTTGAATTCGAGCTTGGCCGAATGGTCTGTCTCGATCGCGCCTTTGGCGACGCGCCCGTCGGCGCCCACCATCGGTACGGCGCTTTGAATCACGTTATAGCCGGTTTGCGCTGACAGCGAATATTGCTGACCGCCGAGTGGCACCGATTTGCTGATCGACGTGCCGACCTTGCTCTGTTCCTGTGTTGGATCGACGCGCGCTTCGACAGTCGTCTTGTCCCAGATATTGCCGAGTCCAGGTGCCGTCATGTTGGCCCACGCGCTTCCGGTCGACTGATAGGAGTCGCCGCTCATCTTGCCTGTGACCATGTCTGACGATGTCGCCGGGGTCTGGCCCGCGACATTCAGATCGGCACCGACCTTGGCATCCGCGAATGGCAACACAGATTGCTTGACCGTCATTGCGGACGCGCCGCCACCCTTGTCGGTGCGGTCCCAGCTTGCGGTGTCGCCTGTCGATGTCGTGGGAGTGCGATACTTCACAGCCTTGTCGGAGTTGAGTGGAATTTCGGGGGCGAGCAAGCTCCACTCCAACGCGGTCGGCTGCGGCAAATCGGCCGCGGGAGCTTCGTCTGCACCTATTTCCTGCGCTGTTTCGGCTTGTTGGGCATGCAGGCCTGTGCACGGCAACGCGAGCGCGCCGACGAGCATTGAACGCACCAGCACGGATTGCGGGAACAAGGAGCGCAAAATTGAATGTGACATCATGGCAACTTATCCATCGGTTCACGAATGCTTTCGCGAAACTTGAAACGACACAGGTTAATAACATGTTTCGCGTGCACGAACGAGCGCGCATTGCGATCATCGCGCACAAGTTTGCGGCTGCGCATGAAACAATCGTGTCGCAATTGTGGTTTGTCGCAGTGAGATGTGTCGCAGTTCGATCGCACGAGTTGGAACATCGGTGCGTGTCGTTCAATCACCGCTTCTTCCAGCCGCCGCGCTTGCCCGGCGCTCCGCCGGTGGAGCGGCCGCTGAACTCAGGTCCGGATTGGCGCGAGTTGGTCGGCTGAAAAATCCTGCTCTCGGTGCCCGGACCCATTTCATCGAGCATGGGTTTGCGCGCGCGCGTTGGTTTTGTGCCTCCGGCGCGATCCGGCTTCACCTCGTGCCAGGTCGCAATGCCCATTTCGTCCAGATCGGGCTTGTGCACGCGTGATTTTGATTTCGGCGGCAGGTTCGCCGACTCGCCATATTTTTTTGCACCGGCATAGGCTCCGGCCTTGCCCTGCACGATGCGCTGCTTGGCGGTGGGGTTATCCACCACTGCCAGCTCAGTGGCGCGCAGGCGTTTAACTTCGTCGCGCAGCCGCGCGGCTTCCTCGAAGTTCAGATCGGCGGCAGCTTCACGCATTCGCGTTTCGAGATCGGCCAGTACCGTCTCGAAATTGTGGCCGATGCTCATCACGTCGTCGGCCATGCCACCATCGCCGATCTCGACCAGCACATGGTCGCGTTCATAGACGCTGCCGAGAATATCGCCGATGCTTTTCTTGATGCTCTCCGGCGTGATGCCGTGTTCGGTGTTGTAAGCGACCTGCTTCTCGCGGCGGCGATCGGTTTCGGCAATGGCGCGTTCCATCGAGCCGGTGATCTGGTCGGCATAGAGAATGACCTTGCCGTCCACGTTGCGCGCGGCACGGCCGATGGTCTGGATCAGCGAGGTCTCGGAGCGCAGGAAGCCTTCTTTGTCAGCGTCGAGGATCGCGACCAGCGCGCATTCTGGAATATCGAGGCCCTCGCGCAGCAGGTTGATGCCGACGAGCGCATCGAACGCGCCAAGGCGAAGGTCGCGGATGATCTCGATGCGCTCGATGGTGTCGATGTCGCTGTGCATGTAGCGCACGCGGATGCCCTGCTCGTGCAGGTATTCGGTCAAGTCTTCCGCCATGCGTTTGGTCAGCACGGTGACCAGCGAGCGATAGCCTGCCTGCGCTGTAGCGCGGACTTCGCCGACGAGATCGTCGACCTGCGTGCGCGCGGGACGAATATGCACCGGCGGATCGATCAGGCCGGTCGGGCGGATGACCTGCTCGACGAACACGCCGCCGCTCTGGTTCAATTCCCACGTCGACGGCGTCGCGGACACCGCGACCGATTGTGGGCGCATCATGTCCCACTCTTCAAAACGCAGGGGGCGGTTGTCCATGCAGGAGGGCAGGCGGAAGCCGTACTCGGCCAGCGTCGCCTTGCGGCGGAAGTCGCCTTTGAACATCGCGCCGATTTGCGGCACGGTGACGTGGCTTTCGTCTGCGAACACCAGCGCGTTGTCCGGCACATACTCGAATAACGTCGGCGGCGGTTCGCCCGGCTTGCGGCCGGTCAGATACCGGGAATAGTTCTCGATGCCGGCACAGCTTCCGGTGGCTTCCATCATTTCGAGATCGAACGTGGTTCGCTGTTCGAGGCGCTGCGCTTCCAGCAGGCGCCCTTGCGCATTCAACTGATCGAGCCGCCATTTCAGCTCGGTCTTGATGCTTTTCATCGCCTGAATGAGTGTCGGACGCGGCGTCACGTAGTGCGAGTTGGCGTAGACCTTGATGAATTCAAGTTCGTCCTGCTTGTGACCGGTGAGGGGATCGAATTCCTCGATACTCTCGATGGTGTCGCCGAACAGATTGATGCGCCAGGCGCGGTCTTCATAGTGCGCCGGAAAAATGTCGATCACATCCCCGCGCACGCGAAACGTGCCGCGTGCGAAATCCGCTGAGGTGCGCTTGTATTGCAGGGCCACGAGATCGGCGATGATCTGGCGCTGGTCGATGCGCTCGCCCTTCTTCATCGCGAAGGTCATTGCGGTGTAGGTTTCGACCGAACCAATACCGTAGATGCACGACACCGAAGCGACGATGATGACGTCGTCACGCTCAAGTAGCGCGCGCGTCGCTGAATGGCGCATGCGGTCGATCTGCTCGTTAATTGACGAATCCTTCTCGATATAGGTGTCGGTGCGCGGAACGTACGCTTCTGGCTGGTAGTAATCGTAATAGGAGACGAAATACTCCACCGCATTGTCGGGAAAGAAACTCCTGAACTCGCCGTAGAGCTGCGCCGCTAGCGTTTTGTTCGGCGCGAGGATGATGGCGGGTCTTTGCGTGGCCTCGATCACCTTGGCCATGGTGTAGGTCTTGCCTGAGCCGGTGACGCCGAGCAGTACCTGGGTGCGGTCGTTGCGCGCGATGCCCTCGACCAGTTCCTTGATCGCGGTCGGCTGGTCGCCCTTCGGTTCGTAATCGGATTTGATCTCGAAGCGCACGCCGCCTTCGGATTTTTCCGGACGCGGCGGGCGATGCGGCGCCCAGATTTTCACCTCGCCGTTTTCGCCGCGGAATTCCGGCCGGCCCTCGCGAATGAGATTCTCCAGCGCGTCGGCGGTGGCGGCGACGCCGAGAGCTTCCATCTTGTTGCGCGGCGGGCGTGCCAGTGCGGCAGCGTCCTCTTCCTCGGTCGTAAATCCAAGCTGCTTGGCCAGTTCCGGATCGAGAGCGGGAATGGTGGCGCTGGTGCCGTAATTGGCTTGCGGGGCTTCGTCGAAACCTTGCCGTGCGTTGCCATCATCGCCGACGCTTTTCGGTGTGGAGGCGCGCGAGCGATGAATTGCGGCTTCTCCACCCGAGCGGCGGTCCTTCGAATTGTCCGGCGGCGGCTGCAATCCGGTGGAGGAGCCAAGTCCGCTTTCGCCGCGATTGATCGCCGGGTTCAAAAGTTCCGCAAGTGCGGGACCGATTGGCTGCACGTCGGGCCGATGGGCTTTCGACTTCGGAGTTTTGACCGGCTTTTTTGGGGGGTCTGGTTGCTTCGCCATGCCACGAATATGGGTGCCGAACCGCGTGGAGAAAAGAGGCATTCGCGTCTCTCGTTCTTTGCAGGTCCACACCCAAACATTTGACCTGGCCCATTGACTTTCCCGGCCTTTCGCGAGATTCATGCATTTGCATCAATTCACGCCAGAAAGGATCGTGCTATGATCGACCTGTATTACTGGCCCACGCCGAACGGCCACAAGATCACGATGTTTCTCGAAGAGACCGGAATTCCCTATACGATCCATCCGGTGAACATCAGCAAGGGCGATCAGTTCAAGCCGGAGTTTCTGGCGATTGCGCCCAACAACCGGATGCCCGCGATCGTCGATCAGGCACCGGCCGACGGCGGCAGGCCGATCTCGATTTTCGAATCCGGCGCGATCCTGATTTATCTCGCCGAGAAGACCGGAAAATTCATGCCTGCCGATCTGCGCAAGCGCTTCGATGTGCTGCAATGGCTGATGTGGCAGATGGGTGGCCTCGGCCCGATGGCCGGGCAGAATCATCATTTCGTGCAATACGCTCCGGAGAAAATTCCGTATGCGATGACGCGCTACATCAATGAGACCAATCGTCTCTATGGCGTGCTCAACAAGCGCCTTGCCGACCGCGAATTCGTCGCCGGGGACTATTCCATCGCCGATATGGCGGCCTATCCGTGGGTCGTGCCTTACGAGCGGCAGCAGCAGAAGCTGGAAGATTTCCCGCATTTGAAGCGCTGGTTCGAGGCGATCTATGCGCGTCCCGCGACGGCTCGCGCTTATAAATTGGCAAAGCAGGTCAATCCGGATAAAGCTCCCGTCGTGGACGAGGAGTCGAAGAAGATTCTATTCGGGCAGACGGCGCAAAAGGGTTAAGGGTTGAATATGACGCGACAGCTTTTTGAACTTGCCGGCAGCGATCCCGCTCGGGTCTTCAGTCCCTATTGCTGGCGCACCCGCATGGCGCTGGCGCATAAGGGGCTGGATTTCAAGACGGTGCCCTGGCGCTTCATGCAGAAGGACGCGATCAAATCGCACGCGTCGGAAAAGGTGCCGGTGCTTGTCGATGGCGAGACATCGGTCAATGATTCATGGACCATTGCCAATTATCTCGAGGACAAATATCCGCAGCGGCCGTCGCTGTTCGGCGGCGAGGGCGGACGAGCGATGGCACGCATGCTCAATAACTGGAGCGATGTGTCGGTTGGACAAATTTCACCGTTCATTATCGCTGACATCCACGCGCAGCTCGACTCCGGCGATCAGGAGTATTTCCGGCGTACCCGAGAAAAAAATTTCGGCAAAAAGCTCGAGGACGTGGTGAGGGGCCGCGAGGATCGGATCGACGGCCTCCGCAAATGGCTGCATCCGCTGCGCATGACGCTGCGCGCGCAGCCATATCTTGGCGGCACGGCGCCGAATTACGCCGACTACATCGTGTTCGGTCCGTTCCAGTGGGCGCGCGTGACCAGCCCATTCGAGTTACTGACGCCGGATGATGTGATCTACGCCTGGCGCGAGAAGTTGCTGGACGCATTCGGCGGCATGGCGCGGCAATCGCCGGCGGTAGCCGCATAAACCGGGTTCCTTGCATCCGGTCCGGTTTCTGACGGATTTGTCATGAGACCCAACAAGATTTAGCCGAATCTTTCATGTCACGTTCATGCGGCGCGATGTCATATCCAATTTGATATCGCCAGTATGATCGAGAACATGAATGGCCCATGATCCGCAAGGCTCCCTTGTTGCGCTCAATCGTTTCGGTCTCGGCGCACGCGGCGGCGCGGCTGGGGATTTTGGCAGCGCCGCGGCCGATCCGCGCGGCTTTGTCAAAGCGGAATTGAATCGTCCCAATGCCGCACTGCTCGATGCGCCCGGTCTGCAGCCGACGCCTGAGTTAGCGCGACTCGCGTTCGGCTATCAGAACGATGTCAAGCAGCAACGCGATGCCGCCAAAAAAGCGGCTGACGCGATGGCCGCTGCGCCTGATGCGAAGAGCTCGGACAATGGCATGTCCGCGAGCATGGCCGGCGGCATGACATCATCTGCGAATCCCGCGCCTGCCAAGGAACCGCCGCAACCGCCGAATGTGATTCAGAAGACATTTCGCGCCGAGGCGCTTGCGCGGTTGCAGCGCGCGACCATGGCCGAGAGCGGGTTTTGCGAACGTCTGGTAACGTTCTGGTCGAACCATTTTTGCATTTCCGCGAACAAGGGCGAACTGGCACGGATATGGGCGGGCTCATTCGAACGCGAAGCGATCCGTCCTTATGTGCTGGGTCATTTCAGCGAGATGCTGAAAGCCGTCGAACAACATCCGGCGATGCTGTTTTTTCTCGACAACCAGCAATCGATCGGTCCCGACTCGCGCGCTGGCCAGAACCGCAAGAAAGGCCTCAACGAAAATCTCGCGCGAGAAATCATGGAACTTCACACGCTGGGTGTCGGCGGCGGCTACTCACAGGGCGATGTGACGTCGCTGGCGGCGATCATTACTGGTTGGACGTTTGCTGGGCGTGAGGGGAAGCTGGGCGTGCCGGGAAGCTTTGCGTTCAATGCCAATGCCCATCAGCCCGGACCGCAAAAGCTACTCGGCAAGGTTTACGAAGATACGGGCCTCTCGCAGGGTGAAACAGCTTTGAGCGATATTGCGCGGCAGCCGGCGACGGCGAAATTCATCGCGCGGAAATTCGCCGTCCATTTTATCGCAGACGATCCGCCGCCCGCTTTGGTTGCAAAGCTGGAAGGCGTATTCAGGAAGACCGATGGCGACCTGAAATCGATGACGCTTGCGCTACTCGATTCCGACGAGGCCTGGCACGCGCCGATGACCAAGATGCGCACGCCCTACGAATTTCTCGTCGCGTCGGGCCGGCTGATGGGCCGTATCCCTGACGATCCGGGCCGCGCGCTCGGTGCGTTAAACGTTCTCGGTCAGCCATTATGGACGCCGCTTGGTCCCAATGGCTTTGCGGACAGCAACGCCGCCTGGGCTGCACCGGAAAACATGAAGCTGCGCCTCGATGTTGCTTCGCAATTATCGGCACGCATCGCCGACACGCTGGAACCGCTGCAATTGCTTGAATCCTTTGCGGGGAGCGCGGCCTCGACCGAAACGCGTCAGACAGTCGAGCGCGCGGAAACGCGGCAGCAGGCCTTGGCGCTGTTGCTGATGTCCCCGGAATTCCAGAGGAGATGACGATGGGCGACATTCTCGATTGCTGTGAAAGTCATACCTCGCGCGGGTTCAATCGTCGTGCGCTGTTGCTCGGTGGCGCGACGTTCGCGGCATGGGCCTATCTGCCTAAATTTGCGCGCGCAAAGGATGGCCGCGATCCGCGTCTCGTCACCATCATCCTGCGTGGCGCGCTGGATGGGCTTGCGACCGTCGCGCCGGTCGGCGATCCGGATTATGCGGGTCTGCATGGTTCGATTGCACTGGCGCGAGACGGCGCACACCCCGCGATCGAACTGGATTCGTTCTTTGCGCTGCATCCGTCGATGCCGGAATTTGCGCGGATGTACAAAGATAAAAAAGCCGCAGTCGTGCATGCCGTCGCCACGTCCTATCGCGAACGCTCGCATTTCGACGGACAAGATGTGCTCGAAAGCGGTTTCGCAGGTCCAGGCCGCGTGCAAAGCGGCTGGCTCAATCGTGCGCTGGAAAATTTGCCGCGTGGCGAGCGGGTGATGAGCGGACTTGCGGTCGGGCCGATTACGCCACTGGTGCTGCGCGGAGCCGCGCCAACTGTCGGATGGGTTCCTGCGACGCTGCCGCAGGCTGCTGATGACACTGCGATGCGGCTCATCAATCTCTACAACCATCGTGACCCTTATTTGGCTAACGCGTTGTCACAAGGGTTGCAGATCGACAAGATCGCCGCCAATGACGACGGTATGAAACCCAAGCCCGGCATGAACGGGGTCGGTGCAATGCGGTTGGCGGCGAAGGGCGCGGCAAAGCTGATGGCGGCGGATGACGGTCCGCGTATCGCAGCGCTGGCCTTCGATGGTTGGGACACTCATGTCAATGAGGGTGGCCCGGTTGGCCGGCTCGCACAATTGTTGTCGGGTCTGGATGGCGCACTTGCGGAGTTCGAAAGCGGTCTGGGCGATCGCTGGCGCGATACCGTCATTGTCGCCGCCACGGAGTTCGGCCGCACCGCGCGCATCAACGGCACAGACGGCACCGATCACGGCACCGGTACGATCGCGCTGCTTGCGGGCGGTGCGGTGAAAGGTGGCCGGGTGATTTCAGATTGGCCAGGCTTGAGAGCCACGGATCTTTATGAAAACCGCGATCTGAAGCCGACCATCGATCTGCGCGGAGTCATCAAGGGCGTGCTGCACGATCATCTCGGTCTCGGCGATCGCGTGCTGGCGGACGCGGTATTCCCGGAGAGCGGCGCGGTCAGGCCCATGAAGGGATTGATTGCGTAATCGGCTGACGGCGATCTTTCTCGGGCGCGCGCAGCGCTGCGGCGGTCATGCGCCTCACTGCGCTCTCCGCGTCGCGCGCGATTTGTTTACGATCCGCATTCATGCCGTAGGCGACCGGTTCCCCCCATGTCACAGTGACGTCTACTGCACCCTGCGCGATGACGCCGAGCAGGTGCGGTAGCAATTCTGTCTCGCCATACCAGGCGACCTTGTCGCGCAGCGCGCGGCCAATCTGTATGCCTCCATATTGCACATAAGCAAGCGACACCGGCTGCACAGTAACGCTGTCATGATGCGATGAATCGCCGATGGCATGATGCACCGCGCCGATCAGCGCGGAGCGAAACGGCAGGATGCGAATCCCGTCGCTGGAGGTACCTTCGGGAAACAGGAGTACGGCATCGCCGCCGCGCAGACGTTCGGCCATGCTGCGCGTGGCCTCGCCGGTCTTGTGGCGGCGCTCGCGCTCTATGAAAATCGTGCGCTGCAACTTCGCCAGCACGCCGAACACCGGCCAATCCGCGACTTCGGATTTCGACACGAACACAATCGGCGCTACCGCGCCGAGCACCGAGATGTCGAGCCATGAGGCGTGGTTTGACAGAATCAGGGCGGGGCGGTCCTGTGTGCGTTTCCCGATCTGATTGATACGAACTCCAATGATTCTGCACAGGATGCGATGAAACAGCACCGGCACCGAACGTTGCAGGCTGTTGTTGCACACGATGCCGATGATCTGGAAAGGCGCCAGAATCAAAAAGAGCAGAACGAGAGCGAACAGGATAAAGGCGGTGCGGATCATGACGTTTATATTTATGCGGACTTTCTGGACTGAATGTCTATCCGGAGGCGGGTTTGTATTCCGATATTGATAAAAAATGCGGTCCCGGAGCGCTCGCAGAGGGACGGCGTGAGCAACCGGGACCGCCTGAAATGCGTGGCCGACGACGGGGACCGCCACCAAACGCATTCTAAGGGTAGACGGGGTTTGTTACGCTCCGGTGACAGGCAGATTTTATCCACGCAAAACGATAATCAGTGTCTGGCTGACGCAGCTTTTTGGCTTTGGGATTGTTGTCACAAACTCCGGATGAAACGAAAGGATCTTCATGTTTCCCGCGCTGCCCTCGGCTTTGTTGCCGATTCTGATGTTGTTCGCATCGAACGTGTTCATGACATTCGCCTGGTATGGTCATCTGAAATTCAAAGACAGTCCACTGCCCCTTGTCATCATGGCGAGCTGGGGCATTGCGTTCTTTGAATACTGGCTTGCGGTGCCTGCGAACCGTTGGGGCAGCGAGGTTTATAGCGCGGCCCAGCTCAAGACCATGCAGGAGGCGATCACGCTGGTCGTGTTCGCTGCGTTCTCAGTTTTGTATTTGAAGGAGCCGCTGGGCTGGAATCACGCGGTCGGTTTCGCGCTGATCGTGGCCGGTGCGTTCTTCATTTTTTACAAATGGTGAAATGGCTGGTTATTGCCCGGCGGAGGAGATTCGCGAGGCGGGAGCTGCCGTGCGTTCGGGCAGCACATTGCCGCCGCGGGTGCCGGTCGCGATCACCAGTGAGGCGGCCAATATGATGGCCGCCGCCAGCGATACGACGACAACAAAGGTCGGCGTCTTCATGGACAATCTCCGCAAGGCGGGAGTTGGATGGTCAGAGGGCCTGCATCGCCGCGGCAATGCGGATCGATAGCGCGGTCAGGGCGACAATCAGGCCTGCCGTCAAAAACAGGACCGCAATCGCCGCCGGTGCGGCGTCGGTCGGTCGGGATGAAACAGAACGAGAGGATGGGCCGAAGCCTTCATCCAGTGCAGTCGACCGCATCATGGCCGGAGGTTCCTTGCGCGGTGCGAATCACCGCGTCATTGAAATCTCTCAAAAATCGCTGTCGAGATTTTGGCGCGAAAAGCCGAAAACATGACGAAATGAAGGCAAATACCCAACTATGCCCGTTATCCCCGCCTCTCGGCATCCACTTTAAGCGTCAGCCGCGACGGCCGCTCCGAGCGCCGGTGTTCCGGGTGTCCAGTCCATCGGCACGAAGCGCGGTTCTGCTTCGACCCGCTTCAGCCAAGCCCGCACCGACGGATAGCTGGCGAGATCGAAATCGCACTGATTGGCGACGTGTGTATAGCCGTACAGCGCGATGTCCGCGACGGTGAGATGGCCCGCAGCGAAATAGTCGTGGGTCTTGAGATGGTTTTCCATCACCTGGAGCGCGCCATAGCCGCGCTCCATCCAGTCCTCAAGCGCGTGAGTTTGCAATTCGCGTCCGCCGCGCACCAGCGCCAGCCAGAAATAGGCCGCGCCGACACTCGGCTCCAGCGCATGTTGTTCGAAGAACATCCATTGCAGCGCCTGCGCGCGATCGATGCGGTCTTCCGGCGCCAGTGACGTGCCGATCGCGACATACCACAGAATGGCGTTGGACTCCGCGAGATAGCGGTCTTCAGCGACCTCCAGCAGTGGCACCTGTCCGCTGGGGTTCATTGCGAGAAATTCCGGCGTCCGGCTTTCGCCGCGCAGGATGTCGATCTCAATGGCCTGATATGGCGCATCCATCAGCGCCAGCGCAAGGCGGACCTTATAGCTGTTGCCGGAACGCTGCATCGAATAGAGCTTGTACATTGTGGCCAATTCGTCCGTTGGTCGTCAGGCGGTTCGCGACGGTCGCTGTCACAAAAATGCTTGCTGTCACAATGATGCCGGGAGCGCCGCCTCGCAAGGCCCGGGCGCTGGAATAGTTGAAATCCGCTGCCGCGATATTGCTATGCAGGATAAAATGTCCGTCGCGGAGGCGGCGGAATCACACCTGCGCGACAGGTGGATTAAAATCGGTCAAACGGCCGTGACCGCGCAGCTTTGATCCGGGCTGTGTTCCATCTGGCGCAGATCGATCACGGCGCGGCGAATGGTCACAACATAAAGCGCGAGCATCACGACAAGCCCGAGCGGGATGCCCGTCACGCTGGCAATGCTGCGCGAGAAGAGCGGCACCGCCCATGCCGCGCCCAGCATAGTAATCTCATAGTGGCGGAAGCCGTGCGCCACGCCGTGCCGCGCGAGGAGCGCGATTGAGACGGCGAGCACCACGAGATCGTAATCGAGTACGTAAGGCGTCGCCAAAAGGCTTGCGGTCGCGAGCGCGGAAGCTTTCAGATCGAATGCGGCGTTGCTGCGCCACAGCCATGCGATGCTTATGGCGAGTGTGGCAGCAAGCGCGGCCTGACAGGCATAGGCGGTGTGAACGCTTGCGCCCCATGCGCTGACAGCGGAGAAGATCGACTGAATCTTTTCCCAGCCGGTGCCGCCCTGTTCGAGCACGACGTTGCGGGTGAACGTCATCGAATCAAAGAATGCATGCCAGATGCCGATGCCGAGCGCCGCTGTGGCGAGCGCAATCAGTGCCATCACAGTGGCGATGGCCGCGGCGATGGTGGACCAGCGCGCACCGACGATAAGCGCCAGCGGAATCATCACGCCGAATTGCGGCTTGTAGGCGAGCAGGCCGATAAGCACGCCCGATAGCAGCGGACGGCGGTCCATCACCAGCAGCGCGCCGCCGAGCAGCGTGGCGGTGAGGAATCCGTTCTGGCCGTGGCCGATATTGATGAACACGGCAGGGAAGGCGAGGGCGAGAAGCAGGGTTTCCTTAAGCGGAAGAATCGCACGCAGCACCACGAGATAACCAGCAAAGCTTGCGCCGAGCCACAGCAAGAGGCCCCAAGCGTAAGGTAGCACCGCGACGATCACGGCGACGGCGAAGAAGAATGGCGGATAGTGCCAGCCGTAGAACGGCACCTCGCGATTGCCAAATACCATCATTTCGGCGCGGTGCTGAAGCGTCGGTACATAGGCATCGGCGGCATGGCCGGCCAGCGCCAGTGTTCCCGCCGCGTAGGGATCGGAAAAATCGGTGCCGAGCGGCTTTCCGTTGGGGTCGATCAAGCCGTGTGACAGCGCTATCCAGCCGACGATCGCGGCGCTCGTCACCGCGAGCAGGATCAGGCTGTAGGCACGGGCGCGACCCGCCGTCAGCCAGTCGCCGGTTTTTATATGCTGCCAGAGTGAATTCATTGGATTCCATGGGCCCGCTGTGCTGTGGATGCACATCTGCCCGCCACGTTACGCAACGGCTTTTAACACCGGGTTAGGACACATGCCTTGCAGTGCGGGATTACGGGCTTTAGTGTGCGCCCGCCCTTGTAAAATCCGCGAATCCGGGCGTTCGCAATTCCCTGAATTGAGCTTCCCTCAAGGAGATTACGATGCCGTTTCTGTCTGCCGCGCTCGACCGTGTGAAACCGTCCGCCACCATCGCGGTCACGGATAAAGCACGCCAGCTCAAAGCGGCCGGCCGCAACGTCATTGGCCTCGGCGCAGGGGAACCGGATTTTGACACCCCTGCCAACATCAAGCTCGCGGCGATCCATGCCATCGAGGCCGGCAAGACAAAATACACGGCGGTGGACGGCATTCCCGAGCTGAAGGAGGCGATCGTCGCCAAGTTTAGCCGCGAGAACAAGCTGACCTACAAGCCGAGCCAGATCACGGTTGGCACCGGCGGCAAGCAGGTACTCTACAACGCGCTGATGGCGACTATCAATCCGGGGGATGAGGTGATTATTCCAGCACCCTATTGGGTTTCGTACCCGGACATGGTGGAGCTTGCCGGAGGCACGCCGGTTCCGGTCGTCTGCACCGCCGCGCACGGCTTTAAATTGCAGGCCGCGGATCTGGAAAAGGCGATCACGCCGAAGACCAAATGGATTATCCTGAACTCGCCGTCGAACCCGACGGGCGCGGCGTATTCGCATGCCGAAATGAAGGCGCTGACCGACGTGCTGGTGAAGCATCCGCAGGTCTGGATCATGACCGACGATATGTACGAGCATCTCGTCTACGACGATTTCACCTTCGTGACCCCGGCGCAGATCGAACCGAAATTGTTCGACCGCACGCTCACCGTGAACGGCGTGTCGAAGGCCTATTGCATGACGGGCTGGCGTATTGGCTATGCGGGCGGCCCGGAGCAGCTCATCAAGGCGATCGCAACCATCCAGTCGCAATCGACGTCAAACCCATCATCGATCTCGCAATGGGCGGCGGTCGAGGCGTTGAGCGGTCCGCAGGATTTCATCGCGGCGAACAACGCGGTGTTCAAGGAGCGCCGCGATCTTGTGGTTTCGATGCTCAATCAGGCCAATGGCATTAGCTGCCCGCGTCCTGAGGGGGCGTTCTACGTGTATCCGTCCTGTGCGGGCACCATCGGCAAGACCGCGCCGTCAGGGAAGAAGCTTAGCAATGACGAAGATTTCGTCACCGAGCTTCTGGACAGCGAGGGCGTGGCAGTGGTGCAGGGTTCGGCTTTCGGCCTCGGCCCGGCGTTCCGCATTTCCTACGCGACCAAGACCGGCGATCTTGAAGATGCTTGCGGTCGCATTCAGCGCTTCTGCGCCAATCTGCGGTAAGCTGGTTGGTTGGCGGATTCCCGGCCGGCCGCTGTACGTGGTCGCCGCCAAACGTCGTAAATTGATCTACCTCAAGAGGCCCGTGCAAACGGGCCTCTATTTTTACGTCAATTCAACGATAGCGACGTTGGTCATCATTGAACATTGGCTGGCGCTGTGACTAGATACGGCTGCTTTTTCGGACCGCCTCGCCCTTGATTTGGAGATTTCCATGCGCCGTTTGTTTGCGATTTTGTCGGCAGTCACGCTTATCGCCTCCTTCGCGATCGCTCACGCGCAGCAGAATCGCGTACAGGCCGGCACGCTGGAATGCCGTGGCGGTGCCAGCGTCGGCTTGATCGTCGGCTCGGTGACCAATCTGGGCTGTGTCTTCCGTTCGCCGGGCCATCCGGATGACCTGTATGTTGCGACGATCAGCAAGATCGGGGTTGACCTCGGTATCACGGAAACCACCGCTTTGGCTTGGGCGGTGTTCGCTCCGACGGTGCAATTGGGACCGGGTGCCCTATCGGGCAATTACGGTGGTGTCGATGCCAGCGCGGCGATTGGTCTTGGGCTTGGCGCCAATGTGATGGTCGGTGGTTCGGCGAATTCCTATGCCTTTCAGCCTCTCAGCGTTCAGGGCCAGACCGGCTTGAATGTCGCTGGAGGCATTCAGGGCATGCAGTTGCGTCCGGGCCGTTGAACCAAAGCGCACCCATAGCTGCGATCGGCGAGCCGGCGAGGCCGACATTCGCCGAATTATTTACTCCAAAACTGATCACTGTTTTTCGCGAAGGCTATAACTCGAATGGCCTGCGCGCCGATTTTGTTGCGGGTCTGACGGTTGCCATCGTCGCGTTGCCTCTGTCGATGGCGATTGCGATCGCATCCGGGACAACGCCGGATCGCGGACTTTATGCAGCGATCTTCGGAGGCTTTTTGGTGTCGATGCTCGGCGGCAGTCGTTTCCAGATCGGCGGCCCGGCCGGTGCGTTCATTATTCTGGTCGCGGCGTCGGTGACCAAGCACGGGATCGACGGAGTTTTGCTGGCAACAATCATCTCCGGCGCAATCCTGATTGTGGCAGGACTGTTGCGGATTGGTACTTACATCAGATATATCCCCCATCCCGTGACTGTGGGATTCACAGCGGGCATCGCGATCATCATCTTCGCCAGCCAGATCAGGGATCTGTTCGGCGTCACGCTTGCCGGCAAGGAGCCGGGCGAGTTAATTGCGAAGCTCGAGATGCTCGGGCGCGCCGCTGGCACGACGAATCTCTTCGCCGTCGCGATTTCATTGATGACAATTCTCATCATCGCTGGTGTGCGGAAAATCCGTCCTACGTGGCCGGGCATGCTGATCGCCGTCGTCGTCACGGCGGTTGCTGCGGGCTTGCTGATGCTTCCGGTCGAGACCATCGGCACACGTTTCGGGGGTATCCCACAGAATTTTCCGCAGCCTTCATTGCCTTCGTTTTCGTTAGCAAAAATCGAAGCGGTGTTACCGGATGCGCTGGCCTTCGCATTCCTGGGCGCGATCGAGTCGCTGCTCTCCGCTGTTGTCGCCGATGGCATGACTGGTCGCCGTCACCGCTCGAATTCCGAACTGGTCGCACAGGGTGTGGCGAATATCGCCTCGGCGATCTTTGGCGGCATCTGCGTCACCGGCACCATCGCGCGTACCGCTACCAACGTCCGCGCCGGCGCACGCAGCCCCATTTCGGGTATGCTGCACTCGATCTTTCTGCTGTCGTTCATGCTGGTCGCGGCGCCGCTGGCGAGTTTCATTCCGCTGGCGACATTGGCCGGTGTGCTTGCCGTGGTGGCCTGGAACATGGCGGAGAAGCATGAGTTCGCCGTCCTGATTCGCTCCTCGTTTGGTGAGGCCGCGATCCTGCTCTCGACCTTTTTGTTGACCATTTTTATCGGGCTGGCGGAGGGTATCGCCGTTGGCTCGCTGATCGGGTGTGGACTGTATTTTTATCGCAGGCGCCAGGACGCTGGTGACATGACGCCACCGTCGCAGGACGAGTTTGTGTAAAACGGATCGCGATGAGTTCCGCTCCCGCCGCATGTCTGATCGGTTGGCCGGCCGCGCATTCGCGCTCGCCCCTGATCCATAAATATTGGCTGAAGCAACTCGGCATTACGGGCGATTATCGTACCGAGGCGGTCGATCCCGCGGGGGTTGCGGATTTTATCGCACAACTCAGTGCGCGCGGTTACGTCGGTGCCAACGTCACCATTCCTCATAAGGAGCAGGCGCTGGCGCTCTCAGTGCCGGATGATCGCGCACATGCAGTCGGCGCCGCCAACACGCTTTACTTCGAAGGCAATCAGTTGCGTTCGACCAACACCGATGTTGAAGGTTTTATCAATAGCCTCGACGCCGCTGCGCCGGGCTGGGACGATATCGAGGAAGCCCTAGTACTGGGTGCCGGCGGATCGGCACGCGCGGTGGTTTTCGGTCTGCTGGAGCGGGGTCTCGCGCGCGTGCATCTTGCAAACCGCACGATCGAGCGGGCACGCGACCTTGCAGAACAGTTCGGTACGCGTGTTGCCGTGATCGACTGGCAGAGAATCGATGATGTGCTGCCGCGCGCGGGATTGTTGGTAAACACCACCTCGCTTGGCATGAAAGGTCAGCCTCCGCTCCATGTAGATGTGTCCCGGCTCAAATCGGGTGCAACTGTGGCCGATCTCGTTTATGTGCCGCTGCAGACGGAATTGCTGAAAGACGCGAAATCACGCGGCCTGAAAACCGCCGACGGTCTCGGCATGCTGCTGCATCAGGCGGTGCGGGGTTTTGAGTTGTGGTTCGGCGCGCGTCCGCAAGTCACGCAAGAGTTGCGTGCACTGGTCGAGGCTGATCTCAAGTCTGCGTGAAGTTTCGGAATATCGCCGCAAACCTCGTGTTATTCAGCGACACGAACCGGAGCATCGCTATGACATTCATTCACACGGCTTTCATTCGCTTCTGCACCTCGCTCGCTTTAGCCGCCGCCCTCGGGGCGCTCGGCTGCGGGGGGTCTGGCGCGCAGCAGTCACCGACCTCAAGCCGGGTACGCGGCGCGATCCAGTCGGTCAACGGTGATGTTCTGGTGGTGAAATCGCGGGACGGCACCAACGTCATGATGAAGATGACATCGGATGTTCGTTTGACAGGCGTCACCAAAATCACAATGGTCGATATCAAGCCGGGCTCTTATATCGGAGTCACTTCGATTCCTGGTTCTGACGGCACGCAAAAAGCAACCGAAGTTCACGTTTTCCCCGAATCGATGCGGGGTGCCGGCGAAGGTTCGCGGCCATGGGATACGCGGCCGAATTCCAGTATGACCAATGGCGGGCTGGAGAAAACCGTGGATGGCAATGATGGCCACACCCTTACGGTTAAATATAAGGACGGCGAGAAACAGGTGGTCGTCACGCCGGATACCGAGCTTGTCACCTTCGTTCCAGCCGAACGCACCGAAATCAAGCCGGGCGCACAGATCGTTGCCTTCACGGCCAAGAGTGACGATGGATCGCTACAGGCTTCTCGTATCAGCGTCGGCCTCAATGGCCTGACACCGCCGATGTAACGCTGCTTGGTTGAGATCCCGCCACGCTTAGCGCGGTGGGTTTTTTTAGTTTCGCAGGTGATCAATCAGCACACGACGGTCGATGTCCGCGATCGTGTGGACGCCGCACAGCCCCATCGTTGTGCTCAGCTCCTTGCCGATTACATCGACAGCCTTGGCGACGCCTTTCTGTCCGGCGGCGCCGAGTCCGTGAATATAAGAACGCCCGATCATGCAGGACTTGGCGCCGAGCGCCAGTGCACGCATCACATCCTGGCCGGAGCGGATGCCGCCATCGAACATAATCTCGATCTGCGAGCCGGCATCCTGCACGATCTCCGGCAGCACCGAGATCGATGATGGCGCGCCGTCGAGTTGACGCCCGCCGTGGTTCGACACCACCAGTGCGTCGGCGCCGGTCTTCACCGCCTCGCGCGCATCGCCGATATCCATGATGCCCTTCAGCACGAGCTTGCCGGGCCAGATGCTGCGAATCCAGTCGACGTCCTTCCAGCTCAGAGCCGGATCGAATTGCGTGCTGATCCACTGCGACAGTGATGTGATGTCGTCAGTGCCTCTCATCTCTGCAAGATTGCCGAAGGTGCGGTGCTTTCCGCTCAATACATTGATCACCCAAGACGGCTTTGTGGCAAAATCGAAAAACTTGCTCACAGTCCATTGCGGCGGCACCGTCATGCCATTCTTGATGTCGGCGTGACGCTGGCCAATGACTTGAAGATCGACGGTGAGCACCAGTGCGCTGCATTTGGCGGCGATGGCGCGTTCGAGCAGCGACTTGACGAAGCCGCGGTCGCGCATGACGTAAAGTTGGAACCAGAATGGCTTGTCGACTGCTGCGGCGACATCCTCAATGGAGCAGATCGACATCGTGGAGAGCGTGTAGGGAATGCCGGCTTCGTGCGCGGCGCGGCAGGCGTAGATCTCGCCGTCGCCATATTGCATGCCGGTGAGACCTATCGGCGCCAGGATCAGAGGCATCGACGCAGGCTGGCCGAGGATGGTGGTGTTTAGACTGTGCGAGGAGACGTCGACCAGGATTTTCTGGCGGAATTTGATCCGCTCCATGTCGCTGCGATTGGCGCGCAGGGTTTCTTCGGCATAGGATCCGCGGTCGCAATAGTCGAAGAATGCCTTCGGCACGCGACGTTTGTGGAGCTTGCGCAAATCCTCGATGCAGGTGATGTTTTTCATCGACGTTTCCTGACTTATTCTTTCTTGTTGGCGCAGCATTACTCATGCCGGGCGCTGGCGCAAACCCGGGCGGCATTGGTTTCGCCCGCGCGCGAGTGGTGAAGGGACGGGACCATGACCGGAAAAGGCCGCGACGCGAAAGACGTCAAAAAGGATAAGGAAGAAAAACGCAAGCTCGAGGACGAGCTGGAAGAGGGCCTGGAAGACACCTTTCCGGCATCCGATCCGGTCAGCGTGACCCAGCCGCATCCCTCGGACCTTGACCCGCCGGTCAAGCCGAAACGTTGAACGCCTGCGGCGGCCCCTCCAGGTTTACACAAGCATCTGATAAATAAAGATATTTTCCGATACGGCGTGGCTTTTTAGGTGGGCTGCCACGCAGTAATGATTCATCATATTTTTTGAAGCGGCCTCAGCCGGCGAGGCCTTATAAAACGGCTTGGTCTATAACGCCTTGGTGCATGGGCCCCAATCGGGTCTACGATGGGTGCTTGCGGATGCCCGCCGGGCATGCCGCGACGCAGGGGAAAGAATGGCTCGCAAGTATTTCGGGACCGACGGCATTCGCGGCCGCGCCAATGGTTTGATTACGCCAGAACTGGCCTTGAAGGTCGGCCAGGCTGCGGGTCTCGTGTTTCAGCGCGGCGAGCATCGTCATCGTGTGGTGATCGGCAAGGACACGCGCCTGTCCGGCTACATGATCGAAAATGCGATGGTGGCCGGGTTCACCTCGGTGGGCATGGACGTGCTGCTGCTCGGGCCGATTCCGACGCCGGCCGTGGCGATGCTGACCAAATCGATGCGTGCTGATCTCGGCGTGATGATTTCCGCTTCTCATAATCTGTTCGACGACAACGGCATCAAGCTGTTCGGTCCTTCGGGCTTCAAGCTGTCCGACGATGTCGAGCGCCAGATCGAACAATTGATGGACGAGAATATCGACAAGCGCCTGGCGCAAAGCGCCAGCCTCGGACGCGCGCGGCGCATCGACGGCGTGCATGATCGCTATATCGAATTCGCCAAGCGCACGCTGCCGCGCGATCTGTCGCTGGATGGACTTCGCGTTGTGGTCGATTGCGCGCATGGTGCGGCGTACAAAGTGGTGCCGGAAGCGCTGTGGGAACTCGGAGCTGATGTTATCTCGATCGGCGCCGAGCCGGACGGCTTCAACATCAACAAGGATTGCGGATCGACCTCGCCTGAGCAACTCGCCCGCAAGGTACGTGAGATGCGCGCCGATGTCGGTATTGCGCTCGATGGCGACGCCGATCGCGTGCTGATGATCGACGAGCGCGGCCATCTGGTTGATGGCGATCAGTTGCTTGCGGTGATCGCCCAAAGCTGGAAGGAAGATGGACGTCTAGCCAAACCTGGCATTGTCGCCACTGTGATGTCCAATCTCGGCCTTGAGCGTTTCCTCACTGCGCAGGGCCTCGGCCTTGTCCGCACACCGGTCGGTGACCGTTATGTGCTCGAGCAGATGCTCAAGCAGGGCTATAATCTTGGCGGCGAGCCTTCGGGTCACATCATCATGTCAGACTTCACCACCACCGGTGACGGCTTCGTCGCCGCGCTTCAGGTACTGGCCGTGGTGCAAAAACTTGGACGTCCGGTCTCGGAGGTCTGTCACCGCTTCGAAGCCTTGCCCCAGATCCTGAAGAACGTGCGCTACGCCAATGGTAAGCCACTGGAGAATCCGGGCGTGAAGTCTGCTATCGTCGCCGCCGAGAAGCGCTTGAACGGCAGCGGCCGGCTGCTGGTCCGTTCTTCAGGTACCGAACCCGTGATCCGCGTGATGGGTGAGGGCGACGACCGTGTCGTTGTCGAAGAAGCCGTGGACATGATCGTCTCGGCGCTGGGTTTCACTGCGGCGGCGTGACGTGTTGGCACGCAAATCCCTGACAGGCTTTTGATTCGCCGCGCTGCAACGAATGGCTTCTCAAATGAGCAGCCGTTTCGCATTTCAGTTATGGTGAAATACGGCTGTTCGCGCCGGAGCGCGGCCGTTATCTAGAA
Source organism: Xanthobacteraceae bacterium (assembly GCA_019747015.1). Lineage (GTDB taxonomy): Bacteria > Pseudomonadota > Alphaproteobacteria > Rhizobiales > Xanthobacteraceae > Afipia. Next base: position 25,542 of record JAIERI010000244.1, read on the forward strand.
GCCGCTATTTCATTTCCAGTCACGGGCAGATTTCGTGAACAAACCTGTCATCCTTGCCGAAGATACGCTCGCCGCTCCGGTTATCGCGGACGATGCATCCGTTCCGAAGGTTCCATCGTCGGCGGCGCCCGCCGTCGCTGTACTCGGCGCGATCAGTGTGTCGCACTTCCTCAACGATTTGATGCAGTCGCTGATTCCTTCCGTTTATCCGATCTTGAAAGAGAACTACGCACTCGATTTCAGCCAGATCGGCATGATTACCTTCGCCTTCATGGTGACCTCGTCGCTGCTGCAGCCGGTCGTCGGCCTCTATACCGACCGCAGGCCGAAGCCGTATTCGCTTGCGCTCGGCATGGGCTTCACCTTCGCGGGCCTCATCCTGCTCAGCATCGCACATCACTACGCGCTTATCATTCTGGCGGCGGCGCTTGTCGGCATGGGATCGGCGATCTTTCATCCTGAATCCTCACGCATCGCGCGTGTGGCTTCGGGCGGGCGTTTCGGCTTTGCCCAATCGGTCTTTCAGGTTGGCGGAAATTTCGGCAGTGCGCTCGGTCCGGTGTTGGCGGCGCTGATCGTGGTGCCGTTCGGCCAGGGCAGTATTGCGTGGTTTTCGCTTGTTGCGGGGCTGGCGATTGTCCTGCTCTGGCACATCGGAGCCTGGTACAAGCCGCGCATCGTTCCGCGTCCCGTCGCGAAAGTGCAGCGCGAGCCGGGCGGACTGCCGACCGCACGCGTGGCATTCGCACTCGCCGTGCTTGTGGTGTTGCTGTTCTCCAAGGCGTTCTATCTGTCGGGGATCACTAGCTACTACACCTTCTATCTGATCCATAAGTTTGGCGTCAGCACGCAGACCGCGCAGATTTATCTGTTCGTGTTTCTTGCTTCGAGTGCGTGCGGCACCTTTTTCGGCGGGCCACTCGGTGACCGCTTCGGGCGCAAATATGTGATCTGGTTTTCGATCCTCGGCTCGCTGCCGTTTACGCTAGCGTTGCCTTACGCGGATCTTTATTGGAGCGCGGTGCTCAGCGTCTTGATCGGATTCGTCATCGCTTCGGCAATGCCGCAGATCATCGTTTACGCGCAGGAGTTGATGCCGCATCGGCTCGGCATGATTTCGGGCATCTTTTTCGGTCTGGTGTTCGGTGTCGGAGGCATCGGTGCGGCCGTGCTCGGAACGGTGGCCGACCATAAAGGCATCGACTTCGTCTATCAGATCTGCTCGTTCCTTCCGGCGCTCGGGCTGGTCGCGGTCTTGCTGCCGCGGCTGAAGGCGTAAGCGAGTACGGGCACTCTCGGCTTCATAAATTTCGTCAATGTATTGTTAGCGAGTGTGGCGACGCGCGCCGTAATTCGCGCGCGCGAAAAGTTAATGCTCGTTAAAAATCACGGTTAAGAATTAGGGTTAAGTGGCGCTTAAGCATTTGGTGCCATCGTCCGTTAGTGAGTTTTGTGTGTGAGGCCTTTGCGTCGTCTGCCTCACCGGACGAAAGGACTATTAAAATGCGTAACGTGAAATTCGTCGTCGCCGCCGGTGCGATATTGTTGATGTCGAACGCGGCGTTTGCCGCGGATTTCCCCATTGCGCCGCCGCCCTATATCCCGCCGATTCAGGATTTCGGCGGCTGGTATCTGCGCGGCGATATCGGCATGACCAATCAGCAGCTCAAGTCGCTGGACAGCGCTGCCTCCCCTCTCATTACATCCCAGTCGGGACTCGGTTTCGATAGTTCGACGCTTTTTGGCGTCGGCGTGGGTTATCAATTCAACAATTGGTTTCGCGCTGACGTCATCGGTCAATGGCGCGGAAAGGCCAACTTCCACGGTTCGCAAACGATCGACAATGGCGGCACTCATCTTGCCGACAATTACACCGGCAGCAAATCCGAGGCGCTCTTCCTCGTGAACGCCTATGCCGACCTCGGCACCTGGTGGTGCATCACGCCGTTTATCGGCGCCGGTGTCGGTACTTCCTATAACACCATTACAGGTTTCCGGGATGATGGACTTAGCAGTGGCGCTCCATCCGTCACTTACTTCGCGGATCACGGGCAATGGAATTTCGCGTGGGCCGCTCATGCGGGTTTGGCGTATAAATTCAGTCCGTCTCTCACCATGGAACTTGCCTACAGCTATGTGAATCTTGGCAATGCCGCTCCGGGAAATTTCTCTGCTTATGACGGCAGCGCCTCGGGACCGACGTCCATCCGGTTCAAGGACATCACCTCGCACGACATCAAACTCGGCGTGCGCTGGGCGATCGATCCCATGCCGGTTTATCAGCCGCCGCTGGTGACGAAAGGCTGACCGTCTTTTTGAGACCAATCAAATTGAAAACGGCGTGGTTCATCCCGCGCCGTTTTTCTTTGCGTGAAGATGGCCTTGCACACGATTAGTTAAGGTTAACGCGCGATGATCGAACACGGTTAAGCGTTGGTGTAGATGGAGCGTTGCAATGCGTCGAATGATTTTGGCGGTGATGCTGGCAGGGAGCGCGCATGCGGCGCAGGCTGCCGATATGCCGGATTTTTCCAATTTCGCGCTGCGCGGTCCGGTGAATAGCGGTGTCGTCAACTGGCAAGGATATTATGCAGGCGGGCAGGCTGGTTATGGCTCGGGGGACATGAACTTTGCGGGGTCCAATCAAGGGCTGATTGGGCAAGCGCTCGGCCCTAACAACATTCTTCTGGATACTGTCTCGTCGGTTTCCCAAGCAAACGGCAAGGTCAGCGTGCGTCAAACAACGTTTGGCGGCTTTGTCGGCTATAACAACCAGTGGGATGATGTCGTTCTCGGTGTCGAAGCCAACTATATGCACGGCAAGTTCAACGGGGCATCAATTGCTGCGCCTGTCCCGCTTACTTATGTCACTCCATTCTCCGACGGCCTTTACCATACAGTGGGACTGGTTTCCTCTCGGTCGGTTTCCATCTCCGACATGGGCACTTTTCGCGCCCGCGCGGGTTACGCGACCGGCAACTTCCTTCCGTATGTATTTGGAGGCATCTCGCTCGGGCTCGCTAATCTTTCGAGCAGTGTGACAATAACTGACAGATCAGCTAACACATTTGCAGGTTCTGCGAGCGGGCCTCTCACGACATACGCCGCCAATGAAACGATAACTGGTAAAATGCTTTACGGATACGCGGCGGGTCTAGGCACGGAAGTCAGTTTTGGTGCGCATATTTTTGGCCGATTGGAGTGGGAGTATCTTCGCTTCGTCAACGCCGGCGGCGATATTAATATCAACACCGTGCGTGGCGGCATCGGTTACAAGTTCTGATCGCGCCGCAATTGGGAGGCGTCCCATCATGTCGGTGATTGACCCCTTAACTGCCGGCGCCGTTCTGATTGCGACCGCTGCGACCGATGCGGTCTATGTCATGTTCACGTCCGCCGTCGTGGCACGCAGGCGTGTGCCCGCGGCGACATGGAGCAGCGTCTGGTATCTGCTCTCGTCCTACGCCGTGATTAGCTACACCGAGAACTGGCTGTATGTGGCCTTCGCCGCCGTGGGTTCATGGCTTGGCGCGTTCGCAACCATCACTTTCCTGCACCGGCCGCCCGGCGGGCCTCCGGTGGGCGCCTCACCCGAATGACGGTGGATGCCGGGATTTGCATACCGCTCTTGTGATTTCCGGCGCAGGAAGTTCCTTGACGAAATCCTGAACCTTCCTTATTCACGACGGTGGGACACCTCCCCCCAACGGGAGGCTTACTATCTGGAAGGATAGATCATGACCGTTGCGAAGCCCGCTTCGCGGCCACACGTGCCGCATTTTTCGTCCGGCCCTTGCGCCAAGCGCCCCGGCTGGAACCTCCAAAATCTCAAGGACGCAGCCCTCGGCCGTTCGCACCGCGCGAAGGTCGGTAAGGCCAAGCTCAAGCTCGCGATCGATCTGACGCGCGAAGTGCTTGAGGTGCCCTCCGATTACAAAATTGGTATCGTGCCCGCGTCCGACACCGGCGCCGTCGAGATGGCACTGTGGTCGCTGCTCGGGCCGCGCCCCGTTACCATGATCGCGTGGGAATCCTTCGGCGAAGGATGGGTCAGCGACGTCGTCAAGGAGCTGAAACTCAAGGACGTCATCAAGCTCACTGCGGGCTATGGCGACATTCCGGATCTCACCAAGGCCGATCCGAATTCGGACATCGTCTTCACCTGGAACGGTACGACTTCAGGTGTGCGCGTGCCGGACGCCAACTGGATTGCGGCTGACCGTGAGGGCCTCACCATTTGCGACGCCACCTCCGCGGCGTTTGCGCAAAAGCTCGATTGGCCAAAGCTCGATGTCGTGACCTTCTCCTGGCAGAAGGCGCTCGGCAGCGAGGCCGCGCACGGCATGCTGATCCTCTCGCCGCGCGCCGTTGCGCGCCTCGAGAGCTATGTGCCGCCTTGGCCGCTGCCGAAAATCTTCCGCGTGACAAAAGGTGGAAAGCTCAATGCCGGCATTTTCGAAGGCGAGACCATCAACACGCCATCGATGCTCGCGGTCGAGGATTATCTCGACGCACTGAACTGGGCGAGATCGGTCGGCGGTCTCAAGGGGTTGATCGCTCGCGCGGACGCCAACACCAAGACGCTAGCAGATTGGAAGGCGAAAACGCCGTGGGTCGATTTCCTGGCGAAGAATGCGTCGATCCGTTCCAACACCTCGGTGTGCATGAAGGTCGTCGATCCGGCGATCACCGCGCTCACACCCGACGCGCAGGCGGACTTCGCCAAGAAGCTCGTCGGGCTGGTGGAGAAAGAGGGGGCCGGTTACGACCTCGGTGCCTATCGCGACGCGCCTCCCGGCTTGCGTATCTGGTGCGGCGCCACGGTGGAAGCCTCCGACGTTGCGATCCTGACGCAATGGCTCGACTGGGCTTTTGCCGAGACCAAGGCCTCGCTCGCCAAGGCGGCGTAATTTTATCCCATGAGTCGTGGCCGGGCTCGACCCGGCCATCTATCGAAAAGATAGACCCGCGCGCTACGTCCGCGGTCATCGTCAATATTTCTCCTTCAATGGACACATCCCATGACCAGGCCAAAAGTTCTCATTTCCGACGCGCTGTCTCCCGCCGCGGTGCAGATCTTCAGGGATCGCGGGATCGAAGTCGATTTTCAACCCGATCTCGGCAAGGACAAGGACAAGCTTGCTGCGATCATCGGCAATTATGACGGCCTTGCCATCCGCTCGGCGACTAAGGCGACGGCGAAAATTCTCGCCAATGCCACCAAACTGAAAGTCATCGGACGCGCCGGCATCGGTGTCGACAATGTCGAAATTCCCGCCGCGACGGCCAAGGGCATCATTGTGATGAATACGCCGTTTGGCAATTCGATCACAACCGCCGAGCATGCCATCACGCTGATGCTCGCGCTCGCGCGCGAAATTCCTGCCGCCGATGCTTCGACTCAGGCCGGCAAATGGGAAAAGAACCGCTTCATGGGCGTCGAGATCACCGGCAAGACGCTGGGTGTGATCGGCTGCGGCAATATCGGTGCGATCGTCGCCGACCGTGCTCTCGGCTTGAAGATGAGGGTGATTGCCTACGATCCGTTCCTGTCGCCGGAACGCGCCAAAGATATCGGCGTCGAGAAAGTCGAGCTTGACGACCTGTTCAAGCGCGCGGATTTCATCACTTTGCATACGCCGCTCACTGACAAGACCCGCAATATCATCGACGCGGCATCGCTCGCGAAAATGAAAAAGGGTGTGCGGATCGTCAACTGCGCGCGCGGCGGTCTGGTCGACGAAAATGCGCTGGCGGCTGCACTGGAATCGAAACAGGTTGCTGGCGCGGCATTTGATGTGTTCGTCGAGGAGCCGGCCAAGACCAATGTCCTATTTGGTCATCCCAATGTGATCTGCACGCCGCATCTCGGCGCTTCCACCACCGAGGCGCAGGAGAACGTCGCGTTGCAGGTCGCCGAGCAGATGTCGGATTA
>JAIERI010000113.1 GCA_019747015.1 Xanthobacteraceae bacterium
AACAACGGAAACTGGCATGGCGGCTATGGCCGCCATCACCACGGACGGTTCTTCGGGCCTGCTTTCGCACTCGGCCTCGGTGCGGGTTACTATGGCTATGACAGCTATTACGACAGCTATCCGTATGACGATGCCTATTACGATGGATACGGCTACGCCGGCGACGGTTATTACGACGACAATCAGTGCTATCAGTTGCAGCAGGTTCACACCCGCCATGGCTGGCGCACCCGCCGCGTCGACGTCTGTAGCTGACGCTGAGATCCGGACGAAAAAATCGGCGGCCATACCGGCCGCCGATTTGTATTTCACCATTTGTATTTCACCGATAGTCCGTCGTCCTGTAGTTCTTCACAGCTGATCGATTTAAGCCGCCCGAATGGTGGAGATGAATTTCTGCACCTCGACCTCGAGATGGCTGCTTTCCTTCGAAAGCGACTGCGCGGCGGAGAGTACCTGCGAGGATGCCGCGCCGGTCTCGCTGTTGCCGCGGTTGACGTCGTCGATATTGACGGCGACCTGCGCGCTCAGTTCGGCAGCCTGACGGACGTTGCGCGCGATTTCCTGCGTCGCCGCGCCCTGTTCCTCGACTGCGGCGGCGATTGCCGACGAAATCTCCGACATCAGATCAATGGTGGTGGAAATCTCCTTGATGGTCGCCACCGAATCGTCGGTCGCGGCCTGCATGCCTGCGATCTGCGCGCCGATCTCGTCGGTCGCTTTCGCCGTCTGGGAAGCGAGCGCCTTCACTTCGGACGCCACAACCGCAAAGCCGCGTCCGGCTTCGCCCGCGCGCGCCGCCTCTATGGTGGCGTTGAGCGCGAGCAGATTGGTCTGCTCGGCGATGGCGGTGATCAGCTTCACCACGTCGCCGATCCGCGCGGCGGCCTGCGACAATTCGCTGATGCTGACATTGGTCTTCTCGGCCTGTTCGACGGCGCGCTGGGCGACCTTGCTGGATTCCATGACCTGGCGGCCGATCTCGTCGACCGAGGCGGTGATTTCCTCGGTCGCGGCGGCGGTGGACTGGATGCTGTCCGACACGCTGCGCGAAGTGGACGCGGCCGCGTCCGACAGCCGTTGTGTGTTGTCGGCGGCGGTCGTCATCGTACTGGCCGAGGATTCCATCTCCGTCGAGGCCGAGGCCAGCGAACTGACGAGTTCGCCAATCATCGCCTCGAAGCGGCCGGTGATACCGTCGAGGGTTTCGGCGCGCTGCATTTTTGCGGACGCATCCTGAGCGGCGGAGATGTCCGCGGCTTTTTTCGCGATCAGGGCGTTCTTGAAGATCTGAAGCGTATCGGCGATCTGGCCGATTTCGGTAGCCTGGCCTTGATGAGGCACGGCGGCGCTGAGATCGCCATCGGCCAGCGCACGCATTGGCGTGACGACCGAGGCGATGCCCCTGGCGATGTCGCGCACGATCATGACCGCGGCGGCGAATCCGAGTGCGACCATGGCGGCAAGAGCGCCGATCACGATCATGAATCCTGAATTGTAATCGCTAATGGCCTTGTGGCCGGCGGCTTCGGCGCCCTTGTCGTTCATATCGACCATTTTTTTCAGCACGGCGTCCATTTCGCGCCCGGCCGGGGTCGCGCGTTCCATGTTGATCTTGCGCGCGCTCATGGTATCGCCCTTGCGGGCATCGGCGATCACCTCAGCGGCGGCGGCGCGGAATTTATCCCATGTTTCGCCAAGATTTTTGTAAAGCGCAGTCTCCTCGGGCGATGAAACCATTTGCTGATAGGCTTTGTTGGCGACGTCGTAGTCGTTCGCGCGCGCATCCAGATTCTTCTGGATCTCGGCCATGAACTTCTCATCCGGCTCGGTCAGATAATCACGCAGGATCGCGCGATAGCGCGCCGACTGCGTGCGCAGTTCGCCAAGCAGGCGGACGCTGGGCAGCCAGTTGGTCTGGATGTCCTGAGCCGACGCGTTGATCGCGCGCATCTCGACAATGGCGAAAGCACCCATCGATGCCAGCGCCACCAGCATGAGCGAAACGAGAGCGACGAGTTTGATGCTGATGGAAAATCTGGAGAGCATATCGATAATCCCTGCACGGCCGTTCGGGCCGGATTGGACGCAATTCCGCGCCGGCCGAACGCCATGTTCGGGCCCCGGACGGCACGGCAATGAGGTGGCAATTTCCAGTCGGATGTCGCCATTGTGACAGGGACAGCCGCATTCAAATCCTAGGCATTTTCGGTGAAATGTTGGTTAAGGCTTCTCTTTCGCAGCCGCAATACGCCTAATTTGTTCTCCGGCTGCACAAGTTCCAGCCGCTGCAGCGAGTGTAATTTAAGCCTTTTCGCCGTCACATCCCGATGTCAGCATCGGTGCGAAGACGGACGGGAGGCCGCATGCGCGATTGGGTCTCGATCGGACTGATGCTGGCCGTGGCCTTCGGAATGACTCTGGGCATGCGCGCCGACGGGCCGGCCCATGCCGCACCGGTGCTGCTCGCGCAAGCCGACGAGACCAATAAAGTCGACGTCGAACTCGTACTCGCGGTGGACGTATCCTATTCGATGGACATGGACGAACTCGCCGTGCAGCGCGAGGGCTACGCACAGGCCATCACCTCGCGCGAATTTCTCCAGGCGCTAAAGACCGGGCCGACCGGCAAGGTCGCTGTGATTTATTTCGAATGGGCGGCCTCGGGCGATCAGAAGATCATCATTCCCTGGCGCGTGATCGACGGGCCGGAATCCGCCGACGCGGTGGCGTCGGAAATCCTCAAAACCCCGCTGCGGCGCGCCTCGCGCACCTCGATTTCCGGCGCGATCAATTTCGCCATGCCGCTGTTCGAGCAGAACACCTATCGCGGGCTGCGCCGCGTGATCGACATTTCCGGCGATGGCCCCAATAACAACGGCGATCCGGTGACGGAAGCCCGCGACAGCGCGGTGGCGAAGGGCATCGTCATCAACGGACTGCCGATCATGGTCAAGGAGATCAACGCTGCCACGATGGATATCGAGAACCTCGATTATTATTACGAGGATTGCGTGGTTGGCGGGCCGGGCGCGTTCGTGGTGCCGATCAAGACCAAAGAAAAATTCAAGGAAGCGATCCGCACCAAGCTGGTGCTCGAAGTCGCGGGATCTGCACCTAAACACCGTGCTCCGCAGGCGCGCGTTGTTCCGGTTTCCGCATCGGAGCCGCGCATCTCCTGCGGCATCGGCGAGCAGATGTGGCGCGATCGCTTCGGACGTTAGTTATCTCTTGAATCGCGCGACGACTTCCACATGCGGGGTATGGCGAAACTGATCGACGCCCGTAACGCAGTCGATTTTGTATCCACCATCGATGAGAATGCGGGCGTCACGCGCGAAGGTGGCCGGATTGCACGATACCGCTACGACAAGCGCGACCTTACTGGCCGCGAGTTGCTGCGATTGCGCCAGAGCGCCATGGCGCGGCGGGTCGTACACCACGCAATCGTAATCGCGCAACTCCTGCGCCATCAGCGGGCGGCGAAACAGATCGCGCGCTTGCGCCTTGAGCGGCTTCAGCCCTTGCGTTTGTTTCACGGCATTGTTCAGGGCGGCAATCGCAGGCTCATCGCTGTCGAAGGCCGAAACGCGGAATTTTTCTGCCAGTCTCAACGCGAATGGCCCGATTCCGCAAAACAGATCCGCGATGTGTTTGGCGCCCTTGCAGCGTGCGGTGACTTGTGCGGCGAGAATTTCCTCACCCGCCACAGTCGGCTGCATGAAACCGCCGGGCGGCAGTATCAGTTGTGCCTTGCCGACATGTACCACCGGAGGGCTGCGCATGATGACGAGTTCGCCATGGCGCGTCAGCCGCGCGAGGTTGTGCCTCTCTGCCAGCTTTGAAATTTTGGAGAGCAGTTGCGCGCTGAGCGGCCCGGAGCCGCGCACGTCGACGTCGAGGCCGTTGTCCGCGGCCGTCACTTGTATGTCGAGCGGCTTGCTCGCGGGCGCCAGCGCTTCGGCGATGTCGTTGGCCGCATTGATAGCGTCATGCAGCGCGGGGTCGAGGATCGGACAATGATCGATGGCGATGATCTCGTGGCGGCCGGCTGCCGCGAAGCCGACGCGCAGCACGCCTTGCGGACTGACGCGCGCATGCAGAACCATGCGCCGCCGCCCGGTGCCGTGCGCGTCGATCAGCTCGCCAACGTCGCAATCGATGCCATTGTGTGTGAGCGTATCGACGACAAGCTGCCGCTTCCACGCGCGATAGGCATCCATTTTCCAGTGCTGGATGGCGCAGCCGCCGCACGTGCCGAAATGCGGGCAGAACGGTTCGATCCGCTCAGGGCTTGGCGTGACGATGTTCGCCAATACGCGGCGATCGGGATGACCGGGTGAGGGGAGTACATCGATACTTTCGCCACCGAGCGTGTAGGGGACGTAGATGTTCGCATCGCCGGCAGCGGCAACGCCATCGCCGAAATGGCCGACATGATCGATGACAAGACGTTCCATGCTGTCAGCCGCGCCGCGCGCCGAGAAAGAATTCGCGGTTGCCGTCGCCGCCTTTTATGGTGGAGGGGAATATTTCAATGTCGCGGCATCCGAGCGAAGCTGCGAACGCTTTGAGGTCGTCGCACACCGCGCGGTGCACCGCCTCGTCTTTAATAATGCCCTTTTTCGAATGCGTGCGGTCGGCCTCGAATTGCGGCTTGATGAGCGCCAGCAGCGACATCGGTGCGGCGGCGAGTGGCAGCACCGCAGGCAAAACAAGTTTCAGTGAAATGAAGCTGACATCGATCACCACCACGTCGGGGCGAATCTCGAGCCGCTTGCCGGCGAGCGAGCGAATGTCGGTATTTTCCATCGAAACGATCTTCGGATTGCCGTGCAGGCTCGGATGCAATTGCGCGCTTCCGACATCGATGGCGTAAACCAGCGCTGCTCCGTTCGCCAGCAGCACCTCGGTAAAGCCACCGGTGGAGGAGCCGACATCGATGCAGACATGGTCCTCGACCTCGATGGGGTAATGCTCCAGCGCTGCCGCGAGCTTGACGCCGCCCCTCGACACCCATGGATGCGCCGGTTCGGCCTCGATTACAGCGTCGCGCGGCAGGGTGGCGGATGACTTTTGAACCTGCTCGCCGTTGGCAAACACACACCCGGCCTCGATCGCGGCCTGCGCACGGGCACGGCTTTCGAACAACCCGCGCTCAACCAGCAGAAGGTCGGCGCGCTGCCGTTCGGTCATTGGTTATGCCAGGTTTGGGTTACGCCAGTTTGACGGTCTCGGACTTGGCGTTCTTGCCGAGCGCCTCGAACACCTTGGCGACGATGCCCTTTGCGTCGAGACCGGCCTGCGCGTACATCGCATCGGGCTTGTCGTGGTCGATGAACGTATCCGGCAGCACCATCGCGCGAACCTTCAGTCCCTTGTCCAATACGCCATGGTCGGCGAGCGTCTGGATGACGTGAGAGCCGAACCCGCCGATCGAGCCCTCCTCGATGGTGATAAGCACGTCGTGGTTGTTCGCGAGCTTGAGCACCATGTCGACGTCAAGCGGCTTCATGAAGCGGGCATCGGCGACGGTGGCGGACAGACCGTGCGTCTCCAGTTCGTCGGCGGCTTTCAGGCATTCGCCAAGCCGCGTGCCGAACGACAGCAGCGCAACCTTCGAGCCTTCGCGCATGATGCGGCCCTTGCCGATTTCGAGCGGTACACCGACATCCGGCAGATCAACACCGCGGCCTTCGCCGCGCGGATAGCGCAATGCGCTCGGCGCATCGTTGATCGCAACCTGCGTCGCGACCATGTGGACCAGATCGGCCTCGTCGCCCGCGGCCATGATGATGAAGTTCGGCAGGCAGCCGAGATAGGCGTTGTCGAAGGCGCCGGCATGGGTCGGCCCGTCGGCGCCGACGAGGCCCGCGCGGTCAATCGCGAAACGCACCGGCAGGTTCTGGATCGCCACGTCGTGGATGACCTGATCGTAGCCGCGCTGAAGAAATGTCGAATAAAGCGCGCAGAACGGCTTGAAGCCTTCGGTGGCCAGACCTGCCGCGAACGTCACCGCGTGCTGCTCGGCGATACCGACATCGAAGGTGCGATCAGGGAATGACTTTTCGAAAATGTCGACGCCGGTGCCGCCTGGCATTGCGGCGGTGATAGCGACGATCTTGTCGTCCTTCTGCGCTTCCTTGACAAGGCTCTGGCCGAACACCGCCGTATAGGACGGCGCGTTCGATTTCGCCTTCATCTGCTTGCCGGTGGCGACGTCGAATTTCACCACGCCATGATATTTATCGTCGGACTCCTCGGCGGGACCGTAGCCCTTGCCCTTTTGGGTAACGACGTGAACCAGGATCGGCCCGTTTTCGGCATCGCGCACATTGGTCAGCACCGGAAGGAGATGATCGAGATTGTGGCCGTCGATCGGTCCGACATAGAAGAAGCCGAGTTCCTCGAACAGCGTGCCGCCCGTCACCATGCCGCGCGCGTATTCCTCGGCGCGCAGCGCGCGCTCCTCGAAGAATTTCGGCAAACGATGGGCGAGGTGCTTGAGGATTTCGCGCGCCGAACTATAGGTCTGGCTCGATAGCAGCCGCGCGAGATAGGCCGACATCGCGCCGACCGGCGGAGCGATCGACATGTCGTTGTCGTTGAGGATGACGATTAGGCGCGAGTTCAGCGCGCCGGCATTGTTCATCGCTTCATAGGCCATGCCGGCGGACATCGATCCGTCGCCAATGATGGCAATCACGTTGTTGTCACCGCCCTGAAGATCGCGCGCCACCGCCATGCCGAGGCCGGCGGAGATCGAGGTCGAGGAATGCGCGGTGCCGAATGGATCGTATTCGCTCTCCGTGCGCTTGGTAAAACCTGACAGGCCGCCACCCGTGCGTATGGTGCGGATGCGGTCGCGCCGCCCGGTGAGGATTTTGTGCGGATAGGCCTGATGGCCGACGTCCCAGATGATGCGGTCGGCGGGGGTGTTGAACACGTAATGCAGCGCGGTGGTCAGTTCGATCACGCCAAGGCCCGCGCCGAGATGGCCGCCGGTGACGGACACTGCATCGATCAGTTCGCGGCGCAGTTCGTCCGCGACCTGATGCAACTGCTCGGGCTTCAGCTTGCGCAGCTTGTCCGGCGTATCAAGGGTATCGAGCAATGGCGTTGTGCTGGCTGTGGACACGTCGAATGACCTATATGAAAATATGAATGGGCCCGGCTGCCGAAAAACGGTCCGCCAGAGCGTTCCGTGGCTTATACCAATTCCAAAGTCATGTCAATGCAATAACGGGTGGTAGTTCGAAACCGTTCCCCGCGAAAAGCGTGGTTTTACGGCAGTCGGTCATCCCCGCTTTCGCGGGGATTATACTGAGTAGCCTGAAAGAGCCTGTTGGTTCACTGCACGTCGAGGGGCTCGGTGCCGGTCGGCACGCCCGAGGCGTCGGTCGTAATCTTGTCGACCCGGGCCTCGGCCTGGCGCAGCAACTCCTCGCAGCGGCGCTTCAGGCTCTCGCCGCGCTCATAGATCGCCACCGATTCCTCGAGCGGCACCTTGCCGTCTTCAAGGCGCTTGACGATCGATTCCAGTTCCTCGATGGCGCGCTCGAAGCTCAGCTTCTTGACGTCGGCGTGTGCGGTTTCGGCCATGATCGGTTCCTGAAATCGGTCAACGTTTTGGCGAATTGAAAAACGATTTGCGGGCGCAAATGTGGCGGAAACAATGCAGCGTCATATCCGGCGGCGCACGAATAATGTCACCGCAGCGCCTAGTGCCCCATCAGCGCGGTGACGTGTTCGATGATCGAATCATGCAGGCCTTGCAGATCATAGCCGCCTTCCAGCACCGACACGATACGCCCGTTCGCCGAGGCATCGGCCACATCCATCAGTTTTCGCGTCACCCAGCCGAAATCCTTTTCGTCGAGCTTGATGTTGGCGAGCGGATCGCGCCAATGCGCGTCGAAGCCGGCGGAAATAATGATCAGCTCCGGGGCGAATTTTTTCAGTTGCGGCAGAATCATGCCTTCGAACGCCTGCTGGAATTTCGGACCGGCGTCACCGGGCGCGAGCGGCGCGTTGACGACAGTGTCGTGCTCGCCGCGTTCCTGTATCGCGCCGGTGCCGGGAAACAGCGGCATCTGATGCGTCGAGCAATACATCACGGTCGGATCGGCCCAGAAGATGTCCTGCGAACCGTTGCCGTGATGCACATCGAAATCCACAACAGCCACGCGCCCGATGCCGTGTTTCTTCTGCGCGTAACGCGCGGCGATGGCGGCCTGATTGAAGATACAGAAGCCCATCGCGCGGCTCTGTTCGGCGTGATGGCCGCATGGGCGCGTACCGACGAACACGTTTTGCGCCTTGCCGCTCACCACGGCATCGACGCCGGCATTGGCGCCGCCGACGCCGCGCATCGCCGCTTCCCATGTGCCGGGGGACATCATGGTGTCGCCGTCGATATAGACGATGCCTTCCTTGGGCGCCATGTCGCGGATGTCGTCGACATAGCTCTCGCTGTGACACAGCGTGACGGTCTCGATGTCGCCCATCGGCGCTTCCTCGCGCACCAGCGGTTTGAAGGTGTCGAGGCTGAGCGCCTTTTCCATCGCGCGGATACGGTCCGGGCGCTCGGGGTGGCCTTCGGATGTCCTGTGGTTGAGCGAGGACGCAGTGTGGGTCAGCAGAAGTGTGGACATGACGCCGGATTTTCCTGTTGGGACGATTGTGAGCGCGTTTTCAAAGCTTCTTGCGCGAGAAGAACGCCTTGAACGCGGCGATGGATTCAGGCGACATCATGCGTTCGCCGAACAGATGGCTTTCCTGATCGATGCGGCGCACCAGTTCATCGGCCGGCGGCCTCAGTAATTTACGCGACAGTGCCACGGCCTCGACCGGCAGCGCGCAGATATCGCGTGCCACCTTGCGCGCCTCGACCTCGGTATGCCCCGGCGACACGACCATGTTGACGAAGCCGGCGATTTGCGCGTCCTCGGCGCTGACCGGGCGGCCCATCACCAGCATCGAAAACGCGCGCTGATAACCCGTCGACCGCGGCACGAGAAGGCTGGAAGCGCCCTCCGGCACCAGACCGAGATGAATGAAGGGCGTGGAAAATGTCGCCGTGGTGGAGGCCAGCACATAGTCGCAATGGAACACCATGGTCGCGCCGATGCCGATGGCGACGCCATCGACCGCGGCGATGATCGGCTTGACGTTGTGAACCAGCGAATGCAGGAATTTCACCGCGTTCAGCGGACGGGTGCCGAGGCCCTGACTGGCTTTGAGGAAATCGTCGAGATCGTTGCCGGCGGTGAACACGCCGGAGCCGCCGGTGAGGACGATGCACCGGATTGCCGGATTGTTCTGCGCGGTGTCGATAGCGCGTGTCATCGCCGCGTACATCGCCTGCGTGATCGCGTTTTTCTTTTCAGGCCGGCGCATCGTGATAACGCGGGTTGTATCCTCATCTGTGACAATCACGTGGCCGGTCATGAGATGGTCCGCATTTTCAATCCGAACTTTCGGTTTCCGATGGCCGATAATCGGCCCGTATGGCAATTCGTTCCCATATATCTTACATGATCGGGCGCGGCGCCAATATCAGCCTCATGCGTTTGAAGCCGATATTCACGCGCAGTTTGCGGGAAAATTCATGCTCCAGCTCACCGGCATCCATCATCTGACAGCGATTTCGGCTCACGCGAAGGGCAATCTGGCCTTTTACACCGGCACGCTGGGCATGCGGCTGGTGAAGAAAACCGTCAATCAGGACGACGTCAGCGCCTACCATCTGTTCTATGCCGACGGCAAGGCCAGCCCCGGCACCGATCTGACCTTCTTCGACTGGCCCGCGGCGCGCGAGCATCGCGGCACCCGCGCGGTATCGCGCACCGGATTGCGCGTCAACGGAGAAAAGTCGATCGGCTTCTGGCGCGACCGGCTCATCAAGCTCGGCGTTCACGCCGGCAATGTCACACAGGTCGATGGCCGCCTGACGCTGCCGCTCGAGGATCCGGAAGGCCAGCGGCTGGTGCTGGTGGACGACGGCGGCATCGGCACATCGAATCCGTGGGAGAAAAGCCCGATCCCCGCAGAGTACCAGATCAGGGGGCTCGGCCCTATCGTGCTGAACGTACCGGATCTCGCGCGCACCGAACGCGTGCTGCTGGAGTTGATGAACATGCGCCGCGTGCGCGACTATGCCTCGCCTGACAGCGAGCATCGCATCCATGTCTATGAGATGGGTGAGGGCGGCCCGGCGGCGGAGCTGCATGTGATCGCACAGAAGGATTTGCCCGACGCGCGGCAGGGCGCCGGCGGCGTGCATCATGTCGCGTTTCGCACGCCCGACGAGACGCAGTATCATGCATGGACCGCGCGGCTGAACGAATTTGGAATCCATAACAGCGGCGAGGTCGACCGGTTTTATTTCCGCAGCCTTTATTTCCGCGAACCCAATGGCATCCTGTTCGAGATCGCGACCGACGGCCCCGGATTTCACGCCGACGAGCCGATGGAATCGCTCGGGGAGAAACTGGCATTGCCGCCGTTTCTCGAGCCGCGCCGCGCGGAAATCGAGGCCGGGTTGAAGCCGCTGGTGTGAGCGTTGCCTATTTTTTCGCTGGGCCGAAATTTTAATCAAGGGCGGAACATCACGTTCACGGCATCTCACCTCCGAGTGATCGCGTAACGAAGCGCGCCGTTGTTCGAACCTGTTCATTGAGAAGCGTGTTGCCGTCATCGCAATTCAGCAATGGCCCGCATGCTTCCTGACAGGAGACGATCATGAAGAGCATCACCAACAAAATCGTACTGGCCGGCGCACTTGGATTGCTGCTGGCGTCGTCGGCTGGCGCCAATGCAGGCGTGATCATTTCGGATCATCGCTATTTTCCAAATGAAGCGCGGTCTGTTTCGCAGAACGTGCCTTCGGCGCTGGATGCGCAGGCGAGCATTTATGTGCCTGCGGCCGATGCCGACAACCGCACCTATCAGGGCGGCCCGAAGACCGGCACGGGCTTCAGACAGTAAGCAACGCAACCGCCCGGTCCGGAGTTTTATCCGGATCGGGCCGTTACGAAATATTCTCATCCCCGTCCGGTGAACCGTAACAAATCGCCCCCCACGCCGAATTTTCCCTCGACAGTGCATCGATGCGAAAGCAATCCGGCTTTCATCGGCGCGGCTGAACCGGAGGAACGCATGAAAACGATTATTCTCGCCGGCACACTGGCGCTGCTGCTGCTCGGACCCTCGACGATTGCAAGCGCCTGCACCACGCCCGAGCAATTCAGCCCGCATTATTCGGACGCCGTTCAGAAGGCGGTCGCCGCGGCCCAGGCCAGAGCGGCCGGCAAGCGATAGGATCAGCCGGCCAACACAGCAGCGGCGTTATTGATGGTGTCCGCACCGTCAATCACGCTGCGCTCCAGCGCATTCGCTTGCACCACGATGGTCTCGGCGAAAAACCGCGCCAGCGCGACGTAACGCGCGGCCTCGTTATGGAGCGCTTCGTCGCCTTGCGCGGCCAACGCCTCGCGCGCGAGCAGGCAGCCGCCGGTGGCGCTGGCGACCAGTCTTAGATAGGGCGTCGCGCCGGCGAGCGCGTCATTGGGCGCGGTCGCGATTTTCTCCAGCAGCCATTTACTGGCGCGCTCGACGGCGTTGAGGGCCTCGTGCAGCCGCAAGCCTGCCGTGCCGAACGCAGGATCGTTCGAGGCTTCGACCTTCGCCACGATTCCTGAAAGTTCATCGAGCAGGTCCGTCATCGCCGCGCCCTTGTCGGCCCCTAACTTGCGCATCACCAGATCGACCGCCTGAATCCCGTTGGTGCCTTCATAGATGGTGAGGATGCGCGCGTCGCGGATATATTGCGCGGCTCCGGTTTCCTCGATGAAGCCCATGCCGCCATGAACCTGCACACCGAGCGCCGCGACTTCATTGGCGATGTCGGTGGAAAATGCCTTCGCCAGCGGTGTCAGCAAGGCGGCGCGCGCGGCGGCTTTGGTACGAACACTCTCCTCACTCGCGCGGTGCGAGATGTCGATGGCCACGGCCGTTGCGTAGCAGATGCTGCGCGCCGCCGCGGTCATGCCCCGCATCAGCATGAGATTCCGTTTCACGTCGGGATGCACGATGATCGGATCGGAGCGCTCGCCCTTCTCGCCGATGGCGCGGCCCTGTTTGCGATCATGAGCATAGGCGAGCGCCTGCTGATACGCGCGCTCGGCGATGCCGACGCCCTCGATGCCGACGTTCAAACGCGCCTGGTTCATCATCGTGAACATGCAGGCCATGCCGCTGTTTTCCTCGCCGATGAGATAGCCGACGGCGCCATCCTTGTCGCCGATGCTCATGGTGCAGGTCGGTGAGGCGTGCATGCCAAGTTTATGTTCGAGACCGCTGGCGAAAATATCGTTGCGTGCGCCGAGCGATCCGTCGGCGTTGACCAGAAACTTCGGCACCAGAAACAGCGTGATGCCTTTGGTGCCGGCCGGTGCGCCGGGCAGGCGCGCAAGCACGAGATGCACGATGTTATCGGTCATGTCGTGATCGCCATAGGTGATGAAGATCTTGCTGCCGTAAAGGCGATAGCTGCCGTCGGCCTGTTTTTCCGCGCGGGTGCGCAGCGCGCCGACATCCGTCCCGGCCTGCGGCTCGGTGAGCTGCATGGTGCCGGTCCATTCGCCGGACACGAGCTTGGCGAGATAGATTTGTTTGAGTTCTTCCGTGCCATGCGCATCGAGCGCCTCGATCGCGCCCGATGTCAGCAGCGGACACAGGCCGAAGGCGATATTCGCCGCGCTCCAGATTTCGTTGCACATCGCATGCACGGCGAGCGGCAGGCCCTGACCGCCATATGCTTCCGGTGCGGACACGGCGTTCCAGCCGGCTTCGCTCCAGCGTTTGTAAGCCTCGGGCCAGCCCGGCGCGCAGGTGACTTCGCCATTTGCAAGCTGGACACCCTTCTGGTCGCCGGTGCGATTGAGTGGATCGAGCACGTCGCTGGCAAAGCGTCCAGCTTCCTCGATCACGGCCGCGGAAAAATCGGGATCGAAGCCATTATAATGTCCGGCCTTGATCGCGGCCAAAAGTCCGCCGCCATGGTTGAGCGACAGCAGCATGTCGGCGATCGGGGTGCGATAGGTCATGGTCTTAGTCCCACTGCACGTTGCGACGTTATGCTCTTCCGCCAGGCTGTGAGACTTTTGTTGCTAATCTCGGCACCGGGCAAGCGTCGCGGAGGGCAGTTCTCCGAACTCTTCCTTATAGTCCTTAGCGAAATGCCCCAGATTGGAGAAGCAACATTTGAACGAAACCGCGGATACGGACGTCTTCGCCGCGGGATTTGAAAGCATCTCCCGGGCATGGTGGAGACGAATTTTTTTCAGATAGCGCATCGGACTCGTTCCATGTGCTGCAAAATATCGATGGATGAGCCGCGAGCTTTTCTCAGACTTTTTCGCGATGTCCGCATTTGTAATGGGTTTGTTCCAGTTTGCTTCCATGTACATGATAATTTTTCGGATATAATTTGGTGCCAGTTGCAATGCGCGTCGGGATTTTTCGTCGGTAACGTCGATTGTCGCTCCGACGATATTGGTGACCTCCCCATTTGTATTTGTAACGCTCGACGCCATTCCTCTCAGCCAGCGGATCGATCCATCTGGACCGATCAGCCGGTATTCATGTGAATACGATCCCCCGGCTAGTGCCAGATCTACAGATGCTTTGACGGTCTTGCGATCATGAGGGTGAACGCGTTCAAGAAATTCGTCGAGCGTTGGGTGAGGTACATTTTCGGGCAAAGCGAAAACAGTGTTGAAGGTTGAAGAATGATTGGAGGAGCTTCCTCTTAAGTCCCAATTCCAGGTCGTCAATCCGCTCAGTTTCTCGGCGAACGCCATGTTGCGTTCCAGTTTTTTCTGATTGGTGACGTCCTCGACAACGCAAACAGCCCATCGTACATGATCATGCTGATCCCGCACCGGCGCTGCGGTCATGTGTCCCCAAAATATGGATCCGTCTTTTCGGACGTATCGTTTGTCGACTGTATATTGCTCGATTTTGCCTGCAACGAGCAAACTATGCTGCGCCAGATTGTTGTTTCTATCCTCAGCGTATGTGATGTCCTCGAAAGTGAGGAAGCTTTTCGCGATCTCGTCCTTCGACACGCCGAGCATGCTGCAAAAGGATTTGTTGGCCAGCAGAATTTCGCGTGAAACTGCGTCGACGAGTTTGAGGCCTATACCCAGGCTGTCGAGAAAAAACTCGGGAATAGCCTGGATAAGACGGAGCTGATTTTCAGGCATTAAAAGCTGCTTGTGCGTGAGTCGGATTATGAACGAATCCAACTAAGGAGGGGTTTTACGTTCTTAATACTTTCATCTTCTCATAAAGCCATTCTCCACGAGGCTAAGCCAAATAGCGCATTCGGTACTCAAAAGGTGCCATTTATCGGGAGCCGACAGCCGCACCGCTGAGATGGAAGTTCCCATGGGAGGCTTGATTCTCTTCGGGAATTGAGCGGGTGAGGCGATCTTTGGGTAAACCGATTGTTCCGGTTTGTTAAGTATATCTAGGGGGAAGAGCCGCCGGAATTTCGTTCGGCATTCCAATAAATTACGCAACAGGATGCGCGATGATCCCCGATGAAATGCTATCCAGCTCTTCCGTATACGTACAAGGATCGATCAGCTTCAACGCCGAAGTGGATAGTTTGCTCACAGCCTCGTTGAAAGCTTCGTTGGCAGCAATCGATCAGCTTGACTTGGCAGTTAGCCATTTGAAAAGCGGGTGCGCCTTGCTGCCGGAATATGCCCGACCAGAATTCAGCTTGCAAAAAGACAAGTTGGCATTTGCTCTGTTTGAGACACGGATGATTGCCTTGCGTCTGCTGTCCATTAACTCGCCCCCTCCGTCCAACGTCCACTACGATCCACGTTTTGCATCGAAATCTATTCTTCCTCGCTTCAGGATTTACAAATGAATCGCCGCCTCAATTTGATGAGTATCATTGTCATTTTTGGACTTGTTACTGTCGCGGGAATTGCAACCGTGCTGTTTACCAGCCTGTACGCAATGAACAGGATCAAGATCAATGGACAGCTCTACAACACGATCAAATTGGGTAACGATCTGATCGCTGACATTCTGCCGCCACCGGAATATGTGCTCGAGGCGTATCTCGAGGCCACGCTTGCGATGCAGGATCCGTCGAGCATCAACACGCATCAGGAACGGTTGGTTCAACTCCATAAGGATTATGACGACCGTTTCACCTATTGGTCGAAATCCGATCTGGACGATGTGACAAAGAAGATGCTGATCGACACTTCTGACGCTGATGTCCAGCGTTTTTGGACGATCACCGAGAAACATATGCTTCCGGCCCTGCAGCGCAACGACAAGGATATTGCGGAATCGGCATATCGCGAGCTCACGTCCGCTTACCAATCTCACCGATCGACAATCGATCAAATTGTCAAACGGGCGGGCGACAACAATACTGCTCTTGAGCAGGTCGCTTTGGAGGATGTTCAGAAATTTTCGGCTATGGTCTGGAGTACCGGAACCATCATTGCTGTTGTCGTGCTTTCCGGCCTGCTGGCGATTATTCTCGCCATTGTGCGCCCCATTGTCGCCATGACCGATGTGATGCGACAGCTCTCCGGCGGTCGCCTCGATGTGACAATCCCTTCGCGTCATCGACGCGACGAGATAGGCCTGATGGCGCGGGCCGTGGAGGTGTTCAAGGAAAATGCAGCGGCTGCATCGGAGTTTGAGCAACGTCGCATCGCATCGGACGCCGCGGCGGCAATGGAGAAGCAGCGGGCCTTGAGGGCGATGGCGGCCACCGTCGAAAATGAGCTGGGCGACGCAGTGGTAGAGATATCCGCACAAACCTCAGAGATGGTCGAAAATGCGGGGCACGTGACACGCGCCGCAAAATCCGTCGAGATGAACAGCCAGAGCGTGGCCGCGGCTGCCGAAGAGGCGCTCACCAACGCGCAGACGGTCGCGACGGCCTCCGACCAGTTGTGTTCTTCGATTGCGGAAATTTCTCAGCAGATTCATTCGACAAGATCGCAAACCACCGAAGTCGTCCAGTCTGTTGAGCATGCGCGCAATGCCATGGCCACGCTGTCGCAGTCCGCCGCTCAGGTCGGTGATATCACCGCCCTCATCAGCGATATCGCGGGCCGCACCAATCTTTTGGCGCTCAATGCGACGATCGAGGCGGCACGCGCGGGGGAGTCCGGGCGCGGATTTGCGGTTGTCGCATCGGAGGTCAAGTCTCTTGCAAGCCAGACGGCTAAGGCAACGGGCGAAATCGCCGAACAAATTGCAGCGATTCAGGCTGCCGCGGATTCGAGCGTGGCCGCCGTTGATGAAATCAGCGAGCGCATCGGTCGCCTTGAGTCGGCATCGACACTTATCGCGTCGGCGATCGAAGAGCAAAATGCGACCACACGCGAGATTGCACGCACAGTGAGTGAGACAACGCTTGCTGCGCGCGAGGTGGCCGAGCGCATCGCTGCTGTTTCCGGGGAAGCCGCCGAAACGGGCGAACGAGCAATTACATTCCGCGAAAATTCGACCAATATCGGCGCGAAGGTCGATCAACTGCGGGACAAGTTGATACATGTCGTGAAAATCACGACGACGGCCGCGTGACAATCTCCATCGTCACGTCAGGCCGTTCAGCAAGGGCGCGCCTGGACTTGGTAAGATATGGAACGACAACGTTCGATCCTCGCTGATGTCTTGAGCGTGCCCGCTCGCCGCGCGAGCGCGCTTCACCAAAAATGAGCGTTTTCGATGTGGCCGCCCCAGTACCACAGTCGTTTCAAAACAGCAGATTTTGGCGGCGAAATCGTTGTTTTGGCTGTTGAAACGGTGCTTCAGCCTCTATAGACCCACGTGGCCACGGTGAATCGGCGCGGCCTCGCGCATGACAACGCCTGACGCTGTTGGGGCGTCGCCAAGTGGTAAGGCAGGGGATTTTGATTCCCCCATACGGAGGTTCGAATCCTCCCGCCCCAGCCAGTCCTTGTTATAGTCCGACGTCGCACACGATCGATTTCCGTTTGTGCTTTTTCGCGGCTGTATTCGGCTTGAGTATCGCAAGCTAAATTATCGCAACGAGCAATGAGATCATCTGGATTCTTCGGCGCGAAGACCATAAACAGCCGCCTGTAAGGCCGTGGTATCTTTTAGGCGAGCGCATGACCGGACCGCAGCGTTTAACAACGCCATTGATATCTCTTGAAACAGCAAGGCGCTTGTTGCTTGCCGGATGTGAGCCGGTCGCGGCCCTTGAACGTCCTGTCACGCAAGCACTCGGATGCATTGCTGCAGAGAATCCGCCTTTCGACCGGCCGTATCCAGTTCACGATATCGCCAGCCGCGATGGTTGGGCGGTTCGTACGCAAGATATTGTCGGCGCATCCCCATATTCGCCTGTTCATCTCAGACAGCCGCCAATCTGGGTCGAGTTGGGCGACCGCCTTCCGCCGGGATGTGATTGTGTGCTCGATCCGGATTCTGTCGATCAGGCCGGTCCATTGGTCCAGGTGATCGCCGAGGTCATACCGGGTGCGGGCGTGAGGCGCACGGGCCACGATGTCGCGCATCCTTTTCATGTCATCGCCGAGGGCATGATAATTCGTCCCGTCGATGTCCTGATCGCCCGTTCGATCGGATTGGAAAAGCTGGCCGTTCGCCGCCCGTCCGTCCGGATCGTGAACGTGCCGGTGCACGGCCTGTCGTCGACGGCGGGGTTCATTGCCGATGCCGCGCGCGCCGCCGGCGGGGATGTCGTTGAAGTGAGCGCTGCGGGCCGCGACGCGGCGTCGATCGCGGATGTCTTCGACGCTGGCTCGTCCGATCTTATGTTGATTGTCGGCGGTACTGGAACCGGGCGGGCCGATGCGGCCATCGAAGCGCTCGCAACACGCGGCACGATTTCCGCGCACGGCGTTGCATTGCAGCCGGGACAAACTGCCGCGATAGGGAACATTCAAGATTGTCCCGTGCTTGTTCTTCCCGGGAGCTGGGATCATGCGCTTGCGGTCTGGCTGACGCTGGCGCGTCCTGCCTTGGATCGTCTTTCCGGACGCATCGAGCCTGCCGCAACGGCATTGCCGCTTGCGCGCAAGATTTCGTCGGCGCCGGGAATAACCGAGATCGTTTTGTTGAAGCACGAGCGCGCGACATGGATTCCGCTTTCAACCGGTGAGCTTTCATTCGATCGCTTATCAAGCGCAGATGCCTGGCTTGCCGTGCCGGGCGAAAGCGAAGGTTATGCATCGGGCGCTGTTTGCAGCGCTTTTCCGCTTCGTGATATATGATGGCGGATGACAGACATTTCGGCTTCGTCAATGGCGGGCGGCCTGGATCAGGAACAATTCCTGACGATCTTGCCGCGCGAGGAGGCGCTGGCCCGATTTGAGGCGGCGGTTTTTCCGCGTGAACTGACGAGCGAATTGCGCCGTCTTGCCGACGCATTGGGTCACGCTTTGGCGCACGACGTGATCGCGCCGATCGATGTGCCGCCATTCGATCGCTCCAACGTCGATGGCTTCGCGGTGCGCTCGGGGGATATCGCTCTTGCCACCGAAGGATCGGCGGTTCGCGCCGTCCTGAACGAGGAGACGATTGCCTGCGGTGTGGCGCCGCACATCGTTGTAGCGCCCGGCACGGCGACTCCCATTGCAACCGGCGGTCCGATTCCGCGTGGCGCCGATGCGGTGGTCATGATCGAACATACGCAACCTGCCGGCAACGGCGCAATCGACATACGGCGCGCGGCATCGCCAGGCCAGTTCGTGTCCTATGCAGGATCGGACATCGCGCGCGGCGAAGCGTTGATGCGCGCCGGCACTGTCATCGGCTCGCGCGAAGTCGGCATATTGGCCGCATGCGGCATCGCGCAGGTTTCCGTCATCCGCAAACCGAAAGTTGCGATCCTCTCCACCGGGGATGAGCTGGTCGCGCCGGGTGAGAAGCTGCGTCCGGCCGCGATTTACGACACCAACGGCCCGATCGTCACTGCCGCGGTCACCGAGAATGGCGGCGACGCAAGTTTCGCGGGCGCGTTTCCTGACGACGAGGTGAAGCTGGAAGCCGCGATGCGCAAGGCGCTCGCCGATTGCGACATGCTGGTGCTCTCCGGCGGCACATCGAAAGGCGCAGGCGATGTCTCTCATCGCATCATCGGGCGGCTCGGCAAGCCCGGCATCATTGCGCATGGTGTGGCGCTCAAGCCCGGCAAGCCGCTGTGCCTTGCGGTCTGCGATGGCAAGCCGGTGGTCATTCTTCCCGGATTTCCGACATCGGCGATGTTTACGTTCCACGACATGATCGTGCCGGTGCTGCGTCGGATGGCCGGATTGCCGCCGCGCGCCGATGCGCATGTGCGGGCGAAAGTGCCCGTGCGTATTGCCTCAGAGTTGGGGCGCACTGAATTCGTCATGGTCTCGCTTGTCGAAGCCGAGAGCGGCTTGATTGCTTACCCTTCAGGTAAGGGCTCTGGCGCGATCACAGCATTCGCGCAGGCCGACGGGTTTCTGCGCATCGAGGCACTGGCCGACCAGATGCCGGCCGATACCGAAGCCGAGGTGACATTATTCACACCCCATGTTCGCGTACCGGATCTTGTGATTGTGGGAAGTCATTGCACCGGACTGGACATCGTCACCGCGCCGCTGGTGCGCGCCGGACTTTCCGTGCGTTCGATTTCGGTCGGAAGTCTCGGCGGTCTGGCGGCGGCGCGGCGCGGTGAATGCGATCTTGCGCCGATCCATCTGTTTGACGACAAGACCGATACCTACAACACCCCATTTCTGGTGCCCGGTCTCGAACTGGTGCCGGGTTATCGCCGGATGCAGGGCATTGTGTTTCGTGCTGGCGACGAACGCTTCGAAGGACTCGATGCACAGGGTGCGGTGCGCGCGGCGCTTGCCGATCCCGCATGCCTGATGGTCAATCGCAACCAGGGTGCCGGCACGCGCATCCTTATTGATCGGCTTCTTGGTGAGGCGCGGCCGGATGGTTACTGGAATCAGCCGAAATCGCATAACGCGGTGGCTGCGGCTGTGGCGCAGAACCGGGCCGATTGGGGCATGACGATCGCACCCGTCGCCCACGCGGCGGGGCTTGGTTTTATCCCGTTTGCGGAAGAGCATTATGATTTCGCCCTTGTCGCCGTGCGGAAGGATCGTCCGGGCGTTCAGGCATTTTTGGCATCTCTTGCCTCGCATGAGACCCGCGCCGCACTCGCGCAGGCCGGTTTTCGTCCGGCCTAGCGGGACGGCGCGCTCCTTCCTATAATAAGGAAGATGGTTTCCGGCGCATCGCCGTTTCATTTCTCCGTTTCATTTCTCGGGCTGACTGGTTTCTGATGGCGCAACTGTCCGACGATTGCTTTGCGTTCGGCGGCCCGATGATGTCGGTCGATGACGCTGTCGCGCTGATCGCGACGCGTGTGGCGCCGGTAGAGCGGACGGAATCCGTTTCGCTCGCTGAAGCAGACGGACGTGTGCTTGCTGAAACAGTTATGGCGCCGATGCCGCTGCCGCCTTTCACCAATTCCGCTGTCGATGGTTATGCCGTGCGAAGCGCCGACCTTGCGCTTGCCGCCAGACAAACCTTTCCGGTCGTCGGCCGTATTCAGGCCGGCGCAGCCGCGAACCACATTCTAAAGGCTGCGCAAACCGTTCGTATTTTCACCGGCGCGCCGATGCCGAAAGATGCCGATACCGTGTTCATGCAGGAGGACGTTCGCCTTGAAGATGGCGGCGTCGTGCTTCCTGCGGGATTGAAGGCCGGCGCGAATGTGCGGCTGACCGGCGAGGACATTCCGCTTGGAAATACGGCCTTGTCGAAAGGTCAAAGATTGCGTCCGCAGGACGTGGCATTGATTGCGGCGCTGGGGCTGACACATGTCACCGTACGCGCCCGAATTCGTGTTGCTGTTTTTTCGACGGGCGATGAACTGGTGACGCCGGGCACTGCGCGCGGATCGGCGCAGCTATTCGATTCCAACCGGTACATGCTGATGGCGATGCTGCGCCGGCTCGGCTGCGACGTCGGCGATCTTGGTATCCTGCGCGATGATCGGGCATCGCTGGTGCAGGCGCTCAAGAGCGCGGCCTCCGGTTACGACCTGATCGTCACATCCGGCGGTGTCTCGACCGGCGAGGAAGATCACGTCAAGGCGGCGGTCGAAGGTGCGGGTTCACTGGTGCTGTGGCGCATGGCGATCAAGCCGGGGCGCCCGGTGGCGATGGGGATTATCGGCGGAACGCCGTTGATCGGATTGCCGGGGAATCCGGTCGCAAGCTTCGTGACGTTTACTTATGTCGTGCGCCCCACCGTGCTTGCACTCTCCGGTGCGTTTCAGGACCGCCCGGTGCCGATCCCGGTGCGTGCGGCATTTGCCTACAAAAAGAAGATCGCCCGCCGCGAATATGTCCGGGCACATATCCGCCGCGGCGACGATGGCGTGTTGGAAGCGGTGAAGTTTCCGCGCGAAGGGGCAGGGCTGCTGTCCTCACTTGTCGAAACCGACGGCCTCATCGAGCTTGGTGAACACGTGACCGAGGTCAGGCATGGCGAGGTCGTGAGTTTCCTAAGCTATGGCAGCCTGCTGTAATTGCGAGGTTGAAGCGTTGACCTATGCATTGGGATCGTCGGCGTTCGGATAGAACAATTGCTCGCCGCCGATCTTGTAATCGGCAATCGCCTTTTGACCCTCCGGTGAGATCAGCCAGTCGATGAACTGCTGGCCCAAATCCTTCTTTATGGATGCAAATTTTTCAGGGTTCACGAGCATCACGCCATACTGGTTGAACAGCCGCTTGTCGCCTTCAACGCCAATAACCAGATCGCCACGGTTTTTGAACGACAGCCATGTGCCGCGATCTGTCAGAACGTATGCGCCAGATGCGGAGGCCATGTTAAGCGCAGCACCCATGCCCTGACCGATTTCCTTATACCAGGGGCCTTTATCATTCGCGATGTCGATACCGGCGGCTTTCCAGAGATTGAGTTCGGCGATGTGCGTTCCCGACCGATCTCCGCGCGAAATGAAGTCTGCACCTTTGTCTTTGATCTTTTTCAGCGCGGCTACGATGTCCTTCGTGCCGTTGACGCCGGCGGGATCGTTCTTCGGCCCGATCAGCACGAAATCGTTGTACATCACCGGATAGCGCTTCACGCTGAAGCCTTCGGCAAGAAACTTTTCTTCCGCGGACTTGGCGTGGACGAACACCACGTCGGCGTCGCCACGGCGGCCGGTGTCGAGCGCCTGTCCTGTGCCCTGGGCAACCACCTTCACGTCAATTCCGGTTTTCTGCTTGAACAACGGCAGAATGTGACCGAACAGCCCGGAATCCTGTGTCGAGGTCGTCGACGACACCACAATCGATTTGTCCTGTGCGGCGGCAGGCTGCGCGCCGACAAGAAGAGCGATGGCAACAAGCGCGCCAAACGAACGAATGAAATTCATGGACATATCCTTCTCTGTTAAACGAGAAGCTCGCCGCCGAGGAAGCGGCGGGCTTCGTCTGTTTTCGGATTGGAGAAAAAGGCGGCCCCCGAACCGGTTTCGATCACCCGCCCACGATGCATGAACATGACCTCGTTGGCGAGCCGGCGCGCCTCACCGAGGTCGTGTGTGGACATCACCAGTTTGACGTTTCGTGCGGCGACCGTGCGCAACACGTCCTCGATAGCTTTGGTCGAGAACGGATCGAGCGCCGCTGTCGGCTCGTCGAGGAAAAGCACTTCGGGTTCACGCGCCAGCGCCCGCGCCAATGCGAGTCTTTGTTGTTCGCCACCCGAGAGTTTGCGTGCCGGCCTGTTGCCCAATCCCGCAAGCCCGACAAGCGCGAGAAGCTCCAGAGTTCGCCGCGGCCATTCGTCGCGTGCGGCGCCAATGCTTGCAAGAGCATACTCGATGTTGGCCGCGGCGCTCCTGCGCAGCATCACCGGCCGCTGAAACACGATGGCGCGGCGAAGCGGCGCGACACCTTCACGTCCTCCCCATGTCACACGGCCGGCTGAGGGCGCGAGCATGCCCATCGCCACGCGCAGCAGCGTGGTCTTGCCGGATCCGTTCGGCCCGATCAAAACGGTCGGCGGTCCCGGTGTCAGACGCAGCGAGACATCCCTGAGGATAGCGGTCTCGTTCGCACGAATATCGACATGCTCCAGCGAGATCGGCAGATCGGAAACCGCAGCCCGCATGGTCACGCTCCGGCGTATCGTGCGGTAACGCGCTGTGCGCACCATGCAAGACCATTGATTGCGACGATGATCGCGATGAGCACGACGCCAAGCGCGATCGCGCGCGGCAGATCGCCTTTCGACGTCTCCAGAGCGATTGTCGTGGTCATCGTGCGGGTGAAGCCATCGATGTTGCCGCCGACAACAATAACGGCGCCGACTTCTGCAGCGGCGCGGCCGAAGCCGGCCAACAGTGCCGTCATCAGGCTGAATCGCGCGTCCCAGATCAGTGTCATCACACGAGAGACCGGGCCGATATTCATCGCCATCAGTTCGTCGCGATACTCGACCCAGTAATCCGCGATGGTCTGGCGGGTGAGAGCGGCGATGATCGGCGCGATCAGCACGGTCTGGGCGATGATCATGGCCTGCGGGGTGAACAGGATGCCCCACGATCCGAGCGGTCCTGAACGCGACAGCGACAGATAGACGATCAGCCCTACGACCACGGGCGGCAGGCCCATCAGCGCGTTGATCACGACGACGATGAATGCACGGCCCGGAAAGGGGTTAAGCGCAATCAGCGCGCCGAACGGCACGCCGATCAGGGCCGCAAGACAAACCGCCGAGAGGCTCACGATCAGGGACAACTCGATGACCTGAAACAGGCCGGCATCGAACGTCAGAACAAGTTGAATGGCCGATTCAAGATTGGACATCGGTGAAACCTATTCGCGGCCGCGCGAGTTACCCTTGATGCTGCGCGCGTCCATGGCAGCTTCAGACAATCAAGTCCATGAAGGAAGCCAAATGAAGAAGGAAAACAATCTGCCTGGTCGGCAAGATCAGGGTGGAAAACAGGGCGGCCAAAAGGATGGCCCGAAGCCCTCACCGCAGCCTGACAAGGAAGATCTGGATCCTCATCATAAGGGACCGGAACGCCAGGACAATAAAATCCGCTGAACGCTGTGGCGCATTTCCGGACAATCGAAATTACCGATTGTGCGATCAGGAAATCAAATCGATTGCAACGCGGATTGAAAGAGAGAGTCGCTGCATTGCAGCGAAGACTTTTGCGCCACAGCCTTTTTTGCCGCGGGAGGAAAAAGAAAATGCTTCTTGCGCGTGGTATACTAGCCAGTATGGTCGGGTAAATTGGAGCAGTTCTAATGAGTCATGCTGGACCGCAAACGGTCGTCCCTTTCGAGCATCCCGGCGAAGGAAAACGGCGCGCGAAATCCACTCCCAAGGGGCGTCAGATCGATCCCAAGGCGAGCCAGGAAGTCGAATTCCTGCTCGAGGGCAAGTCGCGCCGCCGCGACATGCTGATCGAGCATCTGCATCTCATTCAGGATAGGTATCACCAGATTTCGGCGGCTCACCTTGCGGCTCTGGCCGACGAGATGAAGCTCGCTTTCTCCGAAGTGTTCGAGGTCGCGACCTTCTATGCGCATTTCGACGTGGTGAAGGAGGGCGCTCCTGACATCGCTCCGCTGACCATCCGTGTATGCGATTCCCTGACCTGCGCGATGCTCGGCGCGGAAACGCTGCTGAAGGAATTGCAGAACAAGGCGGGGCCCGGCGTGCGTGTCGTGCGCGCGCCTTGCGTGGGCCGTTGCGATACCGCGCCTGCTGCTGAAGTCGGCCACAACTTCATCGACCATGCCACGGTCGAGAGTGTTCTTGCGGCGACGAAAGAAGACGATACCCACGTCCATATGCCGGATTATGTCGGCTACGAGTCCTATGTGCAGCAGGGCGGCTACGCGCTGCTGAACAGCTTGCGCTCCGGCAAGACGTCGAAAGAAGACATCCTGAAGTCGCTCGACGACGCTTCGCTGCGCGGCCTCGGCGGCGCCGGTTTCCCGACCGGACGCAAATGGCGCGCGGTGCTCGGCGAGCCCGGCCCGCGCCTGATGGCGATCAATGGCGACGAGGGCGAGCCCGGAACGTTCAAGGACCGCTATTATCTCGAAACCGATCCGCACCGTTTCATTGAAGGGATGTTGATCGGCGCGCATGTCGTCGATGCCGCGGAGGTCTACATCTACCTGCGCGACGAATATCCGGCATGCCGTGAAATTCTTGCGCGTGAAATCGCAATGTTGCCGCCGGGTGGCCCGACGCTGCATCTGCGCCGCGGCGCCGGCGCTTATATCTGCGGCGAGGAGTCCGCGCTGCTCGAGAGCATCGAAGGCAAACGCGGGCTGCCGCGTCACAAGCCGCCATATCCGTTCCAGGTCGGGCTGTTCGGCCTGCCGACGCTGATCAACAATATCGAGACGTTGTGGTGGATCCGCGACATCGTCGAGAACGGCGCTGCATGGTGGTCGATTCAGGGCCGCAACGAGCGCCATGGCCTGCGCAGCTATTCCGTTTCGGGCCGTGTCAAGAATCCCGGCGTAAAGCTGGCCCCTGCCGGCGTCACCATTAAAGAGCTGATCGAAGAGTTCTGCGGCGGCATGGCCGACGGCCATAAGTTCCACGCCTATCTGCCGGGCGGCGCATCGGGCGGCATCCTGCCGGCATCGATGAACGACATCCCGCTCGATTTCGGCACGCTGGAAAAGTATGGCTGCTTTATCGGTTCTGCTGCGGTGATTGTCTTGTCCGACAAGGACGAGGTCAAGGATGCGGCGCTCAATCTGATGAAATTCTTCGAGGATGAGAGCTGCGGCCAGTGCACGCCGTGCCGCGTCGGCACCCAGAAGGCGGCGAAGCTGATGGAAACGCGCAACTGGAACCGCGACCTGCTGGATGAACTCAGTCAGACCATGCGGGATGCCTCCATTTGCGGATTGGGTCAGGCGGCCTCGAATCCGCTGACATCTGTCATTAAGTATTTCCCTGAAGAGTTCGCGCCGCAGGAGGCTGCAGAATGACCACGATTAAATTCGAACTCGACGGCAAGCAGGTCGAAGCTTCTCCGGGTGAATCGATCTGGCAGGTCGCCAAGCGTCAGGGCACGGAAATCCCGCATCTGTGCTACTCGCCGGAGCCTGATTATCGCGCCGACGGCAATTGCCGCGCCTGCATGGTCGAGATCGAGGGCGAGCGTGTCCTTGCCGCATCGTGTAAACGCATGCCGAGCGTCGGCATGAAAGTGAAGACGGCCAGCGACCGCGCCACTTCTGCGCGCAAGATGGTGATGGAGCTGCTGGTCGCCGATCAGCCGGCGCGCGCGACGTCGCACGATCCGGATTCGAAATTCTGGAACTGGGCGGACAAGGTCGACGTGTCCGAGAGCCGTTTCCCGTCCGCCGAGCGCTGGAGCGGCGACCAAAGCCATCCGGCGATGAGCGTCAATCTGGATTCCTGCATTCAATGCGGCCTGTGCGTGCGCGCTTGCCGCGAAGTGCAGGTCAACGACGTCATCGGCATGGCCTATCGCAGCCACGAGGCCAAGATCGTGTTCGATTTCGACGATCCGATGGGCGAGTCGACCTGCGTCGCCTGCGGCGAATGCGTTCAGGCGTGCCCGACCGGCGCGTTGATGCCATCCGCCTATCTCGACGCCAACCAGACCCGCACGGTTTACCCGGACAAGTCGGTGGATTCGCTGTGCCCGTTCTGCGGCGTCGGCTGTCAGGTGTCCTACAAGGTCAAGGACGAAGAGATCGTGTATGCCGAA
This sequence comes from Xanthobacteraceae bacterium, assembly GCA_019747015.1. GTDB lineage: Bacteria > Pseudomonadota > Alphaproteobacteria > Rhizobiales > Xanthobacteraceae > Afipia. The sequence continues at coordinate 26,822 of JAIERI010000113.1, forward strand.
GGCCGCGACGGCCCGGCCAACCACAACCGTCTCTGCGTCAAGGGCCGCTTCGGCTTCGACTACATCCACCATCCGCACCGCATCACCAAGCCGCTGGTGCGTTTGCCTAATGCGAAGAAGGATTCGAACGACCAGGTCGATCCGGCCAATCCGTTCACGCACTTCCGCGAAGCGTCATGGGAAGAAGCGCTCGATATCGCCGCCAAGGGGCTGGTGAAAATCCGCGATACCAAGGGCGTGAAGGCGCTTGCCGGATTCGGTTCGGCGAAGGGTTCCAATGAGGAAGCCTATCTGTTCCAGAAGCTGGTGCGCACCGGCTTCGGCTCGAACAACGTCGACCACTGCACGCGTCTGTGCCACGCATCCTCGGTGGCGGCGCTGATGGAAGGCCTGAATTCCGGCGCAGTGTCTGCGCCGTTCGCAGCGGCAAAGGATGCCGAAGTCATTATCGTGATCGGCGCCAATCCGACGGTCAACCATCCCGTCGCGGCGACGTTCATCAAGAATGCCGCCAAGAACGGCGCCAAACTGATCGTCATGGATCCGCGCCGGCAATCCCTGTCGCGCCACGCTTACAAACATTTGCAGTTCAAGCCCGGTGCCGACGTTGCGATGCTCAACGCGATGCTGCACACGATCATCACCGAGAACCTGACCGACAAGCAGTATATCGCCGGCTACACGGAAGGCTTCGAAGACCTCAAGGAGAAGATCAAGGACTTTCCGCCGGAGAAGATGGAAGCGATCTGCGGCGTTCCCGCCGAGACCCTGAAAGAGGTCGCCCGCATGTATGCGAAGGCGAAAACCTCGATCATCTTCTGGGGCATGGGCATCAGCCAGCATGTTCACGGCACCGACAACGCACGCTGCCTGATCGCGCTCGCACTTGTCACCGGTCAGGTCGGCCGTCCGGGCACGGGTCTGCATCCGCTGCGCGGCCAGAACAACGTGCAGGGCGCATCCGATGCCGGTCTTATCCCGATGTTCCTGCCGGACTATCAGCCGGTCGGCCGCACCGATCTGCGCGAGCCGTTCGAGCATCTCTGGCATCAGGAGCTTGATCCGGTTCGCGGATTGACCGTCGTCGAGATCATGAACGCGATCCTCGCCGGCGACATCACCGGCATGTATATCGAGGGTGAAAACCCGGCGATGTCGGATCCCGACCTGCAGCACGCACGCGAAGCGCTCGCCAAGCTAGAGCATCTCGTGGTGCAGGATCTGTTCGTCACCGAAACCGCGTTTCACGCCGACGTCATCCTGCCGGCATCGGCATTCGCCGAGAAAGTCGGCTCATTCACCAACACCGATCGCCGCGTGCAGATTGCGCGGCAGGTGGTGAAGCCGCCGGGCGATGCGCGTCAGGATTTGTGGATCATCCAGGAAATCGCAAACCGCATGGGTTGCGGCTGGACCTATAACGGTCCGGGCGACGTCTTCAATGAAATGACCAAGGTAATGCCCTCCCTCAAGAACATCACGTGGGAGCGGCTCGAGCGCGAAGGCGCGGTGACCTATCCGGTCGATGATCCGCAGAAGCCGGGCAACGAAATCATCTTCACGACCGGTTTCCCCACAGCCAGCGGCCGCGGCAAGATCGTGCCTGCGCGTGTGACTGCGCCGGACGAAGTGCCGGATGCGGAGTATCCGATGGTGCTGTCCACCGGGCGCGTCCTCGAACACTGGCACACGGGTTCGATGACGCGGCGTTCCGAAGTGCTCGACAGCATCGAGCCGGAAGCCGTTGCATTCATGTCCCCCAAGGATATGCGGCGCATGAATATCTGGCCGGGTGATTTCATCAAGATGGAAACCCGCCGCGGCGCCATCGAGGTCAAGGTTCGCTCGGACCGCGACGTGCCGGAGAATATGATCTTCATGCCGTTCTGCTACGCCGAAGCTGCGGCGAACCTGCTGACCAATCCCGCGCTTGATCCGTTCGGAAAAATTCCAGAATTTAAATTCTGTGCGGTGCGGGCGGAGAAAATCGAACTGCGGACAGCGGCGGAGTAAATCGCCTAAATATCTTCCATTCTAATAATTCATGGCGCGCAGTCCCTGGCTGGACCTGCGCGCCTAACATGTATGCCTCGGGCATGAGATGGTCCTTGAAAGGGCTTCTTGGTGCGAAATCCGGGAGGAGCGCAATGATCGCTTCTCAAGCCGGTGGACATATAAATCCGATGTTCGAGGCATTCGGCGAAAAATACCATTTCGCTGGAGAAACGTTGCGCTGTCCCGGGCATGGCTTTGAATTCTCGTTGATTGACGGCCGTCCCGCGGTTCCCGGCACCAGTCCTCTACCGATGAGGCTTCGGCTTTGGTCGAACCCGGAATTGTCAACGCATCGAATTGTCAATGCATTGATGTGAGTCCTCTCCAATGCGGTGCGACAATGTGGTCGCGCCTATGTACTCGCCTGATTTTTGGGCATGCAATTACGCATTTTGAGCAAGAAATAATCTCATTTTAAAATGCAAAAATGCACATAGCGTTGCAGAACTGGCCATTTGCTTTCGCCTTGGATGCGCAACAATGGGGACAGTCATCGCCTGCAATTGAATGGATGACCACATGTCCGGGACGAATGCCCGGCAAAGCGGACGCGCAACATGCTCGCAAAGATCAAATCCAGGAAATTGCGCCGCGCCGCTGAGTTGGCGGTGGGGCCGCTGCTGCTGATCGGCCTGTGGTGGATCGCTTTCAAGGGCGGGTTCGTCAACAGGGATCTGTTGCCGTCCCCGATCGCGACCCTCAGCGATACGTTTGCCAATATCTGGTCGGGCAAGATGACGCGCGATTTCTCGCACACGCTGGTTCGCGTCGCATATTCCATCGTCATCGCGATTGTCGCGGGTGTGCCCGCCGGCATCATCCTCGGGGCACGGGCCTCGATCTATCGATCGGTTGAGTTTCTGGTCGATTTTTTCCGCTCGACGCCGGCGACCGCGCTGTTCCCGCTTTTTCTGCTGCTGTTCGGTCTCGGCGATCTCGCAAAGATCGCCGTTGCTGCCTTTGCAGCCTGGCTCGTGATCGTCTTCAACGTTGCTTACGGCGTGATGAACGCACGCCAGACCCGCATTTTGGCCGCGCGATCGATGGGCGCATCGCCGCTGCGAATATTCCGCGACGTTATTTTCTTCGAAACCCTGCCTCAAACGTTTGTTGGGCTACGGACAGCAGTTTCGCTGGCCCTTGTCGTAATTATCGTCGCCGAAATGTTTATCGGTGCGACCGACGGAATGGGTCACCGCATCATCGACGCGCAAATCTCGTACTCGCTGACCGATATGTATGGCTCGATCCTCGTCGCTGGCGCGATGGGATACGGCCTCAATCTGGCGCTTCTCTTTCTGGAGCGGTCAGTCATCCACTGGTCGGGCAAGTAGCCCGCCATGATCGCAACCGCAAACCAGGAGTGTATGTCATGAAACGAATTCTTCTTTCCGCGGCGGCCGTCGCGCTGTCTGCATCCGGCGCTTTCGCGGCTTGCGACAAAATGGACAAGGTCACGGCGGCGTGGCTGCCGATCATGCAAACGACGGCGTACTATGTGGCCATCGAGGAAAAACTGTTCGAGAAGGCGTGCATCGAACTCGATTCCAACAAAATGGAATCGCCCAACCAGATCATCGACGCACTGATCGCGGATCGGGCCGATTTCGGCCCTCCTGGCGCGGCGGCCGGCATCGCGATGATCGCGGAATCAAAATTTCCCGGAAAGCTGAAAATCTTCGGGCTTCAGGGTGGGGGCATCAAGGTCAATCGCATCAATGACGGGCTGATCGTCAAGCCAGACAGCACGATCAGCAGCTTCGCCGATTTGAAAGGCAAGACGCTGGGTCACGTACCCGGCATCCAGTGGCGGACGATTTCCCGGCATATGGTGCGCGCAGCCGGCCTCGATCCGGACAAGGACGTGACACTCGTCGATCTGGCGGTTGCGATGCAGGTGCCGGCCGTTGTCGGCGGAACCGTGGATGCAACGCTCTCGCTCGAGCCTGTGGGATCGATCGCAGTCGCTTCGGGCAAGGCCAAGCGCGCGATGACGAACCCTGTGGCTGGCGTGATCGCCGATCCGTTCTATTCAGGCGCGTCCATTATGACCGCCAAATTCCTGTCAGAGCGCCCGGCCGTTGCCAAGCGCGTGGTCGCCGTCATCGATGAGGCGACGGATCTTGTGAACGCGAATTTCGAAAAATACAAAGCGGTCATCCCGAACTACACCGCGATCAAGCCGGAACAGCTCGGCGTGCTGGCTCAGCCGTATCTGCGGGGATTCAAGGATCTGAACGATACCGATATCAAATCGTATCAGGCGCTGGTCGATGTCTTCATCAAAGAAGGCGTGCTGACCGGTCCCCTGAACGTTCGCGAGAAACTATTGACCAAGGCGGAGCTGGGCAAGTGAGCGTACGCGGAGGTAACGTATCCCTCATCAGGGCTGTCGATCGCATCTCCGGTATTGCGCCGGATACATCGCTGAATTCGGCGGCGGCGCCGAAGCGGCAAGCCCTGATGACGATTCGCGGTCTCCGCAAGACGTTCGACGATGCCGTGGTTTATGACGATTTCGGCGTCGATCTGCCGCTTGGACAGTTCGTCTCGGTCTTCGGACCGAACGGATGTGGCAAAAGCACGCTCATCAACATGATATCCGGCCTGATGCCGATGGATGCGGGCGAGGTTCTCTATGATGGTCAGCGCATCAGCGAGACTCGTATTTCCTACGTCTTTCAGAATTATCGCGAGGCGCTTTTCCCGTGGCTGCGGGCGATCGACAACATCTACTACCCGCTCAAGGTCATGGGCGTCTCCCGCAAGGAACAGCGGCTGCGGGTGGAGAAGCTTCTGACGGATTTCGACGTTCGCATCGATCTCAACGTTTATCCCTACACTCTGTCGGGTGGACAGCAGCAGACCGTTTCGATCCTGCGCGCGCTTGTCACCGAGCCGGAAGTTCTGTTTCTCGATGAGCCGTTCTCGGCTCTGGATTATGAAATGACGCTGTTCATGCGCGAACAGCTGCAAAAAATATTCATGAAGACGAAAACAACGATGTTGCTGGTCTCGCACGATCTGGAGGAGGCAATTCAGCTTGCGGACAAGGTGGTGATGCTGACGCGCAGGCCGACAAAGGTAGCCGAGATCGTCGATGTCAATCTGCCATGGCCGCGCAATCTCGATGTCACGACCGGGGAGGACTTCATGGCGCTCAAGCGTCATTGCCTCGACCGGTTCTGGCAGGAAGTGAAACGATAACATTTCATCGAAGGATGAAGGCTGCTCTGGGCAGCCACGATACTGACACGGCAGATCAAGAAAAAGGAGATGGATATGGCGAAGCGTCGCTTTCGGGCTGCCGCAGTGCAGACTCTCGCGCGGCTCGGGGATTTCGAACACAACATCGCACTGGCAACCAGGTATGTGGAAGACGCGGTGCGTCAGGGCGCCGAGCTGGTCGTGTTTCCGGAATGCATGGATACCGGCTATCTGTTCGATTCTGCCGGCCATTGCCGCGAGCTTGCGGAGACCATAACGGATGGACCATTTGTCACCGCGTTGTCGAAGCTGAGCCGCAAGCATGGTATTTATATCGCCAGCGGCATCACCGAATGGGACCCGGCCAAGGAAAAGATTTTCAACACCGGGATCATGTTCGACCGCAACGGCGAAGTTGCGTGTCATTACCACAAGCAGTTTCTGGCGACGCACGATCAGAACTGGTTCAGTTTCGGCGAACGCGGTTGTCCTGTCGTCGATACAGATCTCGGCCGGATCGGTCTTCTGATCTGCTTTGATGGGCGCATTCCGGAAATCTTCCGCGCGATGACGATGCAGGGCGCGGAAGTCATCGTCGATATGGCGAATTTTTTTGCCATGGATCAGGCGGACATGTGGGGACCGGCGCGCTCTTACGAAAACGGTGTCTGGCTGGTGGCGGCGACCAAGGCTGGCTATGAGCGCTCGATCTATTATCCCGGCGGCAGCATGATCGTCGATCCCAAGGGCCGCGTTTTGTCGAAGGTTCCTTACGACACGCACGGGCTGGCGATCTGCGATGTCGACCTCGATGCTGCGGGTGACAAGTCGATCTATGCCGCAAATGACAAGATTGCCGATCGCAGGCCCGAGACTTATGGGATCATGGCGCTGCCGTACCGGCAGACGCCTGTCTTTGGCGTCGCGGACAAGCCGCTCATTCCCTCGAAATCGGTAACAAAGGTCGCCGCCGTGCAGATGCATGTGACGGATGACGCGAGCGTTTCGGATGTCTTCGACATGGTGGATCACACGGCAAAACTCGGCGCCAAGGTTCTCGTGTTGCCGGAATATGCGTTTTGTCCGCAAAGCATTCTCACCGCGGCGGAGGCCAAAACGTTGGCGGATCAGACCGCCTCCATCATGTCGCGCACGCAGGCCATCGCAGCTTCATATGGCTGCATCATTGCCGTGCCGACGGTCGAGCGCGCCGCCGCCGGGCTTTACGTGACGACCTTTTTGATCGGTGCGGATGGAAAGGAAATCGGCCGCTATCGCAAGACCCATTTGACCGCCGAGGAGCGCAAATGGGCCGCCGCAGGCAATGACTATCCGGTTTTTGAGACGCCGTTCGGCCGGATCGGCATTATGTCGGGTTACGACGCGGTCTTTCCCGAAACATCGCGCTGTCTGGGCATCGCCGCGGCGGACATTATTCTCTGGCCGGCATCCTTGCGCGAGCCTTTCGAAAGGGAGTTGCTCGCCGTTCCCCGCGCGGAGGATAACAGGGTTGCGGTGGTGCTGGCCAACCGCGTTGACAGCGCATATCCTGGCGGCAGCGTCGTGATTCCGCCGACCGGTTTTCCGATGTGGGACATCAACGTCGCAGCGCCGCGCGTGACGAAACTGGGCGCCGTCATGCCCAAGCACATCGATCTTGCGGTCTGCCGCCAGAAGCTGATGATTCCGAAGGTCGATATGTTTGCAAATCGTCTGGTGGAGACCTACGCTCCCATTGTCGCCGCCTAGTCGTCTTCAGGGAAGGCAGGTGGCACGACGGAGATCGTCTCCTCAGGGCGTCGGAGTGGCAAAGCCTCAACGCACGATTCGCTACGACTGGAA
>JAIERI010000060.1 GCA_019747015.1 Xanthobacteraceae bacterium
AGCCGGACGATGGATATGCCGAGGAGCCCGCTGTCCGGCCGCGCCGTGGCGGCACCATGACGGTGATCGTGGTGCTCGCGCTGGCCGTAATCGGCACGGCGGGTGCATATGCCTATCGCTCGTTTATCGGATCGCCCCGCAGCGGCGAGCCTCCAATTATCAGGGCCGATGCGGGCCCGAACAAGATCGTTCCGCCGTCGCAATCGGGTGACAAGCAGATTTACGATCGCGTCGGCGACAGAGGCGGCGAGCGGGTTGTCTCGCGCGAAGAGCAGCCGGTGGACGTCAATGGTCAGCCAGGTCCGCGCGTCGTGTTTCCGCCGCTCTCGCAGAATTCATCGCCGCCGACCACGGCGGCGGTATCGCCCGACACGCGCCCGACGGGCGCGGGGGTTGGCAACGGCACGATTGGCGGCGAAGAGCCTCGCAAGATCCGCACGCTCACCATTCGGCCCGATCAGCCTGATGGCGCGCCTGCGCCTGCACCAGCCGCTTCGGATCCGCCACCGCGTACGATTTCGATGACGGCAACGCGCAACGCACCGGCCCCCAGCAATGCGCCGATGGCGTTGACACCGCAGACTGACGACACAGCAGCACCGGCCACGCCCGCGCCGCGCGCGCGCGTCGCGTCGGTGAACCCGTCGACGTCGGCGCCGAGTGCTGGCGGGTCATACGTTCAGGTTTCTTCGCAAAAGACCGAGGCCGACGCGCTGACTTCCTACAAGGTACTTCAGGGCAAGTATTCGGGTATTCTCGGTGCGCGCTCACCGGTGGTTCGCCGGGCCGATCTCGGTGACAAGGGCGTATTCTACCGCGCGCTGGTCGGACCCTTCGGCACCACCGACGAGGCCACGCAGTTCTGTGTGAATCTCCAGTCGGCCGGTGGAAAGTGCATCGTCCAAAGGAATTAACAGCGGTCTTTGCCACTGCCACTGTCGCTGACCGCTGTTGACCCTCGGGGTGCTGCGGGCTAATCGCCCTGAATGAGTACGCGTGCCTTCATCGTCGGTGTGTCCGGCCTTGCCCTGACCGGCGAGGAGCTTGCCTTCATGCGCGAGCAGAAGCCGTGGGGCTTCATCCTGTTCAAACGCAATGCGGAGTCGCCCGCGCAGGTTGCGGCGCTGGTCGCGGAGTTGCGCCAGAGTGTCGGCCGCCTTGATGCGCCGGTGCTGATCGATCAGGAAGGCGGGCGGGTGCAGCGGCTCGGCCCGCCGCATTGGCCGTCTTATCCTCCCGGCGCGGTGTTCGGCGCGCTCTACGATCTGGCCCCCGCGGACGGGCTGCGCGCGGCCTGGCTAAGCTCGCGCCTCATCGCAGCCGATCTGAATGAATTGGGGATTACGGTGGACTGCCTGCCGCTGGCCGATGTGCCGGTTCCAGGTGCCGACGCTGTCATCGGCGACCGGGCCTATGGCACAACCCCCGAAAAGGTCGCTAAAATCGCCCGTGCGGTGAGCCAGGGCCTTGAGGATGGCGGCGTTTTGCCGGTCCTGAAGCACATTCCTGGTCATGGAAGGGCCACAGCAGACAGCCACACTCAGCTGCCGACGGTGGATACCTCGCGCCTTGAACTGGCTAGGGCCGACTTTGCCGCCTTCCAGCCGCTCGCCGATCTGCCGATGGCGATGACTGCACATGTTGTGTTTAGCGCGCTGGACGCCGCCCAACCGGCGACGACATCTGCCACAATCATCAACGAGGTGATTCGCGGCACGATCGGGTTTCAGGGTTTGTTGATGAGTGATGACGTGTCCATGAACGCACTAAGTGGTTCGCTCGGCGAGCGCACTGCCGCGATCGTCGCCGCGGGTTGCGATATGGTGCTTCATTGCAACGGCAAGATGGATGAGATGCGCGCCGTCGCCTCAATGACGCCAAGGCTTACAGGCGAGGCGCTGGCACGCGCGGACCGCGCGCTGGCGTCGCGCAAGACACCGCAATCCTTCGACCGCGCAAGCGGGCGTGATGAACTGGATGCATTGGTCGCACGAGCAGGAAGTCTGATCGCATGAGCGCGGAGATTCTCTCGTTTGAAACCGGACTGCCCGCGGCGGAACGCGCCGAGGACGAGCCGGCGCTTGTGGTCGATGTCGAGGGCTATGAAGGTCCGCTCGATCTATTGCTCGCGCTCGCGCGGCATCAGAAGGTCGATCTTTCGAAAATTTCCATTCTCGCGCTGGCCAACCAGTATCTGACTTTCATCGAGGCGGCGCGCAAACTGCGCCTCGAACTCGCCGCCGACTACCTTGTGATGGCCGCGTGGCTGGCCTATCTGAAGTCGCGCCTGCTGTTGCCTGAGCCTGCGAGTCCGGACGGGCCGAGCGCCGAGGATATGGCGACCGCGCTGGCGAACCGGCTGCGCAAGCTTGAGCAGATCCGCGAAGCCGCCAACCGTCTGATGACCCGCCCGCAGCTTCGACGCGATATTTTTCCGCGCGGATTTCCCGAGGCGATTGCCCAGATCAGGCATCCGCAGTGGAATGCGACGCTGTACGATCTGCTGACGGCCTACGCGACGCAGCGCCAGCAGCGTGTGCTGGCAAACGTGCATCTGGCCAAGCGCACGGTGTGGTCGCTGGCCGAGGCACGCGCCTCGCTCGAGCGGCTTGCCGGCATCAGCGACGACTGGAGCCGGCTGGATGAATATCTGATCGCCTACGTTATCGAACCCTCGCAGCGCGCGACGGTGTTTGCATCGAGTTTTGCCGCGGCGCTCGAACTGGTGCGTGAGGGGGTCGTCGACCTGCACCAGAAAGAAGCGTTCGCACCGATTTATTTTCGTAAACACGCGGAAGATGCGGGGCAGGCGAATTCTGCGCCGCAAGCGCCGGTGGAGTAAGTGGAAGAAGGAGACCAGGTCATGTCAGCCAGTCTGGCGAAAAAAGCCATCGCGGTTGAAAACCGCGCGCACGCTGTTGCCGCGCGGCCGGAGGAATTGCGTCTTCTCGAAGCCATGCTATTCGCCTCCGCCGAGCCGCTCGATCAGGCTGCGCTGGCCAAGCGTTTGCCGGATGGCGCCGATGTGAAGGCGCTGCTCGAGCAATTGCAGGCGGACTATGCGATGCGCGGCGTGAACCTTGTGCGCGTCGCCAACAAATGGACCTTTCGCACCGCCGCCGATCTGTCGTGGCTGATGACGCGCGAAAGCGTCGAGAGCCGCAAGCTGTCGCGCGCCGCGATCGAGATGCTGGCGATCATCGCCTATCACCAGCCGGTGACACGCGCCGAGATCGAGGAGATCCGCGGCGTCGTCACCTCCAAGGGCACGCTCGATGTGCTTCTGGAAACCGGCTGGATTCGGCCGCGTGGCCGCCGCAAGACGCCGGGGCGTCCGCTGACTTTTGGCACGACCGAAGCGTTCCTGTCGCAATTCACGCTTGAGGCGCTCGGCGATCTGCCGGGTCTGGACGAGTTGAAGGGGGCCGGCCTTCTGGATACGCGCCTGCCTACCGGCTTCAATGTTCCAGTGCCCTCTGACGATCCGGCGCTGCGTGACGACGAAGAGCCGCTCGATCCCGGCGATCTGGAGCTGACGCTGGCGCCTGTTCCGGACGAGGAAACCGGCGGCAAGTCCTGATATTCGGACTGTTTCGCGGTCTGAAATGACACGGACGGCCGGGCGTTAACGCTTGGACCAATGGACAGCGTCGCCGTGGTCGCAGGCTGCCTTAAATCCTTGTTTTTGACACCTCCGACGCATAGTTTCAGGCCAGAATTTGCCGGCGAGACCGGCTGCGTAGTGTGGAGGATGCACGATGGGTTCGATGAGCATTTGGCACTGGATCGTCGTGATCGGCGTCGTCCTGCTGCTGTTCGGGCGCGGCAAGATTTCGGACCTGATGGGCGACGTGGCGCAAGGCATCAAGGCGTTCAAGAAGGGCATGGCGGATGACGACAAGCCCGCTGAGAAGTCCGAGCCTGTGCGCACCATCGACAGCACCGGCAAGCCGACCAACGCGCCGCGTTCGGACGTCGGCAGCAACGTCGTCTGATTTTTTCGGCGGCGGCAGACGGAGGCGGGGCCTGACCTCGTCAAGCGGATTTTTCCATGTTCGACATCGGGTGGAGTGAACTGGTCGTCATCGGCGTCGTTGCGCTGATTGCCATCGGCCCGAAGGAATTGCCCGGCGTGCTGCGCATGGTCGGGCAGTGGGTCGGCAAGGCACGGCGCATGGCGTCCGACTTTCAGGGCCAGTTCAACGAGGCGATGCGCGAGGCCGAGATGGCCGACATCAAGAAATCGTTCGACGACGTGTCCGCCGCCGCGAAGGATTTGCATCCGACCAATCTTCTCACGTCTCTGAGCAAGGATGTCGAGGACGCGGTGAAGATCGATCCGCCGGCGATAACATCGGCCGATGAGCCGCAATCGGCCGTTCCTGAAGGCGAAGCGCATGCGCTGATGGTTGAAAAACCCGCGCCGGATGCGCCGGCCGCCAAACCTGCACCGGACGTCAAAGCGTCATGAGTGCGGACGACATCGAAGCCAGCAAAGCGCCCCTGATGGAGCATCTGATCGAGCTGCGCTCGCGGCTGATCAAGGCGCTGCTCGCGTTCGGTGTCGCTTTCATTTTCTGCTTCCTTTTCGCCAAGCAGATCTACAACGTTCTGGTGTGGCCGTTCGTGTGGGTGGCGGGGCCGGAAAATTCGAAGTTCATCTACACCGCGCTGCTCGAATATTTTCTCACCCAGCTGAAGCTTGCAATGTTCGGCGCGGGTTTCATCTCGTTTCCCATCGTCGCCGCGCAAATCTACAAATTCGTGGCGCCGGGCCTGTACAAGCACGAACGCGGCGCGTTCCTGCCATATCTCATCGCGACCCCGTTCTTCTTCGCGCTCGGATCGCTGCTGGTTTATTTCGTCGTGCTGCCGATGCTGATCCGCTTCTCGCTCGGCATGCAGCAGGCAGGAGGTGCCGAGACTGCGCAGATCGCGCTGCTGCCGAAGGTGGGCGAGTATCTGTCGCTGATGATGTCGCTGATCTTCGCGTTCGGCATCGCGTTCCAGTTGCCGGTGGTACTGACGCTGCTCGGGCGGATCGGCATCATCAACGCCAGGCAGCTTCGCGAGAAGCGGCGCTATTTCATCGTTGTCGCCTTCATCATCGCCGCCGTGCTGACGCCGCCGGATGTCATCAGCCAGATGTCGCTGGCGCTGCCACTGCTGCTGCTCTACGAGGGCTCGATCATCGCGGTCAGCATTGTCGAGAAGAACGCTGCCAAGCGGGCCGCCGGCACCCCGCCAGCCACACCGCCCGAAGCGCCACCGACACCGCCGCCTGCATTGCCCGCGGCGGAATAACACCCGTCAAATTGAGTTACTAATATCGGCAAGGCCCCCGTGATTCGGGGTTTCATGCGTCGCCCAGTTGTTCTAACCCACCTGCACAAATGCCATTGGCCGCCTTTGCCAAAGTAGAAATTTGCCATGCACGACATCAGAGCCATTCGCGATAATCCCGATGCATTCGACGCCGCGCTGAAGCGTCGCGGCCTTGAAGGCGAAGCCGCGAAACTGATCGCGATCGACGAGAAGCGCCGCAAGGCGATCCAGGATGCCGAACAGGCGCTGGCGCGCCGCAACGCCGCCTCGAAGGAAATCGGCGACGCCAAGAAGAACAAGGACAATGCCCGCGCCGAGGCGCTGATGGCGGAAGTCGGTGAGTTGAAAGCAACGCTTCCAAAATTAGAAGATGACGCAAAGAAAGCTGAAGCAGAGTTAAAAAAAGAACTCGAACAAATTCCAAATCTTCCCCTCGCCGAAGTGCCGGACGGCGCCGACGAGCACGGCAATGTTCAGCATCATGTGTTCGGCAAGAAGCGCGACTATGCGTTCAAGCCGAAGGAGCATGTTGAACTCGGTGAAGCTCTGAAGTTCATGGATTTCGAGACGGCGGCGAAACTGTCCGGTGCGCGGTTCGTTATTCTGAAGAAAGGCCTCGCGCGGCTGGAACGCGCCATTGGTCAGTTCATGCTCGATCTGCATACGAACGAACACGGTTACACCGAAGTCAATCCGCCGCTCTTGGTGCGCGACGAGGCGATGATCGGTACGGCGCAGTTGCCGAAGTTTCTTGATGATCAGTTTTCTGTTTATGCGGGATTAGCTGGAAAGCAATTCACAGATTTTCTTAGACAAGGTGGTGAAGTCGGTGACATTCAGGGGTTAGGTGGAAATTTCTGGCTCATTCCCACCGCCGAAGTGCCGCTCACAAATCTCGTCCGCGAATCCATTCTCGACGAAAAAGAATTGCCGATGCGTCTCACCGCGCTGACGCCGTGCTTCCGCGCGGAGGCGGGCGCGGCGGGACGCGACACGCGGGGCATGATCCGCCAGCACCAGTTCACCAAGGTCGAACTGGTGTCGATCACGACGCCGGAAGAATCCAAGAACGAACACGAACGCATGCTGGCCTGCGCGGAGGAAGTGTTGCGCCGCCTCGATCTGCATTATCGCGTGATGACGCTTTGCACGGGCGACATGGGCTTTGCCTCGCAAAAAACCTACGACATCGAAGTGTGGATGCCGGGGCAGGGCCATGATAGCAACGATCCCGGCATGTACCGCGAGATTTCGTCCTGTTCGGTGTGCGGCGATTTCCAGGCGCGTCGCATGGATGCGCGCTCACGCGGGCCGGATGGCAAGCCGCGTTTCGTACACACACTGAATGGCTCGGGTACGGCGGTCGGCCGTGCGCTGATCGCGGTGATGGAAACCTATCAGCAAGCGGATGGCTCGATCGCGGTGCCGGACGTTCTCGTGCCCTATATGGGCGGCGTCAAAGTTATTGCGAAGGACGCCTGATGCGAATTCTCTGCACCAACGATGACGGCATCCACGCGCCGGGACTGAAGATCATCGAGGAGATCGCAAGTCAAATTTCCAGTGACGTCTGGGTGGTTGCACCCGAACTCGATCAATCGGGCGTGTCGCATTCGCTGTCGCTGAACGATCCGCTGCGTCTACGCGAAATCGGCCCCCGTCATTTTGCTGTTCGTGGCACCCCGACCGATTGCGTCATCATGGGCTCGCGTCACGTGATGGGCGATACCAAGCCCGACCTCGTGCTGTCCGGCGTCAACAAGGGCCGCAATGTCGCCGAGGACGTGGTCTATTCCGGTACCATCGCCGGCGCCCTGGAAGGCACCATTCTTGGTTTGCCGTCCTTCGCCTTGTCGCAGGAGTTCGGCGGCGCCAGGAATCGCGACAGGCCGATGTGGAACGTGGCGCTGAAATACGGCGCCGATGTCATCCGCAAGGTGGTGAAACTTGGCGTGCCGGCTGACACCGTCATCAACGTCAACTTTCCGGCGTGTGAACCCGATGAAGTCAAAGGTATCGTGATCACGCGGCAGGGCAAGCGCAATCAGGGTTTTCTCAATGTGGTCGGCCGCAATGATGGCCGCGGCAATCCGTATTACTGGATCGGCTTCGAGCATTTTCCGGTGCCGGACGTGCCGGGTGAGGGCACTGATCTCGCCGCACTCGAAGGCAAATATGTTTCAGTGACGCCGCTGCGGCTCGACCGCACCGACGAGGCATTTTCGGAAAAGTTGCGAGAGGTGTTTTAGCAGCACATGATCCCGAAAAGATCATGCACCAAAAAAGATGTTACGCCGCCGCGTTGCGCAACACGCTGTCGATCACGCGCGCCAACGTGTCCATCTGGAATGGTTTCTGAACCGAGGGACGGTCGCGGAATTTCTCAGGCAAGCCCTGCACGCCGTAGCCAGTCGCGAATACGAACGGGAGTCCGCGCAGTTGCACGGCCTCCGCGACCGGAGAAATCACCTTGCCGTTGACGTTAACGTCGAGAATGGCGATGTCGAAATCGGTACACTGAACCAGACGCACCGCCTCATCGATGTCACCGGCTTCCGCCGCGATATGATAGCCAAGTTCTTCGAGCATATCGGACACCATCATGCGGATCATGACCTCGTCCTCGACCAGAAAGATCGAGCGAGGTATCGCACCGGTCTTCGTTACGCCTGACATTTCGTCCCCGTTTGCGCCGGAAAAATGCGACGCAACCCCAACCTAAGCTTATTCAAGCCGTTCGTCACCTGTCGGGTTCCGGGGCCCATGCTCGCCGGCCGCAGTTGACGTGCCGGTTCCCTTCGATCTTAGCTTAAAACAGCGCGGTTTGAATGTGTTCGAGCCGGACCGCTCCAGGTCAATCTGAATGATCACTTCACCGGCAACCCCGCCGCCACCCGAAAAAATGAGCTTCCAGCTCAGCCTGCGCCGGCGCGGCATCAGTGATCAGGCGGTGCTGCGCGCGATGGAGGAGGTGCCCCGCGAACTGTTCGTGGACATCGCCGACCGTGACGCCGCCTATCGCGACACCGCGCTCGGCATCGCCTGCGGACAGACCATCAGCCAGCCTTTCGTGGTGGCCTACATGACCGAACAATTGCGGCTGCTACCGCGCCATCGTGTCCTGGAGATCGGCGCCGGCTCCGGTTATCAGGCTGCGGTGCTGTCGCGGCTGGCCCGCGATGTCGTGTCAATCGAGCGTTTCCGCACGCTGGCGGACACTGCGCGCAAGCGTCTTGCGAAAATCGGCGCGAGCAATGTGGATGTGATTCTCGGCGATGGCTTCGACATTCCGCAAAATCTCGGCACCTTTGATCGCATCATCGTCACCGCGGCGATGGAGACCATCCCCGATTCATTGAAAGAGCGTCTGGAGCCGGAAGGCATCCTGATCGCGCCGGTCGGTCCGCATGACGGAGTTCAGACGCTGATGCGCGTGCGTCGGAGCGGCAATCGTTTCGAACAGGACGAGCTGTTGCAGGTGAGGTTCGTTCCGGCCCTGCCGGGCGTTGCCAAAGAACTTTGAAGAGCTCCGAAGGAACTTTAAAACGAGGCGCGCAACCTGTTGCAAAATCGCCGCTTGTCCTTTGACTCCAAGGGCATGCCGCGGGGCTTAAAGAGTTGTTTACTGGAGGTGTGTTTACTCAAATGAGTGCCAGTTGCGTAGCCAGTGAGTAACCATGTTCCGTGTTGTCGAATTGCCAGGTTCGCGCCGCGCCCCGCACGTCGCGGTGATGGTGCTAATCGCCGCGGTTTTCGGCGGCTGCAGCGCCGACACGTCGACCCGCTTTGCGTCCGACGACTGGTCCAATCCGTTTAAGTCGCGCTCGGAAACCACCGGCTCGGTACAGCAGAGCGGCTATGCACCTCGAGAGCTTCCGCAATATGCCCGCCCGGCGTCGCCGCCAATCGTTTCCGCGCCAGGCTCCTATCCCAGCAATTCCTATTCCAGTTCGCGAGTGAACTCCGGCGGCGGACGCGGCATGGCATCCTACGCGCCGTCAAATCCGATCGAGACCACCGCAAGCGTGCCGCCGCGTTCGGTCGCGGCAATGCCGACCGGCTGGAGCCGCGAAGGCGGCACCAAGATCATCGTCGGTACCAGCGACACGCTCGAGATCATCTCAAAGCGTTACAACGTGCCGGCCATGGCGATCATGCAGGCCAACGGCTATAGCGGCCCGCGCGTGCTCTCTCCGGGCCAGCAACTGATTATCCCAAGACAGCAGGTCGCGGCCCGTGTGCCTGAACCGGCAATGTCGGGAGCACCTGCCACCCGCAGCGCCGCGGCCATGCCTGCCAACATTCACGTGGTCAATCGTGGCGATACGCTGAACAACATCGCCCGCCGCAACCACATCACGCCGGCACAGTTGGCGCGCGCCAACAATCTGCCCGTGACTGCGCATTTGAGACTCGGCAGCAAGATCAACGTGCCCGGCTCGGCGAATGTCGCAGCATCTACGCCCGTCGTTCAGTCCGCTGCGCCACAAGTGGCGCCAGCGTCGAAGCCCATAGTAACAGCGGCTGCCGAGCCGCAGCAGAAGGCGCGGGTAGCGACGGAGACAAAAGAGATCGAAGACACGCAGTCGCCAGTGAAAGCGGCCGATGCGACCAACGCGCTGCCGACCTTTCGCTGGCCGGTGCGCGGCCGTGTCATCACGACTTATGGCGCGAAGACCAATGGCAAGCAGAATGACGGTATCAACGTCGCAGTGCCCGAAGGCACGCCAGTGAAGGCAGCCGAGGACGGCGTCGTTGCGTATTCCGGAAACGAATTAAAAGGATATGGCAATCTGATATTGGTGCGGCACGCCAATGGCTATGTCACCGCGTATGCCCACGCGAGTGAGCTGATGGTGAAGCGCGGTGATACGATCAAGCGCGGCCAGATCATTGCCAAGTCGGGTCAGTCGGGAGAAGTGAGCTCGCCGCAGCTTCACTTTGAGATCCGCAAAGGATCTTCCCCCGTCGACCCGCTTCAATTCCTCAATGGTGCCTGACGCGTCCGCGTTGCGCAGCCAAGAAGATACAATCGGTGTCCATTCTTGGGCGCCGATTTCTTTTGTTGCTACCCGCTCAAGCAATCCGGCGCTCCCGCCCGCTTGAGACGTTTAAGCTCAATCGTCGTCATCCTGAGGCTGTGCCTGAACTGGCCGCCGATCATCCGGAACGGGTTGTTGCGGGCGGCGTAGCGATGTCGATTGCTGCTGCGGGTAGAGCACGGAGTAACAGGCTTTGCTCAACTGGTCCGGGTTGCCGCGCAGGCAGGCAACGATGCGGTCGGCGTCCGGAATATAGGAACCGCATAGCCGAAATACGTCAGGTGTGCAGGCTTCGCGCTCCTGTTCGGTTCCCTGGGCGAACGCCGGTGTTTGCGTCAGAGCAAGAAGCCCGATCAGCGCTGCGGTGCTGTTGGTTCGATGTGACGCCATGCTCAATTCCTCGATCGATATTCCAAACGAAGTTATAAGAAGTCATTGATCGTCGTGGAGGTTCCCGGCGCCGTCAACAACACGGGCGCATAAATTTCGGGCGGTCGTGCTCACTCTCAATTTCACGCGTTATCTGGGATTGTGCAGGCCACGCACCGCCAAAATGTCTCTGCGAAGATGGTTTTACGGCGAGCTGTCATGCGGATTTGGCAAATTAGTGCTATTTGTTTTGCCGGACACGAAAGTTCTGGTGTTGCGCGGTGGACATCATCTAGGATCGTTTCGGACCGCGCGGAACGAATTTTGCAGGCTGACATTGATAGTCGGCTGTTGAATGGAATTGTTCCGGTCTCGGGCTGAGGAAAACGTCATGCGTGTCGTGGCTTTGCTTGTTTTAGCGGCGGTTTTCGCCACTCCGGCGTCCGCCGACCCGTTCCTGAAGCGTGAACCTCTGCTGCTGCCGCCTTACATTTCGGTGCTGGTCGATACCGGCACCTGCGGCGCAGGCATGGTGATGAAGGTGAGGGGTGCGATCCCTGGCCGCAGCCGCCAGCGCACCTGTGTTCCGATGGGCCCAACTCAGGCGCGCAACGGCAACACGCTCTAGGGCGCGCTTCAGTCCGGGACTATCCAAGGATTGCTGTTATTTTGTCGTCAGCTTGACGCCGAGGCGTCCGGCCAGTTCCTGCGTGAACTGCCAGGCGACACGGCCGGAGCGCGAGCCGCGCGTTGTGGCCCATTCAAGGGCTTCGCGATCGAGGTCGGCATCGGCGATCTTCACACCGAAATGGCGGGCGTAGCCCCGGACCATATCGAGATATTCGTCTTGGCTGCATTTGTGGAAGCCGAGCCACAGGCCGAAACGGTCCGACAATGAAACCTTTTCCTCTACCGCCTCGCCGGGATTGATCGCGGTCGAGCGTTCGTTATCGATCATGTCGCGCGCCAACAAATGGCGGCGGTTCGAGGTCGCGTAAAGGATCACATTTTCAGGACGACCTTCGATGCCACCCTCCAGCACCGCCTTGAGCGATTTGTAGGAGGCATCGTTGCCGTCGAACGACAAATCGTCGCAGAACACGATGAAGTGGAAGTCCGAACGGCGCAGCAGCGCCATCAGCGCGGGAAGGCTCTCGATGTCCTCGCGGTGAATTTCGATCAGCTTCAGCCGCCCGTTCACCGTTTTGTTGACGCTGGCATGCGCCGCCTTCACCAGCGACGATTTGCCCATACCGCGCGCGCCCCATAGTAGCGCATTGTTAGCGGGCAGACCCATGGCGAAACGCTCGGTGTTTTCGATCAGGATGTCACGCATTCGGTCGACGCCCTTCAATAGGCCAAGATCGACGCGGCTGACATGCGGCACCGGAACGAGATGCCCGTTCGGCTGCCAGACGAAGGCTTCGGCGGCTTTCAAATCGTCCGCCGTCGAAGGCCGCTCCGACGCCGCGGACAGGCCTGCAGCGATCGCTTCCAGCGCCCGCGCGATTCTCTCTTCAATTGCGCTCACGGGTGCGTCGGCGCTTTTTGTCGCGATCTTTACGGCCTGCCTGGCGGTCTTGTGCGGGCCGGCTTTCGCGGCCGCGCGGGAGGGCGTTTGGGAGGTCTTTTTCGGCATGATGGGGACTTTAATGGAGGGGGGTTTGGCGCACCCTATGCGACCGTCATAGGCCCCGGCAAGCCGCGGAAATAGGGGGTCTGGTGTCCCGATTCCGAAGTTCGTACGACTTTGCGGCGTACTCCTATACGAACTTCGGAATCAACGGGACACCAGCAACTTTATGATTCCAGCGTGGTCTAGGTTCAGAAGTTCGCTTGAAAGGGGGCCGCCGAAACACTGAAGCGAACTTCAGAACCGCCACGCTGGGCGGCGTTGCAATTGGGGCGCGCGCCGCTATAGTCCGCGCAAATTCGGCCCAAATGGTTTGATCCGGCTCGACTTTGCCGCCGGTGACGCCCCCACAAGGACCTCCCTAGATGTTCATCACCCCCGCTTACGCACAGGCCGCTGCGGCCGGCGACACCAACTCCATGCTGATGTCGTTGCTGCCGTTCGCGATGATCTTCGTCATCATGTATTTCCTGATCCTCAAGCCGCAGCAACGCAAGGCCAAGGAGCATGCCGAACTGGTGAAGAACCTTCGCCGCGGCGACACCATCGTCACCAGCGGCGGTCTTGTCGGCAAGGTCACCAAGGTGGTCGATGACGACCAGGTTGAAATGGAAATCGCCGACGGCGTGAAGATTCGTCAGATGCGGCAGATGATCTCGGGTGTCCGCACCAAGGGCGAACCGCAAAAGGATGACGCGGCAGCAAGCTGATGCCTTGCGGCGAACCGGTGCTGACGGACACAGCCATTCACATTATCTGACGGGTTAACTCGATGCTCTATTTCACCCGCTGGAAGGCGCTCGCGGTCATTCTGACTGCGCTCGTGGTGTGCTTGTGCGCCGTACCCAACTTCTTTCCCGAAGCCGTTGTAAAGACCTGGCCGAAATGGGCGCAGCGCCATCTGGTGCTAGGCCTCGATTTGCAGGGCGGTTCGCACCTACTGCTTGAGGTTGATGCCAACTCGGTCAAGAAGGACAAGCTCGATCAGGTGCGTGACGACGTCCGGCGCAGCCTGCGAGATGCCAAGCTTGGCTACACGGGTCTCGGGGTTAAAGGCGACAACGTTGAAGTGCGGGTCAAAGATACTGATTTGACGGCCGCACTGGCGAAGCTGCGCGAACTGTCGCAGCCGCTGGGCGGCATCCTCGGCGGCAACGGCCAGAGAAGTGTCGAAGTGTCCGACGCCGGCGGCGGGCTGATCCGCCTGAATGTGCCGCAGGCGGCGATCAACGATCGTCTGCGGCAGGCAGTCGAGCAATCGATCCAGATCATCGAAAAGCGCGTCAATGAACTCGGCACCGTCGAACCGCTGATTCAGCGTCAGGGTCTCGATCGCGTGCTGGTGCAGGTGCCCGGCCTGCAGGATCCGACCCGGTTGAAGGAAATTCTCGGCAAGACCGCGAAGATGGATTTCCGCATGGTGGACACCACGGTGTCGCCGGAAGACGCGGCGCAAGGCAGGTTGCCGCCGGACGACGAACTGCTGCGCGGCGTCGAGGCGCCGAAGGTGCCTTACGTCATCAAGAAGCAGGTGCTGGTTTCGGGTAGCGACCTGACCGACGCGCAGCCCGGCTTCGACCAGCGCAGCGGCCAGCCGATTGTGTCGTTCCGTTTCAATTCGTCGGGGTCGCGCAAATTTGCGGTCGCGACGACGGAGAATGTCAAGCAACCCTTCGCCATCGTTCTTGACAACGAGGTGATTTCGGCGCCGATCATTCAGGAGCCGATCACCGGCGGTTCTGGACAGATTTCCGGCAATTTCACTGTGCAGCAGGCCAATGATCTGGCGATTCTGCTGCGCGCCGGCGCGCTGCCGGCGCCTCTGACCATCATCGAGGAGCGCACTGTCGGCCCCGGCCTCGGTCAGGATTCCATCGCCGCGGGTGAACTTGCGTCCTATGTCGGCTCGATCCTCGTCATCGTATTCATGACCCTGACGTATCGCCTGTTCGGCCTGTTCGCCAACATCGCGGTCGCGGTCAATGTGGCGATGATCTTCGGCATCCTGTCGCTGCTCAACGCCACGCTGACGCTGCCCGGCATCGCCGGCATCGTGCTGACAGTCGGCATCGCGGTCGACTCCAACGTGCTGATCTATGAGCGCATCCGCGAGGAGTTGCGTAACGGCCGCAACGCCATTTCCGCGATCGACGCAGGTTTCAGCCGTGCGCTCGCCACCATTATGGATTCCAACATCACCACTTTCATCGCCGCCGCCGTGTTGTTCTATATCGGCACCGGTCCGGTGCGCGGTTTCGCCGTCACACTCGGTATCGGCATCATCACCACCGTGTTCACCGCCTTCACCGTCACACGCCTGATCGTCGCCACCTGGGTGCGATGGAAGCGGCCGCAGACCGTGCCGATCTAAGGATCATTCGCAGTGACACATACCATCATCATCGCGCTTGCCATCTTCATCGTCGTTCTGACGGTGCTGAGCGTGTACGGCGTTATCCCTGCGCTGCGTATCGTTCCCGACGATACGAAAATGCATTTCATGGATTTGCGCCGATACAGCTTTCCGGTTTCGGCGCTGCTGTCGATTCTGGCGATCACGCTGTACTTCACGCATGGCCTTAATTTCGGCATCGATTTCAAGGGCGGAACGCTGTTGGAAATTCAATCGAAGTCGGGCCCCGCCGACATCGCGGCGCTGCGGACCCAGCTCGGCAGCCTCAATCTTGGCGATGTGCAGCTCCAGCAGTTCGGCGGCCCCGAGAATGTCCTGATCCGGATTGCCGAGCAGCCTGGCGGCGATGCCGCGCAGCAGGAGGCGGTGCAGAAGGTACGCGCCACACTCGGCGACAGCGTCGATTACCGCCGCGTCGAAGTGGTTGGCCCACGCGTATCCGGCGAACTTCTGGCTTATGGCACGCTCGGCCTTATGCTCGCGATCGGCGCCATCCTTATCTATCTGTGGTTCCGGTTCGAATGGCAGTTCGCGCTTGGCGCCATGGTCGCCAATGTCCACGATATCGTGCTGACCATCGGCTTCATGTCGGTGACCCAGGTCGATTTCGATCTGACCAGCATTGCCGCGCTGTTGACGATCCTCGGCTATTCGCTGAACGACACGGTCGTGATCTATGACCGAATCCGTGAAATGCTGCGGCGGTACAAGAAAATGCCGATGGAGGATTTGCTAAACGCCTCGATCAATTCGACGCTGTCGCGCTCCATCATCACCCACGTCACGGTGACGCTGGCGCTGCTTGCGCTGCTGCTGTTCGGCGGCAAGGCGATCCATTCTTTCGCCGCGACCATGATGTTCGGCGTCGTGCTGGTAGGCACCTATACTTCGATCTTCATCGCTGCGCCTATGCTGATCTATCTTGGAGTCGGCAACAATCGTCAGGGCGACGACAAGCCGAAGAAGCCTTGAGCGGCGATCCGCCGACCACACCGCATTTTCCAAGCCCCGCGCCGATTGACGCCTATGGCAATGGTGGGTTTCGTTTCGCTGACATGTCGCATCGCGGCTCGCTGCTGTGCCTGCCGGATGGTATCTGGGCATGGGATGTGACCAGCCCCGGCATGATAGACGCAGCGTCGCTGGCGCAGGTGTTCGAGCAGGCGCCGCATATCGACACGCTCATCGTCGGCACCGGCATCGAAGTGTGGATTGCACCGCAGACATTGCGCGCGGCCTTGCGCGAGCGGAAAATTGTTCTCGACACCATGCAAACCGGACCCGCGATCCGTACCTATAATGTGATGATGGGCGAAGGCCGCCGCGTCGCCGCCGCCTTGGTCGCCGTGCCATGAACGTGCAGCCGCAGCGCCGCCTCGGCGACGACGCGGCATTTTGCACGAGTCTTGTCCGCGAGCGCGATTTCCCCCGCTACGCCGCAACGCTGTTTGCGCCGCAGGACAAACGCCGCGCCTTGCTGGCACTGTTCGCCTTCAATGCCGAAATTAGCCACGTCCGCGATCACATTACCCAGCCGCTGCCTGGTGAGATACGGCTGCAATGGTGGAACGATGTGATCGCGGGACACGACCACGGGGATGTGGTGGGCAATCCTGTCGCGGCGGAATTGATGCGTGCAGTAGGCGCATATGAACTGCCGCGCGAACAATTGCAGAAACTGATTGAGGCGCGCATTTTCGACGTCTACGACGATCCGATGCCGACGCAGGATGCCTTGGAGGCCTATTGCCGTGACACATCCTCGGTGTTGTTCTCCCTCGGTGCGCGCATTCTTGGCGCACAGGGTGAGGAGTGCGAACATGCCGCGCGTCACGCCGGGATCGCACAGGGCATCGCTGACGTTGTTGCGTTGCTGCCGCTGCACGCCGCGCGGCACCAGCTTTATCTGCCGCGTGAGTTGCTCGAAAAATACGATGCGTCGCAAACCGATATTTTTGCCGGGCGCATGACACCGGCCCTGGGTGAGATCATCGGAAGATTGCGTGCCGAGGTGCTGACATGTCTGGATTCGGCTGGCGATCTTCTCGCAGGTATAACAGACAACGCGCTACCTGCATTCCTGCCGCTGGCACTGGTTCGCCGCGCGCTACGCGTACCGGCGATCAATGCGTTCGAGCCAAAGCGGCTTTCTCACCTGACAATATTGTGGACGCTGTGGCGTGCCTCGCGTTCGAAAACTTTCAAAGTCTAAGCCGCTGCTGGAACACGCAACGTATCGGCGATCCAGCGATCGAGATCGGTGAGCGCCCGCGCGCTGATGGCCTGCTTTTTCGCAACGGTCTTTTCAGTGCCGCGAAGACGCGATCCGTCGGGCTTTTTGGTCGGCGCAGCGGCCAGCGGCGGAAACAATCCGAAATTGATGTTCATCGGCTGGAACGAGCGCGGACCGGCATCAATGGTCTCGATATGGCCGCCGGTGATATGGCCGAGCAGTGCGCCGAGCGCCGTGGTGGCGGGCGGCGACGTGATCGTTTGCGAAGCAACCTCCGACGCCGCGAACAATCCGGCGAGCAGTCCGATGCCGGCAGACTCCACATAGCCCTCGCAGCCTGTCATCTGTCCGGCGAAACGCAGCCGCGGCTGTGCACGCAGCCGCAATTGCGGATCCAGCAGCTTCGGTGAGTTCAGGAAGGTGTTGCGATGCAGCCCGCCGAGCCGTGCGAATTCCGCGTTTTCGAGGCCGGGAATGGTGCGGAAGATCTGCGTTTGTGCGCCGTGCTTCAGTTTGGTCTGGAAACCGACCATGTTGTACAGCGTGCCGAGCTTGTTGTCCTGACGCAGTTGCACGACAGCATAGGCTTTGACCGTGGGGTTGTGTGCGTTGGTCAGGCCCATCGGTTTCATCGGCCCGTGGCGTAGCGTCTCGATGCCGCGCTCCGCCATCACCTCGATCGGCAGGCAGCCATCGAAATAGGGTGTCGATGTTTCCCAGTCCTTGAAGTCGGTCTTCTCGCCGGCGACGAGCGCGGCGACGAAGGCCTCGTATTGCTCGCGGGTCATCGGGCAGTTGATGTAGTCCGCGCCGGTGCCACCCGGGCCGACCTTGTCGTAGCGCGACTGAAACCACGCGACATTCATGTCGATGGAATCGCGATGCACGATGGGTGCGATGGCGTCGAAGAAGGCCAGCGCATCTTCGCCGGACAGCCCGCGAATGGCTTCGGCCAAGGGCGGCGAAGTCAGCGGGCCTGTGGCGACGATGACGCTATGCCAGTCCGACGGCGGCAGACCCTCGATTTCCTTGCGCCGAATATCGATGAGTGGATGGGCTTCGAGTGCCGCACTGACAGCGGCGGAAAAGCCGTCCCGATCCACAGCAAGCGCGCCACCCGCGGGCACCTGATTGGCGTCCGCCGCGCGCATGATGAGCGAATTGAGTTTGCGTAGTTCGGCGTGGAGGAGGCCGACAGCGTTGTTGGCAGCATCGTCGGACCGGAACGAATTCGAGCACACCAGTTCGGCGAGACCTTGCGTGCGGTGAGCCTGCGTCATCCGAACAGGGCGCATTTCGTGCAGTACGACGCGCACGCCACGATTGGCAATTTGCCAGGCGGCCTCGCAGCCGGCAAGGCCAGCGCCGATAATATGAATGGGTCCGGAGGGAGTGGGATTGATCATGGCTCAGAACTAGAGCCAGTTTGGAGTCCGTGCAACAGCGCGGCCCGGATACGACAACGCCCGCGTTAAGCGGGCGTGATCGGTTCGCGATGACTTATAGAGAGCCTTGCGTTAGCGGCTGTAGGCGCCGGCGGCGACGCGCTGGATATCCGAGCGATCGAGGCCCATATCGGCCAGTTCGAGGTCGCTCAACTGGGACAGCTCGGCAACATTGCGCTGATAGTCCCGGAACGCCTGGATCATACGGATGAAAGATAAGAACATGTCAGTCTCCTTTGTAGTCTCGATTCAATCCTTCGGAGAATGAAGCGACAAGACATCTTATATGCATTGATTCTTCTGTATACCAACGCAAATGCTGCGATGCAGCTAAGACCTGAGCGCATGACATGAGTAGGATTTTGTTAACTTTAGCACCGCCGTAAATCTCTGCAGAACATTCAAGATTCAAAAATCATTATTTAGAACAATTAATTACATCAGGAATCAAGGCAACCTTCGCACTCAAAGGTTTGTCGCCTTCCTGTCATAATTTTGCATGATGTGGCGATAGTATGAATTCAAAATCAGTTATCATGTTGCACCGCAATGCTGATGGGCGCGATCTATACCGGATCAGGGCGCGCGATCGAGCTGGCTGGCGAAGGCGGCGATGGTCTTCGCGTAAACCTCGCTCTTGTTCCATTGCCGGAGTACCGCGAAATTGGGACTGCCGGGATCCCAGGGTTTGCCGCGCTTCCAGCCGTAGCTGGCGAGATAGTTCGCGGTCGAGGCTAATACATCGGGCGCGCTGTGCAGCAGGTCGCGCCGGCCGTTGCCGTCGAAATCGACCGCATACTTCAAATAGGACGAAGGCATGAACTGGGTCTGGCCGATCTCGCCGGCCCATGCGCCACGCATCTCGGCGGGGCTGAGGTCGCCGCGTGCGACAATGCGTAGCGCATCCATCAGCTCGGCGCGAAACACATCGGCGCGGCGGCAATCATAGGCGAGGGTGGCAATGGCGCGAATGGTCGGGAATTTGCCGATGTTGACGCCGTAGTCGGTCTCGAGGCCCCAGATCGCGACCAGCACCGCGCCCGGTACGCCGTATTGCTCCTCGATGCGCCCCAGCACCGAGCCATATTGCTTCATTTTGTTCGCGCCGCTTGTGAGACGCGGCGGTATCATGCGGCCGGAAAACTCCTCAAAACTCTGGTTAAACACCTGCTGTCCGCGATCACGCGACAGCACGCTGGAATCCAGCGTCACATCCTGCAAACCGTCCGTGATCGCACTTTGGGAGATGCCACTTGCCGCGGCCTCACGCCGCACATCCTCGAGCCAGGCCTCGAAGCTGCCGCTACCGCAGGGCGCGGCGATGGCGTGGGACGACAAAATGACGCTCGTGTTGAGAAGCAGGGCACCGAGCCAGGATCGGAAGGTCATGCAGCGCCTTGAGTCGACATTGACGTGTAAATGTCGGTAGCAACCGCGGCCAAAACATGGCTTTTCAGACCGCGCGTTGAAGGCGCGGTCTCCTTTTCTATGCAACATCCCGTGTCTGGGCCTTGCCTTTGTCCTTGAGACTTATCGGTCGCGGCGCAGCCACGAGAACAGATTGACCGGGAAATCCGCCGCGTAGCGCCGCCCCTTCGGCGGTTGCGGTGCCGACACATAGGGCGTTGCCGAAGGCTCGATCACTTTGCGATAAAGATGCCAGGTGGCGTGACCCAGCACCGGGACCACGATCGTCAGCCCCAGAAAGAACGGCAGCGAACCCGCGATCAGCAGTGCGGCAACGATCACGCCCCACATCGCCATGGGGATGGGATTTTTCGCGACCGCCTGCAAGGACACCAGCATCGCTTCGGGCGCGCTGGCGTGGCGGTCCAGCATCATCGGAAACGACACGACGCTGACGCACAGCGCCACCAGCGCAAACAGGAAGCCGACACCGCAGCCAATCAGGATCAAGGCCCATCCTTGCGGCGTGCCCAGAACCGTGGTCGCGAAGTGTGTCATGCTCGCCGCCGGCGCGTAGCCGAAAGTCAGAATGTAAATCGCCTGCGCCGCCGCGATCCACACCGCGAACAGCACCATCAAAAGACCACCCAGCGCGAGCATCGCGCCGAGCGAGGGCGATTTCAGAACGTCCATCGCGTGTACCGCGCTCGGCTGTTCTCCGGCCTCGCGGCGCCGGCTCAGTTCATAAAGGCCGATGGCGGCGAATGGGCCGACTAGGGCAAAGCCCGCCGCGAGTGGAAACAGCAGCGGCAGGATGGCGTATCCCAGCACCAGTCGCGCCAGAACCAGACCCAGCACAGGATAGATCAGCGCAAGCATGATTGCATGCGTCGGCACAGCCTTGAAATCCTCCCAGCCCATTCTGAGTGCATCAATGAGGTCGGAGTATGTGATTTTACGGATCGCCGGCAGCGCCGTCGGGACGCGTGCTGGTCGCCGCAGAATATTGCTGGAATAGTGTGTGTCGGACATGTTCAGGTCTCCGGTTCGATTGCGGAAATCGCTTCACATGCATCTACGAACGCGATGTGATTTGCGTTACCGTTGCATCACAAATCCTAGTCCTGTTTTTTTCGTCGCGAACTCACGGTTGGGTGAGTTGGCATTGCTACAAAACGCGATAAGTGACTCAACTTATAGTGCGCGAAATCGTTCCCGCATTCTGACTGCACATACGGGTTGTGCCCAATTCCATTACGCGGGTCTTAACGGTATGGGCGCAAATGTCGCCGCATTGTCATCTTTTCGCGAGCGGTCCCGCATTGGCAATCGCCATCGATGCGTTTAAAGTACGGCCAATCCGGCAGGGCGTTGCCGGAAATGACGACAAGCGCCGACACCATCCTCTGTTTCTGCCTTCACTTGGGAGTCTAACGATGAGCATCTTTTCAAAAATCATGGGCGCAATTTTCGGCACCAAAGCCAATGCAGCCGAGCCCGCGGGCGGTCCCGGTTCTGCTGGTGGCGAGGCGATTGACGTCGCGCCGATCCTCGACAAGGCTGTGGCCGCCAAGGGCGAAAAGCTCGAATGGCGCACCTCGATCGTTGACCTCATGAAGGCGCTCGATATCGATTCCAGCCTGACTGCGCGCAAGGAGCTTGCGAAGGAATTGCACTACACCGGCGACACCAGTGACTCGGCTTCGATGAATATCTGGCTGCACAAGCAGGTGATGACCAAGCTTGCCGCCAATGGCGGCAAGGTGCCGGCCGACCTCATGAAGCACTGAACTTTTTGACTCGCGCGAAAGCGGCGCGAACTGACGAATTGAATATGAGAAGGCCCGTCTGCGGATGGGCCTTTTCTTTTTTGCGCGCTTTTTGAAGATTCGCTGCGCCGCAAACGGCACTCGCCACTCACGAGGTGGTGTTTGAAAATGCCCCGCGATTAACTTGCCGGCGCTGATAATAGCGAATACCAGATTCGCCACCGCGACGGTTATGCCATTGCAAGATCGGACCAGGCTGGCAAATCTGAGAGGAACCATCATGACGACCCTCAATCGACGAACCGTTCTTGCCGCCGGCGCCGCCATGGCTGGCGCTGCCGCGCGGAGCGATCAGGCTATGGCGCAGGGCGCCGTGAAGACGGTGTTCACAGTTGCACCGATTACAATCCCGATCGCCGGGCAGAGCGAAGTGTTTCCGGTTCGCCGTATCTATTGCATCGGCCGCAATTACGCCGCTCATGCGATCGAGCGCGGCTCCGATCCGACGCGCGAGCCGCCGTTCTTCTTCCAGAAACCGACCGATGCGATTCAGAATGTGCCCGTCGGCAAGGTCGCGGATCATCCATATCCGTCACTGACCAAGAATTACCATCATGAGGTCGAACTGGTCGCGGCGTTGAAGTCCGGCGGCACCGACATTCCGCCCGACAAGGCGCTGGATCACGTGTTCGGTTATGCGCTAGGCCTCGACATGACCCGCCGCGACTTGCAGAACGAGATGAGCGGCATGAAGAAGCCGTGGGAGATCGGCAAGAGCTTCGATCATGCGGCAGTGCTGGGGCCAATCCATCCGGTGTGGAAGACTGGTCACTTCACCAAAGGCGCGATCTCGCTGGCGGTGAACGGCACGGTGCGGCAGGATGCCAATCTCGACAAGATGATCTGGAATGTCGCCGAGCAGATTTCAAAATTGTCCGAGGCATTCGAATTAAAGGCCGGCGACATTATTTACTCCGGCACGCCGGAAAATGTCGGTCCGGTGGTGAAGGGCGACGTGCTGCTGTGCAAGCTCGAAGGCCTGCCGGATATGTCGATAAGGATTGTCTGACACGCCGCGATCCGCCCTGTCGCGAAGATGTCATGCGAATCCGGACAAGGGCGATCACCTCGGATTGCGAACTGGTGCGATTGCCCCATATACTTTCTCTGCTATTCGCGTAGCGGATAGCTCGGCAAACAACCGAAAGGGCTTTCCATGACTCACGATTGGGCCGCTGACGTAAAGAAATATGCTCCCGGCGCCAAAGCCGACCAAATCAATGGAATCGTCAAGCATTTGGGCATTGCACTGCATAACCGGGATTCTTCCTTTGTCGCGTGTGGCGACAAGACGGAACGCGATCGCGTGCGCGATTCATTTTTGAAGAAGAAGCTCGCTTTGACGCAGTCTGACGCCGATCTCGACAAGGCTGTCGAAGAGGTTTGTCAGAAGATGCACGGCGATCGGGATAAATCGCGGGTGG
This sequence comes from Xanthobacteraceae bacterium, assembly GCA_019747015.1. Lineage (GTDB taxonomy): Bacteria > Pseudomonadota > Alphaproteobacteria > Rhizobiales > Xanthobacteraceae > Afipia. Next base: position 23,121 of record JAIERI010000060.1, read on the forward strand.
CATTTTATTATTTGCTTGCGGAAAAATACGGCAAGCTTTCCTCGTTCGGATAATCCTTCGCAATCTTGCAGTCATGAACTGTCCCGCCAATGGCCATTCTTAGCGGAACGCCGGCTGGCGGGAGAGTCATGGCTGCAGGAGCATGACGACGGGAATTGCCATGATCATGACAGCGCCATTCTTCAAGCCAGCAGATCTCGTTCTTCCGGATGTTTTGCGAGATAGTCGGCGACGAAGGCGCAGCCCGCCACCACTTTCGATCCTTCTGCGCGGATCTGTTGGAGCGCGCCGCGCACCAGCGTCGAGGCAATGCCGCGCCCGCGCAGTTCGAGCGGCGTCTCTGTGTGAGTGATGATGACCGCGCCAGGTGCCAGGCGGTAATTGGCAAAGGCGGTCGCGCCGCCGGCATCCAGCTCATAGCGATGCAGCGCAATGTTGTTGCGCACCACATCGGAGGGGTCTTCGCTCATACTTGCCTCCTTGCGATGGCTGGCCGCGGCGATTGGAAGCAGCAAAATCCCTTCGGCGGGTCTTGTAAAGATAGCCGGGATTTATACGTCCACAACAGACATACCCCGACGCGGCCGGATGGGTCGTTCAATGTTCGGAGTGACAGGTCCAGCCGCCGACGTATGCCTCTTTAAGGGAGGTTCTCATGTCAGGTGTTCGGTTTTTCAACATTCATCGTTCTTGGGAAGACTGGTTCGGCATGCTGTTTGGCTTGCTGATTGTGATTTCGCCTTTGCTGGCCGGACCGTCTGAACACGGGTCCGGCGTATTGCCGGATCATGCCCCTGCAATCTTCAGCGCCGTCATCACGGGCCTTCTCGTATTTTGCGTTGCAGAGATGGAATATATGGCGCTGCAGCGCTGGGAGGAGATGTGCGAGATGGTGCTGGGCCTCTGGCTGATCATGTCGCCCCTTGTGCTCGGCTATTCGGGCGAAGGTTCGCTCAGGTTCTGGCATACCAGCCTTGGCGGCGTCGTGGTCCTGATGGCAGCCCTGAAACTCTGGCAGGACTGGAATCTGACGGACCGGGAGCTTGCCCGCCACGGTCAGTAGGGCGCCCTTGTAAGGCGCGGTGGTTTTTTGAGCTGACGTGAAAGCGAAGTCCGCCCGCCGGTTTGCAATAAACCGGCGGACGGACTATTGCGCAGCGTTGTTGCTTTTCTGCTCCGCAGTAACACTGGACACGTCATGCCGAATGAAAAAGGCCCGAACATCAAGAAAAAGCAGAAATGCAAGAACTGCGAAGGCAAAGGCCTCGTCAAAAAGGGCGACAAGGTCATGAAGTGCCAGCGCTGCAAAGGGACGGGGGTGAGATAGCTGTTGGGCCATGCTCACGGAATGAATTCAGTCACTCCGCCGCCTGTTCTCTCGTTGGCTTTCCCGCCGCCTGTCCTTTTTTCAAAACCGGCGCCAGGAATTTTCCGGTATAGCTGCGCGGTGCTTTAACGATGTCTTCCGGTGGACCCCAAGCGACGATCTCGCCGCCGCCATCACCGCCCTCTGGTCCGAGGTCGATGACCCAGTCCGCGGTCTTGATGACCTCGAGATTGTGCTCGATCACGACGACACTGTTGCCCTGGGCCACGAGTTCATGCAGCACTTCAAGCAGCTTTGCGACATCGTGGAAATGCAACCCGGTCGTCGGTTCGTCGAGAATGTAAAGCGTGCGGCCGGTCGCGCGTTTGCTCAGTTCCTTGGCGAGCTTGACGCGCTGCGCTTCGCCGCCCGACAGCGTGGTTGCCTGCTGGCCGACGTGGATATAGCCGAGACCGACACGCTGCAACGTCTTGAAGGTCTCGCGCACCCGTGGCACCGCCTTGAAGAACTCGGCGGCTTCATCGACTGTCATGTCGAGTACGTCGGCGATGCTCTTGCCCTTGAACAGGACTTCAAGCGTCTCGCGGTTGTAGCGCTTGCCCTTGCATGTGTCGCAGGTGACGTATACGTCCGGCAGGAAGTGCATTTCGATCTTGATCAGACCGTCGCCCTGGCAGGCCTCGCAACGACCGCCCTTGACGTTGAACGAGAACCGGCCCGGCTCATAGCCGCGGGCCTTGGACTCCGGCAATCCCGCGAACCATTCGCGGATCGGCGTGAACGCGCCGGTATAGGTCGCCGGATTTGAACGGGGCGTGCGGCCGATCGGCGACTGATCGATGTCGATAATCTTGTCGATGTGCTCAAGGCCTTCGATACGGTCGTGCGGGGCAGGGGCCTCACTTGCATTGTTGAGTTTGCGCGCAATCGCCTTGTAAAGCGTATCGATTAACAATGTCGACTTGCCGCCGCCGGACACGCCGGTGACGCAGGTGAACAGGCCAAGCGGAATTTCCGCCGACACGTTCTTCAGGTTGTTGCCGCGCGCATTGATGACCTTCAGCGTCCGCCGATGGTTCGGCGGACGGCGCTCGTGAATCGGCACGAACATCTCGCCGGTAAGATATTTCCCCGTCAGCGAATTCGGATTTTTCATGATGTCTGCGGGCGTGCCTTGCGCAACGATATTGCCGCCCTTGACTCCCGCGCCGGGTCCGACATCCACCACGTAATCGGCGGTTTCGATGGCATCCTCATCGTGCTCGACCACGATCACGGTGTTGCCGAGATCGCGCAGCCGCCGCAGCGTATCGAGCAGGCGCGCGTTGTCGCGCTGATGCAAGCCGATTGACGGCTCGTCCAGCACATACAGAACGCCGGTCAGGCCTGAACCGATCTGCGAGGCGAGGCGGATACGCTGGCTTTCGCCGCCAGACAGTGTGCCTGATGCGCGCGCCAGCGTGAGATAATTCAGGCCGACATCCAGCAGAAATGACAGCCGCTCGCGAATTTCCTTCAGGATTCGAACCGCGATTTCGTTCTGCTGCTTGTTCAGCATGTCCGGCACGGTCGCGAACCAGTCGCCGGCCTTGAGCACCGACAGGTCCGAAATCTCGCCGATGTGTTTGCCGCCAATCTTGACGCAAAGCGCTTCGGGCTTCAGCCGATAGCCATGACAGGCCGCGCACGGGACATCGGAGAAATATTTCCCGAGCTCCTCGCGCGCCCATTCGCTTTCAGTTTCCGTAAAGCGGCGCTCGATATTGGTGATCACGCCTTCGAACGGCTTCTTGGTGTCGTAGGAGCGCACGCCATCTTCATAAGAAAACTTGATGGCGTCCTCGCCCGAGCCGTACAGGATGGCGTTCTGCGTTTTCTTCGGCAAATCCTTCCATTTGGTATCGAGCGTGAATTTGTAGAACTTGCCGAGCGCCTGAAGCGTCTGGGTATAATACGGCGAAGAGGATTTCGCCCACGGCGCGATTGCGCCCTTGCGCAGGCTCAGATCGTTGTCGGGAATGACCAGTTCGGCGTCGATATGCTGCTCGACACCAAGACCGCCGCATTCGGGGCAGGCGCCATAGGGGTTGTTGAAGGAAAAGAGTCTGGGCTCGATTTCTGGAATTGTGAATCCCGAGACCGGACACGCGAATTTTTCCGAGAACAGAATCCGCTCGGGTCCGCTCTTGTCGTGGATTTTTGCGGTTTTCTTTTTGTCAGGCGAAGCCTCCAGGCCTGGCGGTGCGTCAGCATATTCAATGACGGCGAGGCCCTCGGCCAGTTTTAGCGCGGTCTCGAACGATTCCGCCAGTCGCTGCGCGATGTCCGGCCGCACCACGATGCGGTCCACCACTACGTCGATGTCGTGCGGAAATTTTTTGTCGAGCACGGGCGCCTCGGCGAGTTCATGGAACGCGCCGTCGATCTTGACCCGCTGGAATCCCTTTTTCAGATAATCCGCAAGCTCCTTGCGGTATTCGCCCTTGCGGCCGCGCACGACAGGCGCCAGCAGATAAAGCCGCGTGCCTTCCGGCAATGCCAGCACACGATCCACCATCTGCGAGACGATCTGGCTCTCAATCGGCAGGCCGGTGGCGGGCGAATAGGGAATGCCGACCCGCGCCCAGAGCAGGCGCATGTAATCGTAGATTTCGGTGACCGTGCCGACGGTCGAACGCGGATTCTTCGAGGTGGTCTTCTGTTCGATGGAAATCGCCGGCGACAGGCCGTCGATCTGATCGACGTCCGGCTTTTGCATCATCTCCAAAAATTGCCGTGCATAGGCGGAGAGCGACTCGACATAGCGCCGCTGGCCTTCCGCGTAGATGGTGTCGAAGGCTAGCGAAGATTTGCCGGAACCGGACAGGCCCGTGAACACCACTAGCTTGTCGCGCGGGACTTCCAGATCGACGTTCTTCAGATTGTGCTCGCGAGCACCGCGAATAGTAATGGCGCGCAGGGCAGCGCCGGTCTGGGTGCGTTTGGCCTTGATGATCTCGTCCATAAACAGGGTTCCGGTGCGCTGGGCGCGAGCACTGAGGATCAATTCCGTAACCCGGAAATGGATCATCGAAGTTGAGGAATTGCCGTCTCGCGAACATAGGAAGAACGCGGTTGAATTTCCAGTGCCCTGATGGCGTTGATCACCGATTCAATCGCGGAATGCGCTGTTGGCCGGTCGGGAAAGTTGGGCAGCAAAAAAGCCCGTTTTGTACCAGCCTTCAAACAAAAAGGCCGGCTTGCGCCGGCCTTTCCGCAAATCCTGAAAGGATCAGGACTTGAACATTAGATCAGTAACGAGCGGCAACCGGGCCACCCCAGTTGAAGTGGTAGTTGATACCAGCCTTCACAGTGTGAATGTCGTCCTTGTAGCTGAAGGACGGAGCGCCACCGGGGGAAACCGTGGTGGTGTCGAAGTTGTAGTACTGGTACTCGATCTTCGCCGACCAGGCTGGAGCGAACATGTACTCCAAGCCGCCACCGACAGTGTAGCCGGTGTCGTTACGGTTCGTGGTGAACGGAGTGGTTCCGGTCAGGCCGTTGTCGTCACGGAACGCGACACCGCCCTTGGCATAAACCAGGGTTGGACCCCAAGTATAGCCGAGGCGGCCGGTCACCGAAGCGAGCCAATCGGTGCGATCACGGAACGAGCCATTCACGTCCGTAAAGGTACGGTCGCTGCTCGACAGGCCGCTGATGTCGCCTTCAACGCCAACCAGCCAGTTCGGAGCGAACTGATAGTTATAACCGACCTGACCGCCGCCGAGGAAAGCGCTGTCACGGTTGCTGCTGAGCACGCCAGTGCCAGCCAGATCGGTAACGCCATTGTCGCCACCGAAGGCGCCGCCAACATGCGCACCAACGTAGAAGCCGCTCCAGTTGTAGACAGGCGCGACGTAAGCCGGCGCCTTGGTATAGGTGCGCGGGCCGAGATCGGCTGCGAGCACCGAGGTCGAACCGAGGGCCAGAAGGGCCACGGTACCCAGCAAAATCTTCTTCATTTTTCTCTTCTCCAGTTTAGGTCTGCTTCATTTGGCTGAAGCATTTTTTACGTGCTCGAAGGCATCAGAATTTCGAGTCCATGACCGGGTTTATAACGCCGCTCTCGCAAAAAGTGCGTCTCCGAAATACAACACTCGGCAACGAAGAATTTCCAGCTGAGTTACAGAATTGTTAGGAACTTTTTGCCTTTTCACGGACCGAAAAATGGCAGTTTTGTGGTCCAAATTTGGCTATCTGATCGAACGTTCAATAGTGCCAAAGGGTTCCCTAAAGTTGTGTGAAAACACTCACCGCTTGCGGGAACAAAAAGAGTACATATAGTACCTCTTGTTGGTATTAGGTGAACGATCCGTGTGGATAACAGCAGGGCGCGTCCCCGCGGGTTGACCACAAGCGTATAGGGTCGCCATCAGCGGTGCGTTTGTGCGGCACGCGTGCCTTTTTCGAAATTCAAGCGACGCGTTGTGAAGACGCGAGTGGAGTTGAATATGGCGGGAAGCGTCAACAAGGTGATTCTGGTCGGCAATCTCGGCGCGGATCCTGAAATCCGGCGCACTCAGGATGGCCGTCCCATTGCCAACTTAAGTGTGGCGACGTCGGAAACCTGGCGTGACAAGAACTCGGGCGAGCGCAAGGAAAAGACCGAGTGGCATCGCGTGGTGATTTTCAGCGAAGGTCTTTGCAAGATCGCCGAGCAGTATTTGAAGAAAGGCTCCAAGGTTTACATTGAAGGCGCGCTGCAAACCCGCAAATGGCAGGACAAGGACGGCAAGGACAAATATTCCACCGAAGTCGTGCTGCAGGGGTTCAATTCCACGTTGACGATGCTTGATGGCCGCAGCGGCGGAGGCGGTGCTTCTGGTGAGGACGGTGGGGATTCATTTGGCTCAAGCGGCCCCTCGCAGCGCCGGGCGGTCCCGGCCGGCGGCGGACGCAACGAGGACATGAACGACGATATCCCGTTCTGATTCGGACAAAGCGCGCCGCTATCCAAAGGCGGCGCGGCTTCCATCGATTACGAACTGCACGGCCAGCGCCGCCAGCACGACGCCGAGCAGGCGCGACAGCACCGCATTTCCGGTCACTCCCAAAACTGCCGCGATGCGGCTCGCAAACAAAAAGGCGAGGGCGCAAGCTGTTGCCACCATCGCAATGATAGCGATTAGCGCGGCGAGCAAGGCGGGATCGCTTTGTGTACGCCCGGCCAAAAGAAGCGTCGCTGTAATCGCGCCCGGTCCCGCGATCAGTGGGATCGCCAGCGGAAACACGGCGATGTTGCGGACGTGCTCCTCGATGGCCTGTTCGGCCTGACGCGCCTCGCGGGCAGGGCGCACTCTCAGCACCATCTCGAAGGCGATGACGAACAGTAAAATGCCGCCGGATATGCGGAATGCCGGCAGACCAATGCCGAGCCGGCCGAGCAGCCAGTTGCCGATCAGCGCGGTGCCCGCAAGAATCAGGCTCGCTATCAATGCGGCGCGACCTCCCACGCCCCGGCGTACGCTCTCCGGAATGTCATGCGTGACCGACAGGAAGGCCGGCACGATGCCGAGCGGATCGACCACCACCAGCAGCGTCACGAAACTCGTCAGCGAGTAGTCCATCAGCATTGCGGTGTCCGTGCGAAGCGAGATCGGCAAATTCGACGGGTGGTTTTAGCCTATCGGGTCTTCGATTGATCCAACAGGTTTTGCGCTTTGGCGCCGCCGTTCCGAGGCGCCGGATCGGGCCTTGTGAACGCGCCCAGAGCAGGTTCCAACCCATTGAAAAAACATTGATATTTGGAGGCGTTTTAGACGCGATTGAGTTGGCGTGAGCCGCCGATTTGGCTTATATATGACAGGTATTTTGCACTCCCAGGATTCGCATTTTGACCGACACAAAAGACCCGACGGAGAGCGGCTCCGGCCCCGTCGACATCAAGCCCGTCTCGATCACAGATGAGATGAAGCAATCGTACCTCAATTACGCCATGAGCGTAATCGTGGCGCGTGCGCTGCCTGATGCGCGGGACGGACTGAAGCCGGTCCATCGCCGCATCCTTTATGCGATGTACGAAAACGGTTTTGAGTGGAATAAACCGTATCGCAAGTCTGCACGAACGGTCGGCGACGTGATCGGTAAATATCATCCGCACGGCGACCAGTCCGTTTACGATGCGTTGGTGCGTATGGCGCAGGATTTTTCCATGCGCGTGCCGCTGATCGACGGTCAGGGCAATTTCGGTTCGGTCGATGGCGATATGGCCGCGGCGATGCGATACACTGAATCGCGCCTCGAGAAAGTCGCGCATTCGCTGCTTGATGATATCGACAAGGACACCGTCGATTATCAGCCGAACTACGACAGCTCCGAGCGTGAGCCGAAGGTTCTGCCGGCGAAGTTTCCCAATCTGCTGGTCAATGGGGCGGGCGGCATCGCCGTTGGTATGGCGACCAACATTCCGCCGCATAATCTTGGCGAGGTGATCGATGCCTGCGTCGCGCTGATCGACGATCCGGCGCTCGGCATCGACGACCTTATCAACATCGTACCGGCACCCGATTTCCCGACCGGCGGAATTATTCTCGGCCGTCAGGGCATCCGTGCCGCCTATCATCTCGGCCGCGGTTCGATCGTGATGCGCGGCAAGGTGAGGATCGACGCTATCCGCAAGGATCGCGAAGCGATCATCATCTCCGAAATTCCCTATCAGGTGAACAAGGCCACTATGGTCGAGCGTATCGCCGAGCTGGTGCGCGACAAGAAGATCGAAGGCATCTCCGACCTGCGCGACGAATCCGACCGTGACGGGTATCGCGTTGTCATCGAGTTGAAACGCGATACGGTTGCTGAAGTGGTGCTGAACCAGCTCTACAAATTCACGCCGCTGCAAACCAATTTCAGCGCCAATATGGTGGCGCTCGATGCCGGACGTCCTCAGATCATGAATCTGAAGGATCTGCTGACTCTGTTCATCGCTTTCCGCGAGAGCGTCGTCTCGCGGCGCACGAAATTCCTGCTCAACAAGGCGCGTGATCGTGCGCACGTCTTGGTGGGCCTTGCGATCGCAGTTGCCAATATCGACGAAGTCATCCGCGTGATCCGCACCTCGCCGGACCCAGCCACCGCGCGCGATACCTTGATGTCGCGCGACTGGCCGGCGAAGGACGTCGCCACGATGATTACGCTGATCGACGATCCGCGTCACCGTCTTGCAAAGGATGGCACCGCGCGGTTGTCGATGGAGCAGGCCAAGGCCATTCTCGATTTGCGTCTGCAGCGTCTCACGGCGCTTGGCCGCGAGGAGATTTCCGAAGAGCTCGAAAAGCTCGCGGTCGAGATCGCCGACTACCTTGAGATCCTGCGTTCGCGCGCACGCATCCAGTCGATCATCAAGGATGAGTTGCTGGCGGTGAAATCGGAGTTCGCGGCGCCGCGGCGCACCGTCATCATCGATCAGGAAGGCGAGGTCGAGGACGAGGACCTGATCCAGCGCGAGGACATGGTGGTGACCGTGTCGCACGCCGGCTACGTCAAACGTGTGCCGCTGTCGGCCTATCGCGCGCAGAAGCGCGGTGGCAAGGGCCGCGCGGGCATGCAGACTCGCGAAGAGGATTTCGTTGCACGGCTGTTCATCGCCTCGACGCATACGCCGGTGCTGTTCTTCTCCTCGCGCGGCCAGGTCTACAAGGAAAAGGTCTGGCGATTGCCGATGGCCGCGCCGAACGCGCGCGGCAAGGCACTTATCAATATTTTGCCGATGGAGCAGGGCGAGCGCATCACCACCATCATGCCGTTGCCTGAGGATGAATCCTCATGGGGCAATCTGGACGTGATGTTCGCGACCACGGGCGGCAACGTCCGCCGCAACAAATTGTCCGACTTCGTCGATGTTCGCCGCTCGGGCATCATCGCGATGAAGCTCGCTGACGATGAAGCCATTGTCGATGTGCAGATTTGCACCGAAAATGACGACGTGCTGCTCACCGCGGCCGGCGGTCAGTGCATCCGCTTCCCGGTCTCCGACGTGCGCGTGTTTACCGGGCGCACATCGATGGGTGTGCGTGGCATTGCGCTCGGCAACGACGACAAACTGATTTCGCTTACCATTCTGCGCCATGTCGATGCCAACGCCGACGAGCGCGTGGCTTACCTGCGTCGCGCCAACGCGGTGCGTCGTGGCGGCGTCGAGGAAGAGAACGGCACCGATACCGAGGAGGTGTCAGGTGCCATCGAACTTGGCGAACAACGTTATGTCGAGATGTCAGCGGGCGAGCAGTTTGTGCTGACCATTAGCGAGAACGGCTACGGTAAACGCAGTTCGTCCTACGAATACCGCACCACGGGCCGCGGCGGCAAAGGTATCGTCGCGATGTCGGTCAATGGCCGCAACGGCAAGCTGGTGGCCTCGTTCCCGGTCGAGGATAGCGACCAGATCATGCTGGTGACCGACAAGGGCCAGCTTATCCGTTGCCCGGTCGAAGGCATCCGCATTGCCGGACGTTCGACCCAAGGCGTGATCGTGTTCGACACTGCCCAGGACGAAAAGGTGGTTTCTGTGGAACACATTACCGAGGAAGCCGACGGTAATGGCGGCTGAGGTTTGCTTGCGGCCTCCGCCGGGGCGGGGTAGGAGGATGGCATGTCCCATGTCGCGCTTTATCCGGGATCGTTCGATCCCGTTACCAACGGTCATCTGGATGTGGTACGGCAGGCGTGCAGCCTGGTCGACCGCCTGATCGTCGCGATCGGCGTGCATCCCGGCAAGGCGCCATTGTTCACCACCGAACAGCGGCTCGAGATGGTCAAGGAAGTGTTCACGCCGATCGCTGCCAAGGCCGGATGCGAGCTTGAGTGCACCACCTTCAGCGATCTCACTGTCACTGCGGCACAGAGGGTCGGTGCGAAAATCCTGATTCGCGGCCTGCGTGACGGCACGGATCTGGACTACGAAATGCAAATCGCCGGTATGAACCAGACGCTGGTACCCGACGTGCAGACCATCTTCATCCCGGCCTCCACAATGGTGCGCCCGATCACAGCCACATTAGTGCGTCAGATCGCAAGTATGGGCGGCGATATTTCGTCCTTCGTTCCCAAAGCCGTTGCTGCGCGGCTGAAAGCCAAATTCAGCGGACCTTCCTGAATTCAGGGCATCGTTCCTTGCGCCATGCCGCGATCAAGCCCACATCCGATCACACAACGACTTAAAACTGGAGTTTTCATGATCAGAATTCTTGCCGTTCTCGCGGCCATTGTATTCGCCAGTCCCGCTTTGTCGCAGGCGCTGCCTGCGGGCCTCGACAAATCGAACGCCATCGTCATCGACACCACCAAGGGCCGCGTCGTCGTCAAGCTGCGGCCCGATCTGGCACCCCAGCATGCGGCGCGCATCAAGCAGCTTGCGCGCGACGGTTACTACAACAACGTGCCGTTTCACCGCGTTATCGATGGCTTCATGGCGCAGACCGGAGACGGCCAGAACTTCAACGGTACAGGCGGTTCGAAATATCCTAACCTAGCTGCCGAGTTTACCTCGACACCGTTCAAGCGCGGCACTGTCGGCATGGCGCGTGCGGGCGATCCGAATTCGGCGAACTCGCAGTTCTTCATCTGCTTCGGCGATGCCTCGTTCCTGAACGGCAAATACACCGTGGTCGGCGACGTGGTCTCAGGCATGGACGTCGTGGACAAACTCAAGCGCGGCGAGCCGGTACAGAGTCCCGACATGATGGTGAAGGTGCAGGTCGCTTCCGACATCAAGTGATGCCGAATCCAATTTCCATCGAGAAAGAAAATATCATGGCTGATAACGACAACACGCTGATCCTGGAAACCACCCAGGGCGAAGTCACCATCGAGATGCGGCCGGACCTCGCGCCCGGTCACGTCGCGCGTATCAAGGAGCTGGTGCGTGAAGGCTTCTATGACGGCATCGTCTTTCACCGTGTGATCGACGGCTTCATGGCGCAAACCGGTTGTCCCGACGGCACCGGCATG
>JAIERI010000246.1 GCA_019747015.1 Xanthobacteraceae bacterium
TGGAGATGAGTTATCGCCAGCGCAGCGACAATGCCTGCATCGGTGCGGACCGGGCCGACCTCGTTCTCGCGGGGTGAGCCATTCTCGACGCCATCCGCAGGGCATTCCCGCTGCCGCGGTTGCGTGTCGCCGACCGCGGCCTCCGTGAGGGCATGCTGGTCCAGATGATGCGCCAGGACGGTTTTGTTCAGGCCGCATAGTGTCGATCGCAACGCTATGCTAGGACGGATGCGACCGCGTATCGGATGGTGCTGATTCATACTGTTGATTCAGGCCGCTGATTTACAAAGGCTGATTTTCAAAGGCTGTTATGGCGAAGGACGACACAGGGCGGTTGCACGTCACGGTCAAGAGCGGCGGCAAGCGCAAATTGTCCTCGAAGCTCTGGCTGGAGCGTCAGCTCAACGATCCATATGTGACGCAGGCCAAGCGCGACGGATACCGCTCGCGCGCAGCCTACAAGCTGCTTGAAATCGACGACAAATATCGTTTTTTGAAAATGAACCAGTCGGTGGTCGATCTCGGCGCCGCGCCGGGCGGCTGGAGCCAGATCGCCGCCAAACGCGTCGGGGCTGCAGAGGGCAGGGGCAAGGTCGTCGCCATTGATCTGTTGGAAATGCCGGAGATTGCTGGCGTCACTTTTGCGCAGATGGATTTTCTCGCTGACGACGCGCCGGGAAAGTTACGTGCGATGCTGGGCGGGCGCGCGGACGTGGTGATGTCCGACATGGCGGCCAACACCACCGGCCATCGCAAGACCGATCAGCTGCGAATTCTAGGTCTCGTTGAGGGCGCGGCAGCCTTCGCGTGCGAAGTCCTGAAGCCGGGCGGCACATTCCTGGCAAAAGTCTTTCAAAGCGGCGCAGATGCCACTCTGGTCACGCAACTGAAGCGCGATTTCGCCACGGTGCGTCACGTCAAGCCTGCAGCGAGCCGGCAGGATTCATCTGAGAGATATGTGCTGGCGAGCGGCTTTCGCGGCAGCAATGAGCGGCCGGACACCTCTGAAGATGACGGCGATCAGCCCAGCCGCTGATCGCGCGCGTCCGCTGTCGATTCGTTGGCGACCGCGTCGGCTGCTTTCGGTCCTTCCAGCGATGTGGCTTTCTGCCCCGAGACCTGATGACCGGCGTCGCTCGGCAATCTGTAGAACGACCAGATCGACGAAAACGAGATCAGCGCCACGATCAGGAAGGCCGGCCAGAAGTCATTAGCCGTGAGATGCTCGGTGTGGCGAACCATCAATGTGGCTTCGAGAATAAATGCACCGGCGGCAACGCCGGCCGAGATCGCCAACTGCTGGTTGACGCTGGCCAGCGTGGTGGCGCGGCTCATCTGGTCCGGTTCGACCTCGGCGTAAGCTAGCGTGTTGATCGCGGTGAATTGCAGCGAGCGGAAAAATCCGCCGACAACCAGCACGAACATAATGAGCAGCAGCGGCGTGTTCGACGTGAACAGCGCGCAGGCCGCGAGCGAGACCGATGCCATGACGACGTTGATAAGGATGACCTGACGGAATCCGAAGGTCTTGATGATGCGCGCGGCCAGCGTCTTCATGCCCATCGCGCCAACGGCGGAGGCGAACGTCACCATGCCCGATTTGAATGGCGACAGGCCGAAACCGATCTGCATCATCAGCGGCAGCAGAAACGGCAGCGCGCCGATGCCCATGCGGAACAGGAATCCGCCGCCGAGGCTGGCGCGCAGTGTCGGCAGTTTGAACAGCGAGAAATCCAGCACCGGAGACGCGGTTTTTTTCGCGTGCCGCAAATAAAGGCCCATTGAGATCGCACCGCCGAGGATCAAGGCGACAACAGTTTGCCATGGCAGCAGGCCAAGACCTGCGACCGACAATCCGAAGGCAAGACCCGCGACGCCGAGGCCGGCCAGCACCATACCAACTAGATCGAAACGTTCGGGATTTTCGCTTTTGATCGGATCAATGAATTTCAGCGCCATATAGATGCCGAGGATTCCAATCGGAATGTTGATCAGGAAAATCCAATGCCATGAAAAATAGGTGGTGATGAAACCGCCGAGCGGCGGACCGATTACCGGGCCAACGAGCGCCGGGACCGTGACCCATGCCATGGCGTTGACCAGTGCGCTTTTGTCGATGGTCCGTAGCAGCACGAGACGGCCGACCGGGGTCATCATCGCTCCGCCGACGCCTTGCAGGATGCGCGCGATCACAAAATCGGTGAGAGACGACGACAGCGCGCAGCCGATCGAGCCGATCATGAACACCGCGATGGCGGCGCTAAACACCGTGCGTGCGCCGAAGCGGTCGGCGGTCCAGCCGCTGGCAGGGATGAAGACGGCCAGAGACAGCAGATAAGATGTGATCGCAAGCTTGAGTGTCAGCGGGCTGGTGCCGATATCCGCAGCGATGGCCGGCAGCGAGGTCGCGATCACGGTGGAGTCCATGTTTTCCATGAACAGCGCGCAAGCCACGATCAGCGGTATCAGACGTTCTTTTTGCATGCGCCTGGTTTGTAACGGTGGGCAAGGGCCGCGGAAACGGGTGGACCGTCGCCTTTAGCCATGTTCACGGCGCGGGATCAATAAACTCGCTATGATCCGGGCCATAGCGGCGCATCACCCCTTATGTAGGAACGCTATGCCTGCGTAAAAGACCCCGAAAAATGCGGGAAACGCTTTGAAACGTCACGCCTTCATGCTATCGACCACCGCCAATCCAATCGATGAGCCTCGATTCGACCGCGATGCGAAAAGCACCGCCGAAGCCGCTCATCCTTAAGGTTTTAGCGCAGCCTGCGGGCTGCCGAATGGAGTTGGCGATGGCTATACGCGAAGCGTTCACGTTCGACGACGTGCTTCTCAAGCCCGGCCTGTCCGAGGTCATGCCATCCGATGCCGATATCCGCAGCCGTCTCACTCGCGCCGTTCCGCTCAACATTCCGATCATCGCGTCCGCGATGGATACCGTGACGGAGGCGCGCATGGCGATCGCCATGGCGCAGGCCGGCGGCATCGGCGTGATCCATCGCAATTTCGATATTGACGGCCAGGCCGCGCAGGTGCGGCAGGTGAAAAAGTACGAATCCGGCATGGTGGTCAATCCGCTGACCATCGGCCCTGATGCGCGGCTCGCCGACGCGCTGGCGCTGATGAAGGATCACGGCTTTTCCGGCATTCCGGTGGTGACCGGCGCGTCCAAGGGCGTACCAGGCAAACTGGTCGGTATTCTGACCAATCGCGACGTTCGATTCGCGACTGATCCCGATCAAAAAGTCTCCGAGCTGATGACGCATGAGAACCTTATCACGGTGCGTGAGGGCGTCAGCCAGACCGAAGCCAAGAAGATGCTGCACCAGAACCGCATCGAGAAGCTGCTGGTGGTGGACGATCAATATCGCTGCGTCGGTCTCATCACCGTCAAGGACATGGAAAAGGCGGTGGCCTATCCGTTGGCGTCCAAGGACGCGCAGGGGCGTCTGCGCGTCGCCGCCGCGACCACGGTGGGCGATGGCGGCTTCGAGCGCACCGAAAAACTGATCGATGCAGGTGTCGACGTGATCGTTGTGGACACCGCGCACGGTCATTCGATGCGCGTGCTGGAAGCTGTGACTCGCATCAAGAAACTGTCCAACGCCGTTCAGATCATCGCCGGCAATGTTGCCACCAGCGAGGGGACAAAGGCGCTGATCGATTCAGGCGCGGACGCGATCAAGGTCGGCATCGGCCCAGGCTCAATCTGCACCACGCGTATCGTCGCGGGCGTCGGTGTGCCCCAGCTCACTGCGATCATGGATTCAGTGGAAGCGGCGAAGAAGGCGAACATTCCGGTGATCGCTGATGGCGGCATCAAATATTCCGGCGACCTTGCGAAGGCACTTGCCGCTGGGGCTGACATCGCCATGGTCGGCTCGCTGCTCGCGGGCACCGATGAGACACCGGGCGAGGTGTTTCTCTGGCAGGGCCGCTCGTACAAGGCCTATCGTGGCATGGGTTCGGTCGGGGCGATGTCACGCGGCTCCGCCGACCGCTACTTCCAGCAGGACATCAAGGACACCCTCAAGCTGGTGCCGGAAGGCATCGAGGGACAGGTGCCGTATAAAGGGCCGGTAGCCAACGTATTGCACCAATTGGCTGGCGGCCTTCGTGCCGCGATGGGATATGTCGGTGCAAAGAATCTCGCCGATTTCCACGCCAAGGCGCAGTTCGTGCGCATTACCGGCGCGGGCCTGCGCGAAAGCCATGTCCATGACGTGACCATCACGCGCGAGAGCCCGAATTATCCCGGCGGCGCGTAATTAGACGACATTCTCGGCGAACGATTCTGCCTTGATGCAATTGTTAGTGTGGCGCGTCTGCGCCGCTGAATTCATTTCATCGGAGAAATCGCATGCTTTATCAAAACATACTTCTTCCTGTTTTCGTGCTGGTTGCCATCACGCTGGCGATGCTGTTCTGGACTGGAAGGCGCTTGTCGCTGAAAGATGGGCCACGTGTCGAACCCTCGTTCAACTATCATCTGCATACGCTGTTCTATGTTCTGATCGCCTACGCGATCACACTGCGGCAGGCTGATCTCGTGATGCTGCTGCTGTCGTGGGTATTCGTGATGATCCAGGCCTTTCAGGCGGGACTGTTTGCCCGCTCGGTCGATACCCGCGGTTCATCCTTCTTCATCGCGGGCGCCCTGGTGCTGCTGGCGATGTGGGTCTATTTCGCCATCCGCGTCCTGTTTCCCTTCGCCGTAATCTGAGAAAAATTTTCTGATGACTCCCGCCGCGCGGCTATCCGCAGCCATTGAAGTTCTCGATGCCATCGACAGCAAGCGCATTCCCGCGCCGAACGCCCTGAAAGACTGGGGCACTGCGCATCGCTTCGCGGGTTCGGGCGACCGCGCGGGCTTAGCCGGGCTGGTGTTCGACGTGCTGCGCCGCCGTGCGTCGAGTGCCTACCTGCTGGATGCCGATACATCGCGCGCGCGTGTGCTTGGCATGCTGAAGCTCGAACGTGGCTTAGACGCGGACGCCATCGCAACACTGTGCGACGGTTCGCGCTTCGCACCCGAGCCGCTGACAGGTGACGAACGCGAGGCGCTGACCTCGCGCACGCTGGATGTCGCCCCCGCTTATATCGCCGGTGACTATCCCGAATGGCTCGATGCGCATCTCGCGGCCGTGTTCGGCGACGAGCGTGTCGCGGAGACGGCGGCGATGGCGAGCCGCGCGCCGCTCGATCTGCGTGTCAACACGCTCAAGGCCAAGCGTGAAAAGGTTCTTGCGTCCATCGCGCATCTCGGCGCGAAGATCACACCATGGTCGCCGATTGGACTGCGGATCGACCTTGGTGCGGATGCACGCAATCCGGGCATTCACGCCGAGGAGGATTTCATCAAAGGCGGTATCGAAGTTCAGGACGAAGGCTCGCAGCTTGCGGCGCTTTTGACCGGCGCGAAGCCCGGCGAGCAGGTGATCGACATGTGCGCGGGCGCTGGCGGCAAGACGCTGGCGCTGGCGGCGATGATGCAGGGCAAGGGACGACTGATTGCGACCGATCACGACAAGCGCCAGCTTGCGCCGATCCACGAGCGGCTGTCACGCGCGGGCGTGCATAATGCTGATGTGCGCACGCCGAAGGGGCCGGACGATACGCTGAATGACATTCACGCCTCCGCCGATCTGGTGGTGATCGATGCGCCATGCACCGGCACCGGCACGTGGCGGCGCAATCCCGATGCGAAATGGCGAATGCGCCCCGGCGCGCTGGAGGTTCGTATCAAGGACCAGATCGCGGTGCTGGAACGCGCCGCGCCGCTCGTGAAAGCGGGCGGCCGGGTCGCCTACATCACTTGTTCGGTGCTTCCGCAGGAGAATAATGAGCAGGTCAGCCGGTTTATGATCCGCAACCCGGAATTCACGGTCGTCCCGCCATCGGAAGTGGTGTCGGTGCTTTGGGACAAGGCAGACGATTTCACTGCCGCCACGCTGCAATCGGCCGAGGGCCTGCTGATGACCCCACGCCGGACCGGAACTGACGGGTTTTTCGTCTCGGTCTTGAAGCGGGGCTAACACAAGTTCAAGTTCATGTGGAGCTTTAACAAGATAAGCCAGCCTTCCAAAAGCTGGCGATAAGGCCGGATTCGAGCGCGGCCGAGGGTTGCGACTGGGCTGTCCGTGACGTATTTCCTCATCATGACCACTCACAGCCAGACTGCTTCCGCGACGCCCGATGTGGCGGCCGCGCACGACAAGATTCTGATCGTCGATTTCGGCTCTCAAGTCACTCAGCTCATCGCCCGGCGTGTCCGCGAGGAGGGCGTCTATTCGGAAATCGTGCCATTCCAGAAGGCCGAGGCGGCGTTTCGTGAGATGAAGCCGAAGGCCGTGATTCTGTCTGGCGGCCCAGCCTCCGTACTCGACAAGAACGCGCCGTCGGTGCCGATGACGATTCTCGACGCCGGTGTGCCGGTACTCGGCATCTGCTATGGCGAGCAGACCATGGCCCAGCAACTCGGCGGCACCGTCGAGGCGGGACACCACCGCGAGTTCGGTCGAGCGCACATCGAGATTACCGACGACTGCGCGCTGTTTGAGGGTGTGTGGAAGAAGGGCGGCTCCTACGAAGTCTGGATGAGCCACGGCGACCGCGTCACCAAACTGCCGGACGGATTTCGCGGCGTGGCGAAGGCGCCGGGCTCGCCGATCTCGGTGATCGCCGACGACAAGCGCAAATTCTACGCGATGCAGTTTCATCCCGAAGTAGTGCATACGCCGGATGGCGCGAAGCTGATCCGCAATTTCGTCCGCAAGGTTGCGAGGCTGAAAGGCGACTGGACCATGCGCGCCTTTCGCGAGGAGGCGATTGAAAAAATTCGCGCGCAGGTCGGTAAGGGCAAGGTGATCTGCGGCCTGTCCGGCGGCGTCGATTCGGCGGTGGCGGCGGTTCTGATTCACGAGGCTATCGGCGACCAGCTCACCTGTGTGTTCGTTGATCACGGCATGCTGCGTCTGGCTGAAGCCTCGACCGTCGTCGATCTGTTCCGGCACCATTATAATATCCCGCTGGTGCATGTGGATGCATCGAAACAATTTCTCGCCGAGCTTGCTGGTGTCACGGACCCGGAAAGCAAGCGCAAGATCATCGGAAAATTGTTCATCGATGTATTCGATGAAGAAGCCAAGAAGATCGGCGGCGCCGACTTCCTTGCGCAGGGCACGCTTTATCCGGACGTGATCGAAAGCGTATCATTCACCGGCGGGCCGTCGGTGACCATCAAGTCGCATCACAATGTCGGCGGGCTGCCGGCGCACATGAACATGAAGTTGGTCGAGCCGCTGCGCGAACTTTTCAAGGATGAGGTGCGTGCGCTCGGCCGCGAGCTTGGTTTGCCCGACGTGTTCGTGGGGCGTCATCCATTTCCGGGCCCGGGCCTTGCGATCCGCTGCCCCGGTGAAATCACGGCGGAGAAGCTCGATATTTTGCGAGCGGCGGATGCGGTCTATATTGAGGAAATCCGCCGCGCCGGTCTATACGATATCATCTGGCAGGCGTTCGCGGTATTGTTGCCGGTGAAGACGGTCGGCGTGATGGGCGACGGCCGTACGTACGAATATGTCATCGGCCTGCGCGCGGTGACATCGACCGACGGCATGACCGCGGACTTCTATCCTTTCGACATGAGATTTTTAGGGATGACGGCCACGCGCATCATCAACGAGGTCAAGGGCGTCAACCGCGTGGTCTATGACGTGACCTCGAAGCCGCCCGGCACCATCGAGTGGGAGTGAAGGGGAGTACCGTGGAGTAGTATCGGATAGCAGAGGACACTGAGCGAATCCTAGGCCATCGATAGCAGTCGATAGATGCTAAGCGACCCTTAGTCCGCCGCTCCGTCGGGTGTTCCCCGCTCTTCGAACGGCGCCCGTACGCCGTTAGGCCCACCCCAACCTTGGTGACTTTGTGGCCTCAAATATTCGGTCGCGCGCTGCTCGAAGAAGTTAGCGCGCGCGACCAGTTCTCGGCGCCGATCACACGGTGGTAGACCGATTACTGCTCCTTCTTGAACAAATCCTGGAGGATGAGCTGGTCCCCAAGTGCGGCCGCGTGCGTGCCCAGCGCGCCACCCTCGTTGAGCTTTCCCCGCACGACGGGTAACTGTCAGAGCTTCACAAACCGATAGGCGAAGCGATCGGTCTCGCCCTTGATCGAGGGATCGAACACCTTGACCGAGTGCGAATCGTCCTTATTCGCGAGCATGGTGCTCTCCGCGTCCAGTACGAAGCCGGCCGCCTCCACCTCCTCGCGAACGGATGCAGGCTCAATCCGATGCAGCGACTGGGCGTCGCCCGTGCCCGCCCCGCCGGCGGCGGCGTGGTCGACGATGACGTAGGACCCACCGGGCTTCAGCCGCTGGTAGACAGCTCGATTGAAGTGAGCCGCCGTCGCGCCTTTGGCTTGGATCAGCGCGGTGTGGAGATCGTGGTAGAACAGGTGCAGCCACAGGACATCCGCAGGTTGCGTGACCTCCTGCAGCGCCACGAGATCCGCTGAGACGGCATCGACGTTCTCCCGCCCTGGCTCCTTCGCCAGCACCCGCATGCCACCGACCGGATCGTTCTTGAAGTGAGCGACCTCCGCCGGCACGAAGCTGTAGACTCGTCCCTCTGGTCCGACGATGTCGGAAAAGAGGCGCGTCCAGCCGCCGTCGCCTGGGTAAACGTCAATGACAGTGGAGCCCGCATCTATGCGTGCGAACCGGATCAACTCGGATAGTTTGGATTGGTCGTACATCGGGATCTCCTCTACGGTTGGGCATTCGACGAGCGCGCGGCGTGCGAGGCGACGATCTACGGCTCATTCACCGCCGACCCCGATCTGCGAGGCCCGCGCCAGTGCTTGCGTGTCGATGTACTCCTGGATGTGGGCGACTTTGCCGTCTCGAACGGTAATGTCGAAGACCCATTCGTCCTTGAACGGCCTATTCGTGGCTTTGATTTTTCCCGTAGCGACGCCGACGACCATAACCCGGTCTCCCTGCGCCACGAATTCTGGGGGCTTCGGGTATTGCGTTTCCACCTCTTCGGACGCCTTTTTCAGCACAGCCGCCAACTCCGCGTGCCCGCGGTGCGTGCTTGCCAGCGGCCAGCCTTCGCCCGGAATGATCCACTCAATATCTTCGGCAGCCAATGCCAGCAGATCGCGCGCGTTGCTGCTGCCCATGGCTGTAAAGAAATTCTTCACAAGCTGTATATTCTCTTCGGTACTCATCGTATCTCTCCGTTTTCACTCGGCGCGAATTCAGATGGCCGAGAAGCCGCCGTCGACGGACAACTCCACCCCATTCACGAAGCTCGAATCGTCTGAAGCAAGAAACAGCGCAGCTGCCGCAATTTCCTCGGGACGACCCATCTTTCCTCGCGGGATCAGGGATTCGAACATCTGCTTCGCTTCCTCGGTGAGTACCTGGTCCTGCATCGGTGTGGCGATCGGCCCTGGGTGCAGCACGTTCACCCGGATATTCCGGCCCTTGAGTTCGTTGAGCCACCCGCGTGCGAATGCATGCAGCGCCGCCTTGCTCGCCGCATACACGCTGTAACCAGGAAAACCTTTGATCGAAGCAACTGACCCGGTCATGAAGATCGATCCGCCGTCGTTGAACAGCGGCAACGCCTTCTGGACCGTAAACAGCGTGCCGCGCGTATTCAGGCCGAAGGTCGCATCGAAATGCTGCTCGGTAATCTCGCCCAGTGGGAGGGCTTCGCCCGTGCCAGCGCTTGCGTACAGGATGTCGATCCTGCCCTTTTCCCGCTTGACCGTGTCGAACAGACGGTCGAGGTCGTCGAGATTGGCCGCGTCGCCGCGCACGCCGGTCACGTTCCGGCCGATCAGCTTGACGGCCTTGTCCAGCGCCTCCTGTCTCCGGCCCGTGATGAAAACATAGGCGCCTTCTTCAACGAACCGCTGGGCGCTCGCCAGCGCCATGCCGCTCGACCCACCCGTGATGACTGCAACCTTACCTTCAAGCTTTCCCATGACTGCTTCCTTCCAGGCTTCCGCCTCTGATCGTTTGGGGACGCCCCCGAGAACCTCGACATAGGTCCGCCGGGGTAAGGCGTTGAGTGCGGAAAAGCGCACATCTGTGGTGCGGAAACGATCCGGGTGGACGATTGTCGCCGGCCACTATGATCGGTGGTTGCCGGTCGGAAATTCGGCCTGGCTCGTAGCCGAAGCTATAATTTTCGCCAATACTGCTATACGATCCGTTAGATACGGGCTTTTGGAAGGCGCACCGCGTGGTGCTGAATTGCACCATGATCGACTGGGATGACATTCGCTACTTTCTTGCCGTCTCGCGCGGAGGCTCGGTGCGGGCTGCCGCCAAGAGCCTTGGTGTGAACCACGCGACCGTGCTGCGACGCATCGCCCAGCTTGAGGAACGCCTCGGGGCGCTCATGTTCGAAAAGCTGCCTTCCGGCTACCGCCTGACGGCTGCGGGCGAGGAGGTCCTTGAGCTCGCGAACCAGATGGAAGCGTCATCGCACCAGCTAGAGACGCGGATCTTCGGCCGTGACCAGAGCGTGCGCGGGCTTCTGCGGGTGACGCTGGCACCGCCCCTCGCGACACATCTCCTCATGCCGGATTTTGCCGATTTCGCGCGTCTGCATCCGGACATCGAAATGGAAATCTTGTCGTCCGGCGAGCTGGCAAATCTGACCAACCGAGAGGCCGACGTGGCGATCCGCGTCGTCTACGACCGCAAAACCCTGCCGCTCAATCTTCACGGCCTGAAGGGACCGGAGCTGTTTGGCGGCGTCTACATATCCCGCGATCGACTGGCCGCATGGCGTGCGGGAGCGCCTGATCCCATCCGGTGGATCGTCATAAGCATGCATGGCATTCCGGAGTGGGCCAGCGAGGGTGAGGTTCGCACCACGGGGGTCCCGTTCAGGACCACGGACGCCGCGGCGGAGATCGCTGCTGTACAGCAAGGGCTCGGGATCACGACGCTGCCGTGCTTTGTCGGAGACGCCGACCCACTGCTGGTGAGGGTGCCGGGTACCCACCTGCACATGTACGGAACGCTCTGGGTTCTTACGCAGGGAGAGACACGCAAGACGAAGCGCGTGCGGCTCTTCACAGAGTTCGTATCCCGCAAGCTCTCCGCGTACGCTCCGCTTCTCGCGGGGCTGTCCATATTGCGCGACTGACGTGCGGCATGTCGCCGGCGACGCTTGCTCGCGGGCATGCAAACCTCGCGTGAGAAATCATGACACGGCGGTCAGCATGCACTATGAAACGTTTCGGCAGAATCTGATGGGAGCAAGATCAAATGGCACGTGTACGCTGTATTACGGAAATGGGCATGGGCGTTGATGTTCATGGCAGGGATGGCACCAAGGCAGCCAGGCGTGCGGTCTCCGATGCCCTTCGCCATTCGAGCCTCAGCTTCTTTCCGCTGGTCGGGAAAACGCGCGACGATATGTTCGTCGATGTGACCGTCGCCGTGCCAGATCCGAGCGGAGTCGATACGGCCGCAGTCGCCAAGGAGCTGCCTTACGGCAAGATTACTGTTAAGGCTGTCAAAGGCGGACTGGAAGTCCCATACGAAGGCGGTGATTCCATTCTGATTGCGAACGCCGCTGTCGTTGTCTACATCGACGATGGCGTCACATCTTAGATCACACATTACTACCTAAAGTCAGCAGGGTGGAGGCGAGTGGTGGCGATCACTATCTACGGCATCAAGAACTGCGACACCATGAAGAAGGCCCGTGCATGGCTCGATGCGCGCCGCGTCGACTATGCCTTTCACGATTACAAGATCGCAGGCCTTGAAAAGGACAGGCTGGCGCGCTGGAGCAAGGATGCCGGTTGGGAGGCGCTGCTCAACAAAGCTGGCACGACCTTTCGCAAACTGCCCGACGCCGACAAAGAGAATCTGAATGAGAAGAAGGCCCTCGCGCTGATGCTGGCGCAGCCTTCGATGATCAAGCGGCCTGTCCTCGATATTAGC
Organism: Xanthobacteraceae bacterium; assembly: GCA_019747015.1. Classification (GTDB taxonomy): domain Bacteria; phylum Pseudomonadota; class Alphaproteobacteria; order Rhizobiales; family Xanthobacteraceae; genus Afipia. Next base: position 11,990 of record JAIERI010000246.1, read on the forward strand.
GGAAAGCTCGTCGTCGGCTTCAAGCCCGAAATCTATGAGAAGGAAGTTGGTCGCAAACATCGCTAGGTCTTGAATGCCCCGTTAACTCTAACACAAGTTCCTTCAACCGAATTCGATCGGGTCGTTGTTGGGAATCGGGCCGGGCCGGCGATGGAATAGATCGCGATCGATCACCGCGGTAATCTCGTTGGCCAGCCTGTCGCTCGCGCTCAGCAGGTTCATGATCTCGAACCGTCCCTCGGTGCTGATCGCCTCGACGCTGGTGACAATTCGCTTGAGGTGACCGCCCTCGGTCAGCGGCATCAGCAAACGTTCGAAATCGACGCCGCGCCCGCGCTGGTCCTTTACTTTAAGGATCACGTAGACCGGTAGTTGCCGCGCGATGCATTCGTAATAAGCGGGCATGATGACCGGCCGCAATCTGTTGTCCAGACACACCGCCAGATCTTGGTCGCCGTCACCGGAATCATTGTCCGCGGTGCCATAGGCATCCAGGATGCGCCGGCCGGCAATATCGACGACGATCAGCGGCGGTCCGCTTTTCTGCGGCTTGATGGTGAAGGAGCCGAGGTCCGGCGTATTGTCGATATCGACCTCAGCCGCGAAGTCGTCAAAAGCTGGCACCGTCTTGCCGGTGTCATAAAGACGCAGCCATTTGTGCAACAGACCGCGCTGGGTGATCGATCGGACAATTTCGGCGTTCGCGCTCTCGAACCGCGAAACGGAGGTGTGTTGGATTTTATCCTTGATGGCCATCGTGCAACCCCGAAGTTGAAGTGCAGCTCCGAAATCCCATCCAATCCCTCTTCGCCCGCATCATGGACGCGCGCCGGGTAACTTCAAGCCGTATTTCAAGGCCCTATGTTCAACTCACACCTTTCGGATGTTGCGCCGCTCACAGCGCTGGCTTGGCATGCCACGATGTCGGACCGGAAGGTGAATTCGCCGCACGGCACCATCAGCCGAACGTAGCAAGGTATCGCACGCAGATATCTTGCATAAATCGCGAAATTCGCTGCATATTCTGCCACGGTTTATCGTCGGTGGCAGGCTGACGCCGACATGCGGCATGGCCTTGCGGGTTTTGTTTTATTGCGGTGCGAAGGAGTGTATTTGCTTGCCGGTTGATGATTTCATTCTCGAAACGCAAGGACTGACCAAGGAGTTTGCTGGCTTCGTCGCAGTGAATGACGTCAACCTGCGAATCCGACGCGGCAGCATTCATGCGTTGATCGGCCCCAACGGCGCTGGCAAGACAACCTGCTTCAATCTGCTCACCAAGTTTCTCAGCCCTTCGCGTGGCACGATTTCCTATAACGGGCGCGACATCACGGCGATGAAGCCCGCCGACGTTGCGCGCCTTGGTCTGGTGCGATCGTTTCAGATTTCCGCTGTGTTTCCGCATCTCACCGCGCTGGAAAACGTCCGCGTCGCGCTGCAACGTCAGCATGGCAATTCGTTCGACTTCTGGCGTTCGAAATCGATTCTCAATCATTTCAATGCACGTGCGCATGAATTGCTTGCCGATGTAGGTCTGAGCGATTTTGCGCGCACGCCCGCAGTTGAAATGCCTTATGGCCGCAAACGCGCCCTAGAGATTGCCACCACCATGGCGCTCGATCCCGACATGATGCTGCTCGACGAGCCGATGGCAGGCATGGGTCATGAGGATATCGACAAGATCGCCGCGCTGATTAAGCGCATCTCTGCGAAACACACCATTCTGATGGTCGAACACAATCTCAGTGTGGTGTCGAACCTGTCCGACAGGATCACCGTGCTGACGCGCGGACGCGTGCTTGCCGAGGGCGACTACGCGACGCTCTCGAAGGACGCGCGCGTCAAGGAAGCGTATCTGGGGGCCGGTCATGACTGATGCCAATGTGCTGACCGTCAAGAACCTCGAAGCTTGGTATGGCGAATCCCATATTCTCCACGGTATCGAGTTCGACGTGCGTCCCGGCGAGGTCGTCACCTTGTTGGGCCGCAATGGCGCCGGCAAATCGACCACGCTCAAATCCATCATGGGCATCATCGGCAAGCGTAAGGGTTCGATCGATTTCGAAGGCAAGGAAACCATCCGTCTGGCGTCGGACAAGATCGCGCGGCTTGGTGTCGCCTTTTGCCCCGAGGAGCGCGGCATTTTCGCCAGCCTTGATGTGAAGGAAAACCTGATGCTGCCGCCGACCATTCGCGGCGGCGGTATGCCGCTCGATCAGATTTTCGATCTGTTTCCGAATCTGAAAGAGCGTCTCAACAGCCAGGGCACCAAACTGTCCGGCGGCGAACAGCAGATGCTGGCGATCGCGCGTATTCTGCGCACCGGCTCGCGCTTTTTGATGCTTGACGAGCCGACCGAGGGTCTTGCGCCGGTCATCATTCAGCAAATCGGCCGTATGATCTCGCGGCTCAAGGCGGAAGGATTCACGATCCTTTTGGTCGAGCAAAATTTCCGGTTCGCTTCGACAGTGGCGGATCGTTTCTACATCGTCGAACACGGCAAGGTCATCGACGCGTTCGGCAATGCAGACATTTGGGCCAATATGGAAAAACTGCACAACTATCTTGGCGTCTGAACTTCACAACGACATTGGAGAGGGAACATGAAACATAAAATAGCGACTTTGATGCTTGGCGCCGCCGCCCTAATCGGGGCAAGCACCGGCGCGTTCGCGCTGGACAAGACCGTCAAGATCGGCGTGCTCAGCGACATGTCGGGTCTTTATTCGGACCTCGGCGGTCCGGGCTCCGTATTGGCCGCGCAGATGGCGATCGAGGATTCCGGGCTGGCTGCCAAGGGCTGGAAGATCGATGTGATCTCCGGCGATCACCTCAACAAGCCGGACGTCGGCAGCAATCTGGTGCGTCAGTGGTTCGATGTCGACAAGGTCGATGTCGTCGTCGACGTCCCAAGCTCGGGTGTCGCGCTGGCGGTCAGTAACGTCATCAAGGAAAAGAACGGCGTGTTCATCAATTCAGGTGCGGGCTCGTCCGACCTGACCAACGCGCAGTGTTCGCCAAACACCATTCACTGGACTTACGATACTTATACCCTTGCGCACGGCACCGGTGGTGCACTTGTCAAGCAGGGCGGCGACACTTGGTTCTTCCTGACGGCGGACTACGCCTTCGGCGCCGCGCTGGAGCGCGACACCACCGCTGTCGTGGTCGAGGGAGGCGGCAAGGTGCTGGGCAGCGTTAAGCATCCGCTCTCGACCTCCGACTTCTCCTCGTTCCTGCTGCAGGCGCAGGCTTCGAAAGCCAAGGTGATCGGTCTGGCCAACGCTGGCGGCGACACCTCGAACGCGATCAAGCAGGCCGCTGAGTTCGGCATCACCAGCGGTGGGCAGAAGCTGGCTGCGCTGCTGACCTTCATCACCGACGTTCATGCGCTCGGTCTGAATACCGCGCAGGGATTGAACTTTACCGAGACCTTCTACTGGGATCTCAACGATGGCACCCGTGCTTTCAGCAAGCGTTTCGCTGAGCGCTCCAAGAACCACGCTGTGCCGACCATGGTGCATGCCGGCGTCTATTCGGGCCTGACGCATTATTTCAAGGTGCTGGCGGCGGCTGGCGGCAATTCGCATGATGGCGCCAAGATCGTGGAAGCCATGAAGGCGATACCGACCGACGATCCGCTGTTCGGCAAGGGCAGCATCCAGCCAAACGGCCGCAAGATCCATCCGGCCTATCTGTTTGAGGTGAAGAAGCCTTCGGAGTCGAAGGGGCCGTGGGACTACTACAAGCTGGTCTCCACGATTCCGGCCGACCAGGCCTTCACGCCGCTCGACAAGAGTACCTGCGCGCTCTTGAAGAAGTAATATCAGAAGAAATAACATCGACCGCCCGGCGGCCACAGCCGCCGGGTCATTTTCCGGATCGGCTGAACAGCGAACGAGAGATACGCCCACGATGCAGGCCCTGTACGCCCAGCTTCTTGTCGGACTGATCAACGGCTCGTTTTACGCGTTGCTCAGTCTCGGCCTCGCCGTGATTTTCGGAATGCTGAATATCATCAATTTCGCGCATGGCGCTCTCTATATGATGGGCGCGTTCGTGGCTTACTTCATGCTGGAATATGCCGGGCTGAATTACTGGTGGGCGCTGATTCTTGCCCCCGTGATCGTCGGTCTGTTCGGCATCCTGCTTGAGCGGACCATGCTGCAATGGCTGACGGGCCTCGATCATCTCTATGGTCTGCTGCTGACGTTCGGTCTCGCGCTAATCATCCAGGGTGTATTCCAGAATTATTTCGGATCGTCCGGTCTGCCTTATGCAATTCCAAGCCAGCTTCAGGGCGGCATCAATCTCGGCTTCATGTATCTGCCGATCTACCGAGGCTGGGTCGTCATTTTCTCGCTCGTCGTGTGTCTGGCGACATGGTATCTGATCGAGCGCACGCGCCTTGGCGCTTATTTGCGTGCCGCCACCGAAAATCCGACACTGGTCCGCGCCTTCGGCATCAACGTGCCGCGGATGATCACACTGACCTATGGCCTTGGCGTCGGTCTTGCGGCGCTGGCTGGCGTTCTGTCCGCGCCGATCAATCAGGTGCGTCCGCTGATGGGCGCGGACCTGATTATCGTCGTGTTCGCCGTCGTGGTGATTGGCGGCATGGGCTCGATCATGGGCTCGATCATCACCGGCTTTGCGCTGGGCGTGGTCGAAGGCCTCACGAAGTATTTCTATCCCGAGGCCTCTAATACCGTCGTGTTCGTGCTGATGGTGCTGGTGCTCTTGGTAAAGCCGACAGGACTGACAGGGCGGGCACACTGATATGAGCAGCATTACCGAAAACGCCGTGCCAGCGAAAGATCGCTCGACCAGCGACGAGATGATCGTGTTCGTGGTGATGGCGGCCGCGCTCGCGATCGTGCCGCTGACCGGGCTTTATCCCTATTTCGTGATGCAGGCGTTGTGCTTCGCGCTGTTCGCCTGCGCCTTCAATCTGCTGATCGGCTACAGCGGGCTTTTGTCGTTCGGCCATTCGATGTTTTTAGGGACAGCCGGCTACGTCTCTGCGCACGCGCTGAAAGTGTGGGGCGTCGCGCCGGAGCTTGGCATCGTGGCGGGCGTCGTGGCCACCGCCGCGCTCAGCGTCATCACCGGGCTAATCGCGATCCGCCGCCAGGGTATTTACTTCGCGATGATCACGCTGGCTTTGTCGCAGCTTTTGTATTTCGTCTACATCCAGACCCCCTTCACCCATGGCGAGGATGGCATTCAGGGCGTGCCACAGGGCAAGATGTTCGGCGTGCTCGATCTGTCCAACACTAATACGCTCTATTACGTGATACTCACCGTGTTTCTGCTGGCGTTCCTGCTGATCCATCGCACCGTGAATTCGCCGTTCGGCGAAGTGCTGAAGTCGATCCGCGAGAACGAGCCGCGCGCGATTTCGCTTGGTTACAAGACCGACCAGTACAAATTGCTGGCCTATATCCTGTCCGGAACGCTGGCTGGACTCGCCGGCGCGATCAAGGTGTTCGTTGCGCAGAACGCCTCGCTCACCGACCTACACTGGACCATGTCAGGCGAGGTGGTTCTGATGACGCTGGTCGGCGGACTCGGAACTTCGTTCGGTCCGGTGGTCGGCGCCTTCGTCATCATCGCCATGCAGCAATACCTCGCCGGTTTCGGCCAGTGGGTGACGGTGATCCAAGGCGTGATTTTCGTGATCTGTGTGCTGACGTTCCGGCGCGGCGTGATCGGTGAAATCGCGCATTACTTCAAGCGGTCGCTGTAAACGGTTGCCGTAAACCGGCTAAATCCTTCTTGATCCTGCCGCGTTTCCCTGTCACACGCTCGCGATCATGTCCGACGCCGCCGTCACCGCTGAGTCTCCATCGCTCTCGCCGCTTGCCCATGAGGTGGCGCGGCGCAGAACGTTTGCGATCATCTCGCATCCGGACGCCGGCAAGACCACGTTGACCGAAAAGCTGCTGCTGTTCGGCGGCGCGATCAATCTTGCGGGGCAGGTCAAGGCCAAGGGCGAGCGCCGCTCGACGCGTTCGGACTGGATGAAGATAGAGCGCGACCGTGGCATCTCGGTCGTCACTTCGGTGATGACCTTCGAGTTCGAGGGTCTCGTCTTCAATTTGCTTGATACGCCGGGCCACGAGGACTTTTCCGAAGATACTTACCGTACCCTCACGGCAGTGGACTCGGCGGTCATGGTGATCGACGCGGCCAAAGGTATCGAAGACCGCACCCGCAAGCTGTTCGAGGTGTGCCGCCTGCGCGACATCCCGATCATCACCTTCATTAACAAAATGGACCGCGAAAGCCGCGATCCGTTCGATCTGATGGATGAGATCGAAAAGACACTGGCACTCGATACCACGCCGATGACATGGCCGGTCGGACGCGGTCGCGATTTTCTCGGCACGTATGATATCGCGACCGGCGGCGTGCGCCTGTTAGAGGGGGGCGGCGCGAAAACCGGACAGGCCGAGCAGATCGAGATTTCCGAACTTGCCGGCCGCAATCAAAATCTTGATGCAGCTGCGATCAAGGAAGAACTGGCGCTGGTCTCGGAGGCCTGCAAGCCGTTCGATATCGACTCCTTCCGCGAAGGCCATCTGACGCCGGTTTTCTTTGGCAGCGCGCTGCGTAATTTCGGTGTCGGCGATCTGCTTGAGGGGCTAGGCAAATACGCGCCGCCGCCTCGCGCGCAGGAATCTAATGTGCGCAGGATCGAGGCGTCGGAGCCGAAGATGAGCGCCTTCGTGTTCAAGATCCAGGCGAACATGGACCCCAACCACCGCGATCGCATCGCATTCGCGCGACTGTGTTCGGGCAAGCTGACGCGCGGCATGAAATCGAAGCTGGTGCGCACCGGCAAGAACATGACGCTGTCTGCCCCGCAATTCTTCTTCGCGCAGGATCGCGCCATCGCCGATGAGGCATTTGCCGGTGACGTGGTCGGGATTCCCAATCACGGCACGTTGCGGATCGGTGACACGCTGACCGAGGGCGAGGACATCTCATTCGTCGGCGTGCCGTCTTTCGCACCGGAAATTTTGCGCCGCGTCCGTTTAGGCGATGCGATGAAGGCCAAGAAGCTGAAGGAAGCCTTGCAGCAGATGTCGGAGGAGGGCGTGGTGCAGGTGTTCCGCCCGCGTGACGGCTCGCCGGCGATGGTCGGCGTCGTTGGCCAGTTGCAGCTCGATGTGCTCAAGGCGCGGTTGGAGGCGGAGTATTCGCTGCCGGTGGATTTCGAGATTAGCGAGTTTCAGCTGGCGCGCTGGTTCTCGGCTGAGGACCGCAAGGTGTATGACACCTTCGTCAACGCCAACGGCTCGAGCATTGCGGAAGATGTCGATGGCGATCTGGTGTTTCTGGCCAGGAACGAATTCTATCTCGGCTACACCCGCGAGCGTTCGCCCGGCATCGTCTTCACCGACATCAAGGATGTGAAGAAGGCGGCGTAACGGGTTTACGTTTTTGCCTGAACCTCTTTGCCGCCCGCTCCGACTAATCGCTGTGGAGCATTGGCGGACAGCATATGTGCGATCGGCAGCAGGATACATCAGTACGGCGGCAGCGTGTGGTGCGCGCGCTTTTGGTTCTTTCACCGTTTCTTTTCGTATTCTGCCTCGTCCTGGCTGGAATTCAGGGCGCGGACTTGAGGGCGTCGCTGATCATTGCCTTCGCCGGACTGGCGATGTGCCTTGGCGCGGCGGGTTTTTATGCTGTTCGGGGCGCGCAATCGACAGAAGATCTTTTTTGGTTCAGCATCATTCTTCGCCTGTTCCGCTGACGATCAGAGACGGCATGCATATTCAGCTCCAGACATCGGTTGGCGATTTCGATGAGAGCTTCGTGACCGAACTGCGCCGGTTCGAAAGCGTGATGCGGGCCAATGGCCTCGATCCGTCAGCCTACATCGTCGCCAAGGACCGCGTGCAATTCACCTCGCTGCCGTTTTTCGTGCGTCCCGGTGGCGACGGCTTCAACTACACGGTGTTCATCGACGGCAAATCCTTCACCGTGACCAAAGCTAACGACATGGCGTTTTTGGGCGCCTTCGAGCAGCTTTGCGCGGGAGCGACTTTCGACGATCCGCGCCCAAGCCCGCGTTCGATGTGGGATGAGTTCGCGCTGTCCTTCCGGCGCATGCGAAAATGGCTCAACGCGCCGATCTATGACGAGCCGAATGCTCCCGGAAAGCGACGGACTCGAGGTCGATCCCGGCAATGACGGGCCGCGGCCATGCGCCGCCGCCATTGCGCGCCGCACCCTAAAAATGGTACCCGGACCGCACTCATCTTGCCGGGTGATCCATGGGTTTTCTGCTTCTCATTCTGGGACTGGCGCTGTTTCTCGGCGTCCACGTGCTGACGACGCGGCGCCAGACCCGTGCGGCTTTGTTCGTGCGGCTCGGCGAGGGTGGCTACAAGGCGCTTTATAGTCTGGCCGCGCTTGCAGGCATTGTGCTGATCGCCAAGGGTTTCAGCATCTACCGCGCCACCGAGTGGATCGATGTCTGGTATCCGCCAAAGGCTTTCCGCCATATCACTCTGGCGCTAATGCTGCCCGCGATCATTCTGGTGGTGGCTGCCTACATTCGCGGACACATTTACACCAAGCTGAAGCATCCGATGCTGGCCGGGGTGAAACTGTGGGCCGTTGCCCATCTGCTCGCCAACGGCGATCTTGGTTCAATCATCCTGTTTGGCTCAGTGCTGGCGTGGGCGGTGTACGATCGCATCTCCCTGAAGCATCGCGAGGACACAGACAGCCCGCCGGTCCCGGTTGGAGGGTTCGGCAACGATGCTATCGCGGTCGGCGTTGGCTTTGTCGCTTATCTCGCGCTGGCTTTTGTTTTCCATCCGCTGGTCATCGGCGTTCCTGTCGTCGGAGTTTAAGTCATGTCCATTCAGTCCGCCGTGAAGCGCAAGACCGCGCCGGAAATGTTTGCGCGCAAGGGCGGCGAGCCGATTGTGATGCTGACCTCGTATCACGCACACACCGCGGCACTGGTCGATAAATATTCCGACATCATTCTGGTCGGCGACTCGCTCGGCAATGTCATGCACGGCTTCGAGACCACGGTGCCTGTCACCCTCGACATGATGATCCTGCAGGGCCATGCAGTGATGCGCGGCTCGAAGCAGGCGCTGGTCGTGGTGGATATGCCGTTCGGCTCTTATGAGGCGTCGAAGGAGCAGGCGTTTCATTCCGCCGTGCGAGTATTGAAGGAAACCGGCTGCGGCGCGATCAAGGTTGAAGGCGGCCGCCGCATGGCGGAGACAATCGATTTTCTGGTGAACCGCGGCATTCCCGTCATGGGACATGTCGGATTGACGCCGCAGGCGATCAACACGCTTGGGTCGTTCAAGGCACAAGGCCGAGAAGAGGCTGACTGGGATGGCATTCTGGACGACGCACGCGCCGTTTCCGAAGCCGGCGCGTTCTCGATCGTCGTTGAAGCGGTTGCCGAGCCGCTCGGACGCAAGATCACTGAAAGCGTCGCCGCTCCCACCATCGGCATCGGTGCAAGCGTGGCCTGCGACGGGCAGGTGCTGGTGCTGGAAGACATGCTCGGCCTGTCGCCATGGGCGCCGAAATTCGTCAAACGCTATGGCGACCTCGGTCCTGGCATCGAGAAGGCGATCCAGGATTATGCAAAGGACGTGCGATCCCGCACCTTTCCGGGACCAGAACACACTTATCCGATGAAGAAGAAATAAGAGCACGTCCCCAAGGCGCCCACGCCAGACCGCGATCTTCGTTAACGCTTTGATCCGGCCGGCTTTGCCTTGCCGCCGCCATAACGCTACTGTATCGCCGCCGAACCGTGCAGCGGGGTGCCGGACGGCTTTTCCAAAATGCTGGGTGGGACCTATTAAGTGTCTGAATTGTTTGACGAAGTAGACGAGGACTTGCGCCGTGAACAGCTGCGCAAGATCTGGGAACGTTATTCGGTGCTGATCGTTGCCGCCGCCGTTCTGATTGTCGCGGGCGTCGGGGGCTGGCGCTTCTATCAGTACACCGAGGTCAAGAAGGCCGGCGAGTCCGGCACCGCGTTCGAGGCTGCCGTCGCACTGTCCGATCAGAATAAATCGGCCGAGGCCGAGGCGGCCTTCGCCAACGTTGCCACAGATGGCACCAAGGGCTATCGCGCGCTGGCACGGCTACGCGGCGCCGCTGAAGCCGCCAAGCGCGATCCGAAAGCGGCTGTGCAGCTTTATGACGGCATTGCCGCCGACAGCACCGTCGACCCGTCGGAGCAGGATATCGCCCGTATCCGCGCAGCGAGCCTGCTGCTCGATACTGCGTCTTATGCCGAGCTCCGCCAACGTCTCGAGCCGCTTACAGCTGCCGGCCGCACCTTCCGTCACACCGCGCGCGAATTGCTCTCGCTCTCTGCCTGGCGGAGCAACGATGCCGCGGCAGCGCGTCAGTGGCTCGACATGATCGGCAACGACCCCGAGAGTCCGGCAGCCGTGCGCAGCCGCGCCGAGGCGTTGCAGGCATTGTTGCCGCCCGCCGCCAAAAGCTGATCCGATGCCAGGAAGCGCGATACGTCATGTGCAACGTCTGATCGCAGCCAGCGTGCTGGTCGCGCTTTGCGGCGCGCTGGCCGGTTGTGGCGCAGGGAGCGGGGCGACCAGCTTCGATCCGATGGACATGCTGGACTTCCTCGACCAGAAGAAGCCGCTTCCTGGCGCCCGCAAGCCGGTCTTCCCTGAGGGCGTGCCGGGTGTCGAGCAGGGCGTGCCGAAGGAACTCTACAAGGGCGCGCAGGCACAGCAGCAGGATGTGCCGCCGCCGGCATCGCTGCCTCCTGCTCCCGAGCCGAAAGGCAAGCGCGGCAAGAAATCGTCACCGACGCCCGCGACTGCACCCGCCGAGCCCGCGGTGTCGCCCGATGCCGACGCTCCGGCAGACGATGCCGCGCCCGTCACACCGCCAGCGCCCAAGCCAGCCAAGCGCAAGCGCGGCAGCACAACTGCGATCCCGCGCGACGACAGTGCGCCGGCGCCCACACCTACACAGCAGCAGCCAGCGTCCCAGCCACAGCAATCGACGCCCGCTTTCCCGGCGCCGCTACCAAGCGGCGGCTTTTCGCGCTGATCATTTTACGACACCCGCATTGACAGATTGTCCGAGCGCGTATTCCGCATAAGTGGACACCGGTTCTGCGATAAGAATACGCGCTAACGATACAAAACGCCCCAGCGGCCGAACGGATCGATCATGTCCTTCACCATCGCCATCATCGGCCGGCCAAATGTCGGCAAATCGACGTTGTTCAACCGCCTGGTTGGACAGAAGCTGGCCTTGGTCGATGACCAGCCCGGCGTGACGCGCGACCGTCGCGAGGGTGAGGGGCGTCTCGGCGATCTGGAATTCACACTGATCGACACTGCCGGCCTCGACAAGGGCGAACGCGGTTCGCTCACCGCGCGCATGCAGGAGCAGACCGAGATCGCGATCGCTTCCGCCGATGCGCTGATGTTCGTGTTCGACGCCCGAGCCGGTCTGACGCCGAACGATCGGGCTTTCGCCGATTTCGCACGCCGCGCCAACAAACCGGTGGTGCTGGTCGCCAACAAAGGCGAAGGCAAGGCTGCCGAAGCAGGTGCGATGGAATCTTATGCGCTGGGGCTCGGCGATCCGGTCACGATTTCGGCGGAGCATGGCGAGGGTTTGAGCGAACTTTATGACGCGCTGCGCGTCCTGATGCCGGAGCCCGTTCACGAGGACGATGAGCAGGACGAAGACGATACATTCGAGGATGTCGAAGGCGTCGACAGCGATCTGTCGACCCGCGCCATTCGCGTCGCGGTGCTTGGCCGGCCCAATGCCGGCAAATCGACCCTCATCAATCATCTGCTCGGCGAGGAGCGGCTGCTGACAAGCCCGGAAGCGGGAACGACGCGCGATTCGATCGCCGTCGATATCAACTGGAAAGGCCGCGCTTTCCGGGTATTCGATACCGCAGGCCTGCGGCGGCGATCGCGGATCGACGACAAGCTTGAGAAGATGTCGGTGTCGGACGCGCTGCGTGCGGTGCGCTATGCCGAAGTCGTCGTCCTGATGATGGATGCGCAGAGCAAGTTCGAAGAGCAGGATCTTCGTCTTGCCGATCTGGTCGAGCGCGAGGGCCGCGCGCTGGTGATCGCGGTCAACAAATGGGATTTGATGGGACGTTCGCCAAGCCTGATCGTGCCACTACGCGACGATGTCGATCATTTGCTGCCACAGGTAAAGGGCGCGCCGGTGGTCGCGGTGTCGGGCATGATGGGCGATGGCATCGATCGCCTGATGAAGGCGATCGAGGATGCCTATGCGACGTGGAATCGCCGCATCTCCACCAGCCAGCTCAACCGCTGGTTCGAGCATGCAGTGGATCAGAATCCGCCGCCTGCTGTGTCGGGACGGCGGCTGAAGATGAACTACATTACCCAGGCGAAATCGCGCCCGCCGAGCTTTGTGCTGTTCTGCTCGCGCATCGACGCGGTGCCGACGTCCTATCTGCGCTATCTCACCAACAGCCTGCGCGGCGCGTTCGACCTGCCCGGAACGCCGATCCGGATCACGCTGCGCGAGAAAGACAACCCGTTCGCGCACAAGGCCAAGCGGAAGTCGTGATTGGCGCTGATTTAGCCAAATTGCCCGATTTCGTTGGCTTTTCGCCCGTGGCGGCGTGACTTTTCTAAGCTTTTTGCTGGCCCGGAAATTGCTGAGAATTTAGGACCGTCCATTTACTCCAGTTTTTGGGCGTGGCCTCCGATATCGGCTGGGGGTCACTTGCCGCCGGTCTTCTGGTTGCGGGGACCGGCGGCTTTTTTCTGATCCGGCCGGGTTCGCCTCCGTATCTCATCAAACCGAAGGCGTGCGGAAGCTCATCACCGATTTCGACGGGTAGTCGAACAGCTTTCCGGTCTCGCTCCATGTGGGCGCGCACATCGGTACAACGAACTCCGCAGCCTGCTCGGGCGTGTCGAGTGTGGCGGGATCTTCGCCCGGCATCACGATCGCGCGCATATGGGTACGGATCGGCCCGGGATTGAAGAGATTGACGCGAATCTTGGTACTCGCCGTCTCATTGGCCCATACCCGCGCCAGCGCCTCGAGTGCCGCTTTCGACGCCGCGTAGGGACCGCGATAGGCACTGGCCTTGCTGGCGGTGCCGGAGGTGATGAACACCGCGCGCCCGGCGTCGGATTGTTGCAGCAATGGCTCCATGCAGCGGATCAGCTGGAAGTTCGCGGTGACGTTGATCGTCATCACCTCAAGCCACGGTTTTAACTCGATATGACCAAGTGGCGAGGAGGGTCCGGCGATGCCGGCATTGCCGACCAGAATATCGAGCTTGCCGTGACGCTCGTGCAAGGCCGCACCGAGCCGCGCAATGCCGTCGAAGTCGGTCAGGTTGAGCGGCACCAGTGTCGCGCTGCCGCCGTCGCCGCGAATGGCGTCGTCCAGTTCTTCGAGGCCGCCTTGCGTGCGCGCCACTGCGATGACATGCGCGCCAGCGCTGGCCAGTGTGCGTGCGGTGGCATAGCCGATACCGCGCGAGGCGCCGGTGACAAGAGCGATACGTGAGGAGAGGGGTTTGGTCATGACTACCTTCGTCATGCCCAGGCCTGTCCCGGGCATTCACGCCTCGTTCGCGACATGCAAAGACGTGGATGGCCGGAATGGTGTCCGGCCATAACGGCGTTTTCTATCGGGGACAAACGCAGGTCAAGCGAAAGGTCAGCTTGCTTCCGCCAGCAGCGACAATTGCCGCGGCTGCGGCTCAGTCTCGCTATGGTCGGTCAGCGGCGTCGGATAAGCGCCGGTGAAGCAATGATCGGAGAATTTGGGCTGCGCCGGATCGCGGCCCGGCTCGCCGACGGCGCGATACATGCCGTCGATCGACAGGAATGCCAGCGAATCCGCGCCGATGATGTCGCGCATTTCCTCAAGAGAGTGCGTGGCGGCGAGCAGCCCGGAGCGGTCGGGTAGGTCGATGCCGTAATAATCCGGATAAAGGATCGGCGGCGAGGCGAGGCGGAAATGCACTTCCTTCGCGCCGGCATCGCGCATCATGCGCACGATTTTCTTCGAGGTGGTGCCGCGCACCAGCGAGTCGTCGATTAAGATGATGCGCTTGCCTTCGATGGCGGCGCGGTTGGCGGAATGCTTCATGCGTACGCCAAGCTCGCGCACGCTCTGTGTCGGCTGGATGAAGGTACGGCCGACATAATGGTTGCGGATGATGCCAAGTTCGAACGGCACGCCTGAGACCTGGCTATATCCAACGGCGGCCGGCACGCCGGAATCCGGCACCGGCACTACCACGTCGACATCGACATGACTCTCTCGCGCGAGTTGCGCGCCGAAGCCTTTGCGGACCTCATAAACCGAACGTCCGCCAACGATGGAGTCAGGGCGGGCGAAATAGATATATTCGAAGATGCAGGGACGTGGCGGCTGCGGCGGGAAGGGTTTGTGGATTTCCTCACCCTTTTCGTCGAACACGATGACTTCGCCGGGCTCGATATCGCGGATGTAACGCGCGCCGATGATGTCGAGCGCACAGGTCTCCGACGCAAGGATAGGACAGCCGTCGAGTTCGCCGAGCACCAGCGGGCGGATGCCGAGCGGATCGCGTGCGCCAATCAGCTTTTTGTTGGTGAGGGCGACCAGCGCATAGGCGCCTTCGATGGCGCGCAGCGCCTCGATATAGCGTTCGATAAAACGGTTACGCTTGGAATGCGCGACCAGATGCAGGATCACCTCGGTGTCGGTGGTGGACTGCATCATGGCGCCTTGGCGGACGAGGTCGCGGCGCAGCGTCAGGCCGTTGGTGAGATTGCCGTTATGGGCGACGGCGAAACCGCCGGCATTGAGTTCGGCGAACAGCGGCTGGACGTTGCGCAGGATAGTTTCGCCGGTGGTTGAGTAGCGCACATGGCCGACGGCGGTTTCGCCGGGGAGGCGGGAGATGACTTCACCGCGGGAGAAGGTGTCGCCGACAAGGCCGAGTCTGCGTTCGGAATGAAATCTGTGGCCGTCGAAGGAGACGATGCCGGCGGCTTCCTGGCCGCGATGTTGAAGGGCGTGAAGACCGAGGGCGGTAATGGCGGCGGCGTCGGGATGGCCGTAGATGCCGAAGACCCCGCATTCCTCGCGCAGCGTGTCGCCGTCGCCGTGAAGCTCGATGTCGCGCGGATCGCGCAAACCGGATTGGGAATCCTCGCCGCTGGACGTGCTGGTCATCTCATCCACCATGCTTTTCCGCTAGTAGTTCAGAAGTTCGCTTCACTATCTCGGCGACCCTTTCAAGCGAACTTCTGAACCTAAACCACGCCAGAATTGTAAGTTGCCAGTGTCCCTTCGATTCCGAAGTTCGTATAAAAGCGTACAGCAAAATCGTACGAACTTCGGAATCGGGACACTCAGTCAGGAGCAAGGTGTAACCGAAGACAGGTTAAGGTTTTCGGCATCAAGCCCCTAAGGTTAACGTCCGGCCGGCTTGCCATCGATCAGCGATTTCATGCCGTCGCGGGCCGATTTGGCATACCCGCCATCATTCGTATCCGGAGCCGAATCGGTCTGTTCGTCCTCCGGCTTGGTCTTCTTGAACCTCTTTAAAATGGTGTTTTCAGGGTCATCCGGCAAGAGCGACAACAGCCAATCCCCAGTGGCCTGCATTACCGGGCGGGACTTGGCCGAGCGTACCCAGTCTGGCTGCTGCTTATCGGGCACCAGCCATGCGAAAAACAGGAACGCCACCACCATAATAAGCAATCCGCGGGCGAGGCCGAACAGGAAGCCCAAGGTGCGGTCGAGAGCGCCGATGCGTGAATCCAGAATCATATCTGATATGCGCACCGTGATGATCGACACCACGATCAGGGTGAGAATGAACACGCCCGCGATCACCGCGACGGTGGCCACGGTGTCGTTGTTGAAATAGGTTTTCGCGGTCGGCAGCAGCTTCTGGTAGGCGTAGAGCGTGGTCAGCGCTGCGGTGCCCCAAGCCGCGATCGACAGGATCTCGCGCATGAAGCCGCGGATCATCGCGAGCAGGCCGGACAGCAGCATCACGGCAAGGACGATAATATCGAGAAGGGTAATCGGCATCGGCTGGTCCGCATAATGACGACGGACCCGAATCGGATCGTGTCGCGCTGGCTTTAAGTGACGGCGAGTTGATGTGGCCTGCAAGGCCTGCGCGGCTGTATAGCGCCCGATTTTCGCATCGTCACCCGCCTGACACGGTTGCATAGGCCGAATCGGGACAAAGCCGTGAATTTTCTGTCGCCTGTGGCTTTTCGCGCCTATTTGCGGGCTTTCCCGCGCGCGGCAATGTCCGCCACCAGTGTGGTGAGTGATCCGACGCTGTTCAGGTTCAGCCCGCTATCGCCACCCGGCTCACCACGCGCAGTTTCAGGCAAGACGGCGCGGGCAAATCCGAGTTTGGCGGCTTCCTTCAGCCGGGCAGATGTCTGCGCCACCGGCCGCACCGCACCCGACAGGGAAATTTCGCCGAAATATACTGCGTCCACCGGCAGCGGCGCGTTGGTGAGCGAGGAGACGAGGGCTGCGGCTGCGGCCAGATCGGCTGCGGGCTCCTGAATCCGCAAGCCTCCCGCGACATTCAGATATACGTCGTGGCCCGACAGCTTGACGCCACAATGCGCCTCCAGCACTGCCAGCACCATCGACAGTCGGCTCGGATCCCATCCCACAACGGCGCGGCGTGGCGTACCCAAGGATGTCGGCGCGACCAGCGCCTGCAATTCGACCAATACCGGCCGCGTGCCCTCGATGCCGGCGAACACCGCGGTGCCCGGGCTTCCAAGATCGCGCTCGGAGAGAAACAATTCCGACGGGTTGGAGACCTCGCGCAGGCCGAGACCCGTCATCTCGAATACGCCGATCTCGTCGGTGGGACCGAAACGATTTTTCACCGCGCGCAGGATGCGGAATTGTTGCGAGCCTTCGCCTTCGAAACTGAGCACCGCGTCGACCATATGCTCGACGACGCGGGGTCCGGCGATCTGGCCATCTTTCGTGACGTGACCGACCAGAATGAGCGCCGCCCCGGATTTTTTTGCAAAGCGAATGAGTGCCTGCGCCGAGGCGCGAACCTGCGTCACGGTGCCGGGCGCGGATTCCACAGTGTCGGTCCACATGGTCTGAATGGAATCGATCACCACAAGGCGAGGGGCCTTGCCCTCGGACAGTGTAGCGATGATGTCTTCGACCGAGGTTTCCGCCGCGAGTTGTACGGCGGCGTCCGCAAGTCCGAGACGTTCGGCGCGCAGCCGTACCTGGCCGACAGCCTCTTCGCCGGAAATATAGACCGCGCGATGGCCCGCGCGCGCCAAGAGGCTGGTGGCTTGCGTCAGCAACGTCGATTTGCCGATGCCGGGGTCGCCCGCCATCAACAACACCGAGCCGCGCACAAAGCCGCCGCCGGTGACGCGATCGAGTTCGCCCATGCCGGATGGCAGGCGTGGCGCTTCCTGCGTGGCGCCCGTGAGCGACTCCAGCGTGAACAGCCGGCCCTTGCGTTTTGGACGGATGCTGACCGGCATCGCGGCAGCAGAGATAGAATCTTCCTCCGACAGTGTATTCCACTCGCCGCAGGATTCGCATTTGCCTTGCCACTTGTTATAGGCGGCGCCGCAATTCTGGCAGACGAAGGAGGGGGCGTGTTTGGCCATCGGGCGGAAATCAAACCTCGCCGCGATAGACGCGTGCGAAGCGGCGGCCGAGGCTGGTGAGTACCTCGTAGCCGATGGTGTCGAAATGCTGCGCGAGTTCATCGACGGTGATGCCATCGCCGATCAGCGTAACGAACTGTCCGCGCCGCATCGCGCCATCCGGCACCTCGGTGATATCGATCGCCATTAGATCCATCGAGATGCGCCCGGCGACCGGACAGCGCTGCCCTGCGACGATGACTTCGGCGCTGCGCATGCCATCAATGCTGCCGGCGGCACGAAAATATCCGTCGGCATAACCGGCCGTGACGATGGCCAGTTTGGTTGGACGATGTGCGGTCCATATGCCGCCATAGCCGACGGTTTCACCCTTTGGTACATCGCGGATTTGCGCGACACGGGCTTTCAGGTTGACCACCGGATGCATGGGCGTGTCGGCTTCCGGCGTTGGATTGATGCCGTAGAGTGCCGCGCCAGGCCGGACCATGTCGAACTGGAATTGCGGTCCGAGAAAAATACCGGATGAACTGGCCAGCGATGCCGGTATGCCGCTGAAGAGCGAGGCAATCCCCCGGAAGGAATCAAGCTGGCGTGTGTTGGCGGGATGGTTGATGTCTTCAGAACTGGACAGATGGCTCATCACCAGCGCGATGCCATGATCCTCCATCTGGATCCACGGCAACAGGCTTTGCGCTTCCGCGATGGTCAACCCGAGCCGGTTCATTCCGGTGTCGATCTGGATCGCCGCGGCTCCGCGCCAGCCGCTGGCGCCGCGAAAGGCCTGCCATTCGGCGAGTTCGCCGAGATCGCCGATCACCGGGCGGCAATTGAGTTCGGCGAAGGCGTCGCCGCAGTTGGCGAAGAAACCGTCCAGCACGTAAATCGTGGCGTTGCGCGCGGCTTTTCGCGCCAGCTTCGCCTCGTCGAGGGTCGCGACGAAAAACGTCTTGCATCCCGCGATCGCGAGGCGTCGCGTCACTTGCGTCAAACCACAGCCGTAAGCGTCGGCTTTCACCACGGCGGCACATTCGGCCGGCACCGCGCGGCTGTCGAGGCTGCTCCAGTTCGCGGCGATGGCATCCAGATCGATGGTGAGAATGCCAGGCGTGGAGTCGCGGGTGCGCGCATCCAGCATCGCGGCAGTGTCATCGTATCCGGCGGAAACGGTCTTGGGATCGGAAATGAGGTTCATGACAGGCGAGTTGGCCTTGGCTGTTCGGCGACTGACCATATCACGAACCGGGGAGGGGACGATCAATTTCGTCCGAGCAAATTGTCCTCTTCCGCAAGGTCAGAGAAGCGTGTCACGGACGCATCGAACTGCAGCTTGATGGTGCCGGTCGGGCCGTGGCGCTGTTTGCCGATGATGACTTCGGCCTTGCCGTGGACCTGCGACATGTCCAGTTGCCACTTCTCATAGTCCGGCGTGCCGATCTTCGGTTCCTTGTTCTGGAGATAATATTCCTCGCGGAACACGAACAGCACGACGTCGGCGTCCTGCTCGATCGAGCCGGATTCACGCAGGTCCGACAATTGCGGCCGCTTGTCGTCGCGGCTTTCGACCTGACGTGAGAGCTGCGACAGCGCGATGATCGGGATGTTGAGTTCTTTCGCCAGCGCCTTGAGGCTGGTAGTGATCTCGGTGATCTCCTGCACGCGGTTGTCGGAGCGCCGGCCCGACCCCGATAGCAACTGGATGTAGTCGATGATGAGAAGGTCGAGACCCTTTTGCCGTTTCAGCCGCCGCGCGCGCGCCGACAACTGGGCAATCGACAGACCGCCAGTGTCGTCGACATGGAATTGTAGGTTCTGCATCTCGATCGCGTGATCGCGAATCTTGTCGAAATCGTTTTCGGTGATACCGCCGCGGCGGATAGAACTCGACGAGATGCCCGTGCGCTCGGCGAGAATACGGGTGGCGAGCTGTTCGGCCGACATTTCCAGAGAGAAGAAGCCGACGATGCCGCCATTAATCGACTTCATCTGGCCGTCGGCCTGCACTTCGCCGCGCCAGTTGCGCGCGACGTTGTAGGCGATGTTGGTGGCGAGCGCGGTCTTGCCCATCGCCGGGCGCCCCGCGAGGATGATCAGGTCGGAGGGTTGCAGGCCGCCCATCTTGATGTCCATGTCGCGCAGGCCCGATGCCAGACCGGAGAGATTGCCGTCGCGCTCGAAAGCCTTAGCGGCCATGTCGATCGCAACGGTCAGCGCGTTACCGAACTTCTGGAAGCCGCCATCATAGCGGCCGCTCTCGGCGAGTTCGTAAAGCCTGCGCTCGGCATCCTCGATCTGCGCGCGGGGCGCGAAGTCTACCGGCGCGTCGAACGCGACATTGACCATGTCTTCGCCGATCCGGATCAGATCGCGGCGCAGCGCAAGCTCATAGACGGTGCGGCCATAGTCCTGCGCGTTGATAATGGTGGTCGCTTCGGCGGCAAGACGGGCGAGATATTGCGCCACGGTCATGCCGCCGAGGTCGGTCTCCGCAGGCAGGAAAGTTTTTAGCGTCACGGGTGTAGCGACCTTGCCGGCGCGGATGATGCTGCCGGCGGTCTCGAAGATCACCTGGTGGATGGCCTCATAGAAATGTTTCGGCTCGAGGAAGTCCGAGACGCGATAGAACGCATCGTTGTTGACCAGAATGGCGCCGAGCAGGGCTTGTTCAGCCTCGATATTGTGAGGAGCGGTCCGATAGGCCGGTGTGCCGGCATCGGGTGCGAGCTTCACGATATTCGAATCGGTAATGGCCATGTCTGTTGGGTGCGCTTTCATGGTGGCGAATGCAGGGCGCGTATCTGGCACTCGTGCCCAAGGCCGCGAAAGCGGCAACTTTTTTTATACACGATTCACACATGCGGTAATCGGGGTGGGGAGATTGTTGTGATTGGTGCTTGACGGGCTTACTCGCCCGCCATCCGCAGCCGGGGCCCTTTGGCCGCCTCGACGCCGCGCAGCCGCTGCTCTTCGGCGGTGATGTAATCGCGAGTGATCGGAACGACATCCTGCCGTTTGCTGAGCTGGATCTGGAACACCATGACATTCTGCTTGCGGAAGCTCATCTCGGAGACCGCGAGATAAAATTCCCACATCCGTACAAAGCGTTCGTCATAGAGCCGCGCGGCTTCCTCCCGGCGCGCCAGGAACCGTTCGCGCCAGGCCTTCAAAGTCTCGGCATAATGAAGGCGCAGGATTTCGATGTCCTCCACCAACAGCCCCGAACGTTCGATGGAGGGCAGGACTTCGGAGAGGGCGGGGATATAGCCGCCAGGGAATATATATTTGGCGATCCAGGGGTTGGTGATGCCGGGGCCTTCGGGGCGGCCGATTGCATGCAACAGCATGACGCCATCATCGGTCATCAGTTCGGCACAGCGCCGGAAGAAGGTCTCGTAATAGTCCACACCGACATGTTCGAACATTCCGACCGATACGATGCGCTGGAACGGTCCGGGAATGATCCGGTAGTCCTGCAATACGAACCTTGCGCTTTGGGTGAGGTTCTTTTCGCCGGCGCGCGCATTGGAGACTTGAAGCTGCTCCTGTGACAGCGTCACACCGGTCACATCCGCGCCGGTGATCTCCGCTAGATACAGGCCAAGGCCACCCCAGCCAGAACCGATGTCCAGCACCCGGTAGCCGGGACGGACCAGCAGCTTCGCAGCGATATGGCGTTTTTTGGCGAGCTGGGCGTCGTCTAGAGTGGAGTCGGGTGTCTCGAAATAGGCGCAGCTGTATTGCTTGTCGGCGTCGAGGAAGAGCGAATACAGCCGCCCGTCGAGATCGTAATGGCTTGAGATGTTGCGTTGCGCACGGGTCAGTGTGTTGAACTGATGCCAGCCTCTCATCATAAAACGCAGGAAGTCGATCAGCTTGACCCAGCGTGGCATCACGAAAGGCTGCGCCAGTCCGATTGCGAGCAGATCTGCGATCGAGCCTTTCTCCATCACAAACAGACCATCGGTGTAGATTTCGCCCAAGGCGAGTTCAGGATCGAGGAGGAAGCGCCATTCGGCGGCGGCTGTGACGAAGCGCGCGGCAACCGGCTCGCCGGTGCTGTCGCCGCAAGTAAAAGATCGGCCGTCGCTGGTGATGAAGGTAATAGAGCCGGTGCGGATAAACCGGCTCAGGAAAAGTTTCAGTAGATAGTGCATTGCCACGATCCACGGTTTTCGCGGGCACGGCTGAAGACATGAATACCGGCCGCAGCCCGTACGGCGGCCCGTGCTAACGGAGGCCTCTAGGATAAGATTTGCGCCAAACGCCGATTTTGGCAATGCGCCAGAAGCAGAGCCGTTCCGCAATTTAGCCTCACGCAGTTGCGAAATCTGCGCGCTTCCATTCGTGCGATAATCCGTTAATGGTGACGCGCGATCCCATGTTCAGGCGGGCGCGCCAGTGCCCCCGGCTTAAAAGATTCTGGAGAATGACGGATGTTGAGCCGAAAGCTCATTTCGGCGGCTGCGGCGCTTCTAACCGGTTGTCTCGCAAGCCCGGCTGGGGCTCAGAACCTGGAGGCTGGCAAGACCCCCTCCCAGATTTTCACCCAAACCTGTTCGCTCTGCCACAAAAGCGCGCGCGGATTGTCGAAGACGGTGCCCCCCGGGTCGCTGGCCGCCTTCCTGCGCCAGCACTACACCACCAGCACCGACATGGCGGCGATGCTGAGCGCCTATGTGCTTTCCAATGGCGCCACCGATACGCGTCTTGGCGGCGACAATCTGACCAAGCAGGGCAAGGAAGCTCGGGCGGGCACCGGGCCAGAGGTCAAACCCCCTGAAAGCAAGCCTTCCGAAAATAAGCTGCTCGACGGCGTTTTCGGAGGCAGGCTTTTCGAAAGCAAGCCAGCCGAACCCAAGCCCCCGGCGGCGGTCGAGGCCAAGCCCGAACAGAGGCCCAAGCCCGAGCGACGCACCCGCGAGGCCAGCCGTCCGGACGTCGACGATCTTGAAAATATCCCTCCGGGGGCGGTGCCACCAACGGGAAGCGAAGCTGCCCCGACCGAGGGCGAGCAAAAGGGTAAAAAATCTAAATTTGACAAGAAGAAGCCGCCGGTTTCTGCAGCTAAACTAGAACCGAAAGTTGAGCCTTCAGCTCGTCCTACGCCGTCTGAGGCCGCCAAGGTCGACGCCAAGACGGAAGCCAAGGGTGAACCGCAAATCCGGCCCGATCCGGTACCCATGGTGACACCAGCGCCAAGTAAGCCTGAGTCGGCTCAGAAGACCGCCGAGGAAAAATCCT